>JBJKPE010000141.1:0-11416 GCA_046706685.1 Thermodesulfovibrionales bacterium | reverse complement strand
CCCATGTCTCAGTGCTTACCACAACCGTCAGGGCGCTCAAGATGCATGGAGGCGGACCGAAGGTCGTTGCCGGCAAGGCCTTGCCGGATGAATACACTAAAGAGAACCTGGCGCTTGTCGAAAAAGGATGCGCCAATATGGTTCACATGATCGAAGTCATCCGGAAGTCGGGCATCAATCCCGTCGTCTGCGTGAACCGTTTCTATACCGACACGGATGCCGAGGTAGCCGTAATAAAGAAGGCAGCCGAGGCAGCCGGCGCGCGCTGTGCGGAATCCCAGCACTGGCTTAAAGGAGGCGACGGTGCCCTCGAGCTGGCCGATGCGGTTATCGACGCGTGTAACGACCAGAACGACTTTAAGTTCCTTTATCCTCTTGAGATGAAGCTGCGCGACCGCGTTGCGACCATCGCAAAAGAGGTGTACGGGGCCGACGGCGTCTCATGGCTCCCGGAGGCCGAGGCCAAGGCCAAGATGCTTGAAGATGACCCGAAATATGCCGATTACGCCACCATGATGGTAAAGACCCATCTCAGCCTGACCCATGACCCTGTTCTCAAGGGCGTGCCGAAGGGATGGATCCTGCCCATCAGAGACGTTCTGATATACTCGGGCGCTAAATTCCTTTGCCCCTGCGCAGGCACAATCAGTCTTATGCCGGGAACGAGTTCCAATCCGGCCTTCAGAAGAATTGATGTAGATGTTAACACCGGCAAAGTAAGCGGTCTATTCTAAAACACCACGGCGCGCTTAACCTGAAGGGCAGGGGCGACCCTGCCCTTTTTATTTCCTGCGGGTCGTGCTAGAATTACTCATGAAAAAGGTGGGTTTCGTCTACGACGATGTCTTTCTCTCACACGAAATGCCACCGGGCCATCCGGAATCAAAAGATCGCCTGATCGCCATAACCGGATCACTCAAGAAGAGCGGCCTGTGGGACATGCTCATTCCCATAAAGCCCAGAAGGGCTGAAAGATCGGATATACTTACGGTCCACACAGCATCCTACTATGAGAAGATGAGCAGGTTCACGGGGTACTTTGACGCCGACACGTATGTCTCGCAGCATTCACTCGAAGCAGCCCTCTTCGCCGTGGGCGCGGTCCTTGAGGCCGTGGACGGATGCAGGAACAGCAGCATTGAAGACGCGTTCTGCGCGGTAAGGCCGCCGGGACATCACGCCGAACCGAACAGGGCCATGGGCTTCTGCATCTTTAATAACGTTGCCGCAGGAGCCAGGTACGCTCAGAAGAACGGCTATAACAAGGTCTTTATAGCTGATTTCGACGTACATCACGGCAACGGCACACAAGACATATTCGAAGATGATGATACCGTCTTTTATTTCAGCACGCATCAGTACCCCCACTACCCGGGGACCGGCAATAGTTTCGAAAAGGGACGCGGCAAAGGAGCGGGGTTTACATACAACATTCCGATGCACGCCGGCGCCGGTGACAAGGACTATCTGTCGGCGTATAACGAAGTCCTTCCCGGGTTGGTGAGGGACTTTTCTCCCGACATCGTTTTCGTGTCAGCCGGCTATGACCTGCATTCCAGAGATCCACTGGCCGGTATTATGGTCTCCAATGAAGGGATCAGAAGCATCGTGAGATCGATCCTGCTGGCCGCCGGCGGCAAACCGTGTATTTTCTGTCTTGAAGGCGGATATAATCTTGTTTCGCTTTCGGAGTCGGTGAGAATAACACTGGAAGAAATGCTGAACTCGGAATAATTGCATAGAGCGCGGGGCAAAGGGCATAGCGCAAAAGATGCACAAGAAAAACAGCCTACTGGCCGGCAAGTTGTCTGTCATTTTGTTCGAAAGTAAAATGCCTTTTGTCGTACATTAACTTTGAGTCCCAGAGCGTCCGTGGTAAAAATACTTTTTTCTTATGCCTTATCCATCTTCTGCCCTTCATGCTTTTCCCTGAATGCCTTCACTTCATTTTTTACTTTCTTATACGCCAAAGGAAACAGGAGTGCAACGAACTGCGTGGAGAGGAACTCCACCATGCCCAATTCGCGTCCGATATAGCGTTTCAGGACAACCAGAGCATGTCTGCTGAAAGATGTCGAACCTATCCACAGAAAGCCGCACAACAGAACAATATAGAGGATCTCCACCGGGGCCCCGGGGACAAGCACCAGGACCAGCAGCAGCGATACGGAAATCACGAAAAAACAGACGGCAGCCATTCCCCAGAAGAGATAGTGAAACAACAATTTTTCGGCGGTACTGTCGGCGCTCATAAAATCCTCACGTGGAACCCCTTACGAACGATATCCCGGCTGACGACATTCATCCACTGCAAAGCCGGCTTGCAAGCATGCCGCCTTAAAGGCCACATCCTCCCGACACATTAACACAAAGAATGAGTCCGGACCCGCCTACCGGCAGGCAGGCAAGGCGGAATGACAAAGGCAATTGTCTCCGCGCTATCCGCTCTTTATGTTTTATAATATCGTATGAAGGATTTCATTGCAGCAATACAAGCCTCTCCACTCGGAAAAAAATGGAAGCTATTATATGAAATATATGATCGCTTTGAAAAAGATGCCTTCGAATACAGACAGAACGCGGTCTGCATGAAAGGTTGCTCTTTCTGCTGCACATTCATGGGAAATGTGGACATCACTACGATGGAAGGAATGATTATTCGCGAGTGGATGACCGCACTTTCTCCGCAGGAACAATCCCTGCTTTCTTCCAGAATCGGGAAAAACATGGAAGAAAAGGAAAAAGGGAGAAACTCCCCCTGTCCTTTTCTCGATCAACATCATGCCTGCAGTATCTACGATGTACGGCCCTTCAGTTGCAGGCAGCTCTATTCGCTGAGAAAATGCGAAGGGGGCGGAGCCACTATCCACCGCCGGGTCTACGAGTTGTCGCGGAAGGCGATAACCCGTATTCAGCAGTTGGACGGCTGCGGCTATTCGGGGCATCTCAGTTTCATTCTGTATCTTATCGAAGACGCTGAATTCAGAGAACTCTATCTCACGGGGAGATTTGACCCCAACCGCATTCGCGACTTCGGCAGGAGCCATCAAATCTTCATAAACCGCCAGGCCTGTAACAATCAGCAGCCGGTCTGCAATCCTGATCCTTCCGGCTCCGAACCCCGGGGTTAATAATCTGAAGGCTTAAGGGATCTATTTCTTCACCGATTTCCCCGGTGCGGCCTTTTTCTTCGCTGTTCGGCCTGTCTTTGTTGTCCTCTCCGCAGCGATCTTCTTCACGGCCCTCCCGGCTGTTTTGGCCGTTTTGACCGTCTTTCCCGCCGTCCTCTTGTTTGCCCCTCCAGGGTGCGGAATCGAAGACACCTCGGTAATTTCCAGTCCACAACAGTAAATGGGTCTGAGCAAAGTACCTCCCCTTTCCGTTACCACAACCTCCGTGCCGCATTCCTCGCACTCATAGGTTATTATTCTCATCATGCCAAACACCTCCTCTTTTGTTTTGATTTCAGTATATCAGCCGCACCGGAAATTTCAATCTGTCTTAATCAGACATCGAGCATAGCGTTGCAGAAACAATTGAGCAACGCAGGGCGAGAGTATTTTCTGCCCCTGTTTTGATGCTGACGTCATCTTTTTTCACCATACCCCGTGCGATCTCTATTGCCCTTCTTTATAAGCCGGCCGCTCTTTTGTTATCCTATAGTTCGAGTGCTGAAGATAGGAACATTATTGCTGAACTCCAGGTTGGTCCTCGCTCCCATGGCAGGGATCAGCGATCTGCCTTTCCGCATGATAAACCGCTCTTTCGGCTGCGAGTTTGCCTTCACTGAAATGATCAGTGCGCAGTCACTCGTGCATAACAGCAGGAAGACGATGAGGATGATTTCCACTGAAGAAGGCGACAAGCCGATCGGGCTGCAACTACTAGGAAACGATCCCCTCGTCCTGAGGGCTGCCATGGAAGCTGTCGAAAGACACGATTTTGACGTTCTTGATCTCAACGCAGCATGTCCCGTGAACAAAGTGACTTCCAGGGGAGAAGGTGCAGGCCTTCTGCGGGAGCCCCGCAAACTGCTGGAACTCCTGAGGGGTATGGTCAGCCGGTCAAAGGTTCCTGTTACCTTAAAAATACGGGCCGGATGGGATGAAAACTCTGTTAATGCCAGAGAGGCGGCACTCTATGCCCAGGATGCCGGCATAGCTGCCGTGACCATTCACGGCCGGACGCGTATGCAGGGGTATAGGGGGACTGTTGATTACGATGTAATCAGGGAGGTGAAGAAGGCCCTTTCGATCCCGGTCATCGGAAGTGGAGACGCTCTTTCCCCGCAGGCCGTCAAGAGGATGTTCGACGAGACGGGCTGCGACGGGGTTGCTATTGCAAGGGGCTCACTCGGCAACCCATGGATCTTCCGGCAAACAGCCGCATTCCTTGAGCACAATACCACTCCCAAGAGACCCGGGATGGAAGAATTGGTCGAAACCATGATCTCTCACCTGGCCTTATGCTGCAATTTTTATGGAAAACAAGTCGGCAATATGATCTTCCGCAAGTTTTTCCTTTGGTACACGAGAGGCATTCCGGGAGTTAAGCCTCTCAGGCAGAGGGCTCTCCGCTGTGGAACAGATGAGGAAATGGTTGCGGTTACCCGCGATCTGCTTTCTGTCAAACCTGACGCTTTATATGAAAAAGGCGGGCATGTTGAAAACTCAACAATGGATTATGGGACTGCGCTGTCTTAAACTGAAGGCAAAATTGTCAACCGCCCCGGTTGTCATTCTGATCCATGACGGAAAGGCGGTCGGGATAAGAGGCGGGGTCCCCGCTTCAATACTGAACGCGTTCAGCAGTGTCGCCCGTGTATACGCCCTGGACCGGGCAATTATTGCTGTCCGCAAGTCCGGTCGGTCTGCGGGGTTCAGTTTCTCCAACACGGTCCCGGATGCAGCCAGGCAGCGCTTCAGAAACATCTGGTTTTCCTATCCGGAAAGGAAAATGATGAGAGCTTGATGAACATGGGGGCAAGGACCAAAAAAAGAGTGAAAAGGAAATGGTGTTCCCGGGAAAGCCTGTATCCAAAAATGAAGGAATGGCAGTGAATGCACTCTCCAAATGGCTTGGGTTGCCCCTCCGGGACTTTTTTGCCGCAATGGAAGTCTGTCTTATAGACGGTAAACCGCTCTACCTCTTCGTAATTCTTCTTTCTTCCGCCGTCTCATGGTGGGTTTATGTGCCCCTCCACGAACTGCTGCATGCCCTTGGCTGCTTCGTTGCCGGAGGGAAGGTCCGCAGGCTCGATATCTCCGGAATTTACGGCGCTTCTCTCCTCAGGAAAGTCTTCCCCTTTGTCTCGGCGGGCTCCGAATACGCCGGCCGTCTTACAGGTTTCGATACGGGAGGCAGTGATTTTACTTTCTTCATTACAGACTGCATGCCGTACGTCCTGACTATCTTCCTGGGAGTCCCGCTACTTAAATCGGTACCGTCTCTCAAATCACATCCTTTTTTCAAAAGCGTCCGCCTGGGTCTGGCCGCACCATTTGCCTATGCGCCTTTCATGTCCATTTTTGGCGACTATTACGAAATGGGCTCCCTCTTCATTTCACGCATGGCGGCTTCCGGCATGCCCTCAGCAAACCCAGACAGATGGCGGAGCGACGATCTCTTCAGGCTTGTCGGCAGGCTGTCCGCCTCGCAGACGGGATCGCACCTCCTTGACGCCGGCGTAGTCATCTCTTCACTTCTTGTCGGGGTAATGCTGATCTTCGCCACTTATTGGGCTGGCGCCCTCTGGTCCCGAGTGCTTCCCGCCGGCAATAAGCGGGGGGCCGGCTAAATTCAAAGTTCTCCATGCCGTCCGAGATATACGATGTGTCCTGCGGTCCTTATTGCAAGCGCCTCTATCGTCAGAGAGGGGGACTCACCGCCGCCGGAGCTTGGGAATACGCTCGCATCGGCTATGAAGAGGTTTCTCCATCGATGACTGCGCCCATATCCATCAACAACCGAGCGTTCCGGATCCGTCCCCATCCGGCATGTGCCGAAGACGTGGGTCGATGAAAAAAAATCGTACGTGCCGAATTCCTCGAAGATCTTTTCAACGCCGGAGGCCAAAAGTATTTCCCGCGATTTCTTCGCCATGAACTCCAGGCGGCTAATCTCCATCGCGCCCAGACGCGTATTAATGCGAGCGACGGGCATGCGGAGGCCGTCTTCCTCGTAGGGGTCCAGGTCGATAAATGACCCCGAATCAGGAAGCGATTCGCCGATAGCGATGATAGTGAGAGCCCTGCCGAAAACCTGCCTCATTGCCTTCTTGTGTTCCCTTCCCCACCCCTTGGCCACACGCCTTGCATAACTGATAGGACCGAGCAGTTCGGCTTCGGGGGTTCCCGAGCAGAAGCGGCATCCCCCGATCATGTCCGGGATCGAGTCCGGTGCGTTGAAGTCCCAGCAGACACCCCCGACGGCGATGCCGCGATAACTTCCGAGCGGTTCCGGATGAAGGCCGCTGGAGGACCATGCAAGCGTCTCCATAAAATTTTTCCCGACCTGCCCCGATTCATTTCCGATCCCGTCGGGCGCGCGGCGATCCCTGGACGCCAAGAGAAGCCGGGGAGTTTCTATAGCGCCGCAGGCAACGATCACAATACCGGCCTCTGCCCTGCGGTGCTTCCCCTTTCCATCGACATAATGGACGGCAGCCACCCTGTCGTCAGGTCCGGCTTCCAGCCGGATGACCTGCGAGTCACTCCTGACTTCGCAGCGACCGGAGCTTACCGCCTTCCGAATAAACGTCACATCGACACTGCCTTTGTCCGTCCTCATGCATCCGCGGTAACAATTAGCGCAGTAGTTGCATTCCGGCCGCCCGTCATACGGCCGGGATAGAATCGCGACGGAATTTTCCGACCAGTTCAGGCCGAGCCTGCGGCAGCCATCCCTCACTTTTGTCCCGGCATAACTCAGCCTGTGAGGTGCTAGGGGGTACGGTTCACTCCTGAAGCGCACAGGGTCTCCAGCAGGTCCCGCAACACCTGCTATGCGCTCGGCAATGCAATAAAACGGTTCAAGTTCGCGGTATGTCAAGGGCCAGTCAGCCGCCACGCCGAACCGGCTGTACATCCTCATGGAATCGGGATGAAGACGCTGTGCCTCGGCACTGAAGATAAGTGTGCTGCCACCGACACCTCTCTTGTGATAATAGGAACCGGCCATTCTCCGGCCCGTCGGATTTGCCGTGCCTGAGATATGATTCCAGGAAAGAAGTCCTTCATTGCCAGCCGTGAGTTCCTGCATCGGACCGAAGGTATAACGCCCCCTGTGCTTCGCCTTCTCCGGGAACAAATGCTGTTCCCAGTCCGCCCGGTCAAGACCATACTCGGAGGGATCGTAGACAGGACCCGCCTCGAACACAAGTACCCTCATGCCCTGGCGCGAAAGGGCCCACGCGGTCGCTCCTCCGCCCGCGCCTGATCCGACTATGATGACATCAAAAAACCGTTCGGCCCTCATGAGGGAGCAGACTGGGGCGCGACGTAATCAGGATATCCGTCCGGCTGCGGCGGCCCCTTGTACCCAAGTCCTGCCCAGCTTGCGGGACGCGCATAGTAGTGGAAAAAAGCGTCGGATCTTACGCGTTCGAAAAAAATACGCGCCAGCGACCCTTCGGGAGCGACGGCCGCCTCTTCCGCCACTTTTTCCCGCGCACGTTCACCGAGCGCTGCATATTCGGCCCTGCCACTCTCCTTCGCCTTTCGATCGAGCCAGGCGCAGCCCTTCCTGATCAGACGTCTGTATTGGTTATCTTCGGATGCCTCGGCGAGGATCTTCCCGGCCACTCCCAATTGTAATGCGCCGGGCGTTTCGTCGGGAGGGATGAGTGCATCGAGAAACGCCTCAAGGGTCTCCCGCTCGCCGGAATACAGTTGAGCGGGCAGAAATATATCCTTCAGGATGTAACCGGACGACGCAAGCAACCCCGCCCCTAGAGTCAGCCTGAGAAAACTCCGCCGGCTGAGTGCCATGCTTGCTTCAGATAAAGGATATCCGGTTAACGGACGATCCTATTTGTTCCTTTTAAAAATGAAATAAAGTCCCGATAATCCCATCGCGGCCGCGGTCCCTACCATACCCCACGGCATGAGAGTAGGAACAGACACCGGCTGTTGCAGAGCTACCCCCGCAGACGCAACTCCGGCGCTAATAAAAATAAGAGCAACTGCAGACAAAAAAGCTTTCATCTCAAACCTCCTCACTTAAATAACGTAGTCTTTTTTTTATCACAACCATCAGTCAAAGTCAATAGAAATGAGAAGGCGAGAACGTGATAGTAACAATTCAGTAATTCAGTTATGGGTATTAAAGGGGAAGAAAGATTCCGGACCTGCCTACCGGCAGACAGGCAAGCCGAATGTCCTTTTTGGTACTTCGGGTTTCTTTAGGAAATGTCAGGATTTGACTACTTTATAACATCTGTCGCAGAGATCCGGTTCGTCATCGAAGGTTCCCACCTTGACGCTCCAGTTCCAGCACCTCTGGCACTTGCTCCCCAACGCCCGTTCAACCAGGACCTGCAGCCCTTCGATCTGGCCGCCCTGATAAGAGCCGGGCGACTTTTCGGCGACGATATCCACCCCGGAGACGAGAAAAAATGAAGGCAGGAAGTCAGCGTACTCTTCCAAAAGCGTCCTTTCCCTGTCGGGCAGATATATTTTCACCTTTGCTTCGAGGGAGTTGCCTATAAACTTCTCTGCCCTCTTCAACTCAAGTGCCTTGTTGACATCATCTCTCACTGCCAGGAGTCTCTTCCATTTTTCTTCCAGGTCCGGGGCAACATACTCCTCTTTCATCTCAGGGAATGAGGAGAAGAAAACGGATTCCCGGTCGCCCCGAGCCACAAGCCGTTCCTTGCTCTTGTCGGCTATCTGGGTCCACACTTCCTCCGCCATGAAGGACAATACAGGGGCCATCACCCTGGTCAATGTGGACAGGACCTCCGAAAGCACCCATTGACTGGCCCGACGCTCCGGGGAGTCGGCCCTGGCGGTATACAACTTATCCTTCAGGATGTCGAAGTATATCGAGCTCATGTCCACAACGCAGAAATTATGAATGGAATGGAAAACCTCATGGAAATCAAAATTCTCATAAGCCCGCGTCACTCTTCTCACGAGGTTCTGCAGGCTGTTCATGGCCCATCGGTCGATCTCATTAAGCCGATCGCTATAATCCCCGTAATCGAAATCATCGAGATTCCCCAGCATAAACCGGCAGGTATTTCTGATCTTCCTGTATGCCTCCGTGAGCCTGTTCAGTATCTCCTTCGAGATCCTTATGTCGTCCTTATAGTCTTCAGCCGAGACCCATATCCGCAGTATTTCGGCGCCATGCCCTTTTATGATCTCCTGGGGCGCAATTACATTCCCGAGGGATTTCGACATCTTCTTGCCTGAACCGTCCACCACGAATCCGTGGGTAAGGACTGTTTCGTAAGGGGCCTTCCCCCTAACACCAACAGATGTGAGCAGGGAACTCTGGAACCACCCCCTGTGCTGGTCGCTGCCTTCCAGATACATATCGGCAGGCCACGAAAGCCTCTCGTCGATATCCAGCACCGCGGCGTGACTCACACCTGAATCGAACCAGACATCGAGGATATCCATCTCCTTGCCGAATACGGCCCCGCCGCATTTCCGGCATCGGTATCCGGACGGCAGGAAATCTTCAGCCTGCTTCGTGAACCATACGTCCGCGCCCTCCTCCTCCACCATGCCGGCGATGGTGTTCAGAATAGACTCGTCATCGGCAAACTCGCCGCACTCTCCGCACCTTATCATCGTGATCGGCACTCCCCAGCTCCGTTGCCTTGAAACGCACCAGTCCGGACGCCCTGAGACCATGCCGCGGATTCTGTCCCTGCCCCATTTGGGTACCCAGACCACCCTGTCTATCTCTTCGAGACACGTTTTACGGAGGTCGTTGTGCTCCACCGAGATAAACCACTGTTCGGTTGCACGGAAGATCACCGCTTTCTTGCACCTCCAGCAGTGAGGATACGAATGGGTTATTTTTAGTTCCTTTACAAGGGCGTTCTTATCCTTCAGGATATCCACAATCACGGCGTTTGCCTTGAAAACAAACTGCCCCTCGAGTTCCCCGGCCTCCTTTGTGAACCGCCCTCTGTCGTCTACGGGAGCGTAGACATCCAGGCCGTACTTGAGGCCCGTCTCGTAATCGTCCTCGCCGTGGCCGGGCGCGATATGCACAACGCCTGTGCCGTCATCGAGGGAAACGAAATCCCCCAGCACGGCCTGCGACTTCCTGGCAATAAACGGATGGTCGGCCTTCATCCCCTCAAGCGCCTTTCCAGGAACAGTGGATATGACTTTTCCCGAGAGACCTATGGCCTCCCGCAGCGCTTCCAGCCTGCCTTCCGCAACAATAAACACTTCTCCGTCGTGTTCTACGGCGGCATAATCGAAATCCGGATGAAAGGCTATCGCCAGATTAGCGGGAAGCGTCCAGGGAGTCGTAGTCCAGATTACCACGAACACCTTTCTTCCTATAAGTGAGGGCAGGTACCTTGTTATATTTTCTTCGTCGACTCCGAATTTCACATATACCGACGGGGATTCCTTGTCTGCATATTCGACCTCGGCCTCGGCAAGAGCGGTGACGCATGACGGGCACCAGTGCACAGGTTTCTTCCCTTTATAAACATAACCGCCTCGGACAAACTTGTTGAACTCTCTTACAATTGCGCCTTCGTATTTATGAGACAAAGTAAGATAGGGCTTCTCCCAGTCTCCGAAAGCGCCGAGCCTCTTGAACTCCTCTCTCTGGATATCGACGAATTTAAGGGCGTATTCCTTGCACAAAGCCCTCTTTTCCACAATGTCGATTTTGTCCTTCTTGTCCCCGAGGTTCTTGTCAACCTGGATCTCGATCGGAAGTCCGTGACAGTCCCATCCGGGAACATACGGAGCGTAAAATCCATTCATCGATTTGTACTTGACGATTATATCTTTTAATACTTTGTTCAGCGCATGGCCCATATGAATATGCCCGTTGGCATAAGGGGGACCGTCGTGAAGAATATATCTCCCTCTGCCGCCCTCTTTTCTTTGGTCCTGCATCTTCCCGTAGACCTTTTTTTCCTCCCAGAATTTCAGCATCTCGGGCTCTCTCTGCGCGAGGTTGGCCTTCATCGGGAAAGCTGTGCGGGGCAGGTTCAACGTGTCTTTATAGTCTTTAGCCATAACGTAAAAGTTACCATTCCGCAAGTTTTAATGTCAAGCGAAGCGGAAGCAGTGTCAGTGTCAGTGTCGGCAAAACAATAATGGGTCTTCGCGTAAGCGTGTGGGTTCGCAGGTTAATTTGATGCGACTGTCTTGTGGTCGTTCCGGCTTGTCCGGCCTGTCCCGACCCTCACGGGGAATCCTTCCGAAAAACG
>JBJKPE010000140.1:0-19655 GCA_046706685.1 Thermodesulfovibrionales bacterium | reverse complement strand
TATTGATACAACTGATAACGTAAAAATACTTTTCGCACAATTGGTCAAGCTAATATTTGTCGAATTCCGGTAGAACTCCAAAGAGCGAGGGGATTGCTCAGGAATCCATCTGGAAGGATGTCAAGGCGCAGAGCATCCTTGGTGAGGAAGACTTCACGGAGACATTCGGCGATTATGTTAAGGGATATAGGGATATTCCCGAGATACCAAAGACACAGCGCTTTCTTCAGCGGCCATCACTTGACAGTCTGTTTGGGGATAAGGTACTTCATAATCTGCAGAAGAGAAATAAAGCGATAGCAACAGCTGTCCGGGAATATGGATACAGCCGGAGGGAAGTAGCCGATTACCTCGGCATGCACTTCACCTCAATAAGCAGGCTGATGCGGAGAGGAGTGCTAAGAAAATAGACCTGACCCCAATCGCCTGATGGAAATGCTCCGCGACGCGGATTCCTGTTAGTAATAAAAACAAAATAGGGGTTCATCCCATTTGTGAACAGAAAGAAGTTAACACTGTGCTTCGCTAAGTGTCTCCAGCGCTTTTCATCCGCCCCTCAGGGTCTTGAGGACCTCACCCATGTGGTCGATGTGATATTGAAGATGCCCCTCTCCCAGGACGCTGATCATGCTTTCGAGCGTCGGGTATTCTCCCCGGGGTGTGTCCTTGAGCATGGGGATATGGGCCTTCCTGTCAAGCTGTTCTGCCGATAAGCCCGCCGCAAACGCGGCTATGCGGTCGTACTCCCTTTCGACTTCGATGAGGAGTTGAGCAAAGGTCATTTGGCTGCGCGTCGCCGAGAAAAAAGGATTCCCGGGCTCCAGGGTTAACGTGGGGGTCTTCTCCTCAATAAAAGCCTGAAAGATGGGCAGATGTCCCGACCCCTCGGGTCCGGCAAGGTGGGAAAGGATCTCCTTGGGAGACCATCGTCCCTCCGGGGCGCGGGAAGCGGTGCCCTCATCTATCACTTTGCACATCTCCTTCAGTTGCCACATCTTCTGCCTCATACCCTCAGCCAATTGAGTTCCAGTCCCTGTAGCCACCCTTCAAGCACCTCCTTTTATAAAAACATTCTATCATGTTTTTCAGACCGATGAAGGGTTCCACGTTTAAGATAGGACAATTCCTGCGGTCAGAAACAGGAACTGTGATGGCTTTCTGTGATGAAATGACACGATGAAAATTCATCCAAAATTGTGATTTCGATGGAAGTGTGAAAAAATAGTATCAAGGAGTTTTTTTTGTAACAGGGGACAGATGTCAATTGAAAAGAAAACCTGTACAGTCTCCGGAAATACTATTGCCTACCTTCATTCCGGAAGCGGCGAACCGGTTCTGCTCGTCCATGGCATTACGACATATTCATTTATTTGGAGAAGAATTATACCGTCACTGGCGACAGATTATGAGGTCTTTGCAATCGACCTGCTGGGCTGTGGTGATTCGGATAAGCCCCTCACTGTGTCTTGCGGGATAAAGGACCATGCGGAGCGGGTCAGGGAGTTCGCAGCCGGCCTCGGCATCTGGAAATTTCATTTTGTCGGACATGATCTCGGCGGAGGCATGGGACAGCTCCTGGCAGTCCGCTTTCCGGACCTTCTCTATGACCTCACCATGATCAATACCGTAGGGTATGACTACTGGCCAGTCCAGCCCATCATCGCTATGAGGACACCCGTTTTTCGTCAGTTCCTCATGGCAGCTATGGACATCGGGGCCTTCGGTCTCATTGTCAAACGCGGCCTCTATCACAAGGAGCTGTTCACTCCTGAACTGATGGACCTTTTCATGAGGCCCATGCTGAAGCCGGGAGGTCGCAAGGCGTTCCTGCATTTTGCAAGGTGCCTGAATAACCAGGACCTTATGGATATCGAGAACGAACTTCGCGAGCTTGCTGTGCCTGTGCTGATCGTCCGCGGGGATGCGGACCCTTATTTAAGACCGGACATTTCTGAAAAACTGCATCGCGAGATACCGGGAAGCGTGCTGATACGAATCCCCACGGGAGGTCATTTTATACAAGAGGATGAACCGGAACAACTGGTACAGGCAATGAAGACCTTCTTTAAAAGAGAACTACCTATGCAGGAAAGACGGCACGTTACAGGGATCTGACACACACACCTTCCTCCTGCATGTCATCGTTGCCCTGCGAAGGCACCTTGTTTCGGGTTGTATGCTTTTTCCTCTAAGCAGGTGTCCGCGTTTTGTGACTTCTTTTCTCCGTTAAGACTGCTATAATTTGATCATCGCGGCTTTTCCGGCATGGGAAGGAAGACAATGAACGAAGGTAAGGAGACGGGGACGGATCTAAGCGGGTTGGAGGGTTTGCGAAGCAGGCTCCTTGAGGCGAAGGCAAAGGGCCTTCGTCTGTCAAGACTTTACGCCGCCCTGACAAAGATAAGCGAATTTATTATCAGAAGCCGCGATATATCGGAAATCTACGAAAAAGCCTGTCGCATACCTGTTGAGTCAGGCCTGATTCGTATGGCCTGGATCGGCCATGTTGATCCGGAAACCAGGCTGGTGACGCCGGTTTCGCATTGCGGCTGTGAAGATGGTTATCTCGATGCGGTAAGGATTTCAGTAAGACCCGATGTCCCGGAAGGAAAAGGGCCGACAGGCAGTGCCATACGAGAGGGAAGGTACTTTGTTTCTAACGATACAGAGAACGATCCGCTGATGGCACCATTGCGCGGGGAGGTCTTGAAACGGGGGTACCTTTCGGCAGCGGCCTTCCCTTTCAAAGACGAAAACCGTGTCTGGGGTGCGATCACCTTCTATGCAAGTGAACCGTATTGCTTTGATGAAGAAGCGATAGAGCTTCTCAGTTCGGTCGCAGACAACATCTCTTTCGCGGTTGAGCATCTGCGGCGGGAAGATGAAATATCCTTTCTCGCTTCGATTATAAAAAACATTCCTTATGCGGTCTCCACCATCGACCTGAATGGAAACATAGTTTCCTGGAACGAAGGCGCGGAAAGAATGATGGGGTTTACATCGGAAGAGGCGATCGGGCGACCCATCGGCATGACGATTCCCGAAACACTGGCACAGGGAGAACTGGCGCGTTGCCTTGACATCCTGAACATTGAGGGTTCGCTTAATGAATACGAGTCCGTCAGACTTACAAAAGATGGAAAGACAATACCGGTGGAAATCACTGCAGCAGCCATGAGAGACAGGCAACAGAATATCGCAAGCTACACTTTTATTATGCGGGACATAAGCGAGCGTAAACGTACCGAGGAGACTCTTCGTATCAGAGAGGAACGTTTCAGGCTTGCCATGCTGGGCGCCAACGACGGACTTTGGGACTGGAACCTCAAGACAAACGAAGTATACTATTCGCCGCGGTGGAAGTCGATGCTGGGCTACTCCGAGACCGAACTGAATGGTCATATGGATACCTGGAAGCTGCTGGTCCATCCCGATGACCTGGAGCCCTCTCTCGCCCTCGTGCGGGAGTTTCTGGAGGGGCGGACTGACAAATACGAGATAGAGTTCCGCATGCGTCATAAGGATGGCCGCTATGTCAATATTCTGTCGCGGGCATTCCTGGTTTATAACGACCGGGGAGAGCCAATTCGCCTGGTGGGTACGCATGTCGATGTCACCCAGCGCAAACAGGCTGAAGAAGCCCTAAGGCAAAGTGAGGCCCGTTTTTCGAAGGTCTTTCACAATAGTCCCGTGGGTATCGTCATTTCGCTGTTGTCAGACGGCACTTTTATCGACGTTAACAATGCTCTTCTGGACGTCTGCGGTTATTCGCGTGAGGAGATAATCGGCCGCAGTTCGCTGGACCTGCAGCTGTGGCTCAATCCTGAGGATCGGGCCAGAATGGCCTGGATCCTGCGCGCTCAGGGGCGGGTACAGAACCTCGAAGCCAAGTTCAGGCGTAAGTCGGGGGAGATCGGCGATCTGCTCATATCGGCGGAACTTATCGAGCTGGCGGGCTTGCAGTGCATCCTCGGCATGTTTTCGGACATCACCGAGCGCAAGAAGGCCGAACAGCTCATTGCCGATGCCCTCGCATTCAACAAGGCGGTGGTCGATTCATCTCCTGTTGCGATCCTTACGTACGATGCATCCGGCCAGTGTCTCTCTGCCAATGAAGGAGCGGCAAAGGCGGCAGGGACAACTGTCGACGGTCTGCTCAAACAAAATTACCATCATCTAAAATCCTGGCGAAAGTCGGGGATGGCTGCCGCGGCCGATGCAGCAATGGCCTCAGGTGAGGAGCAGAGCCTCGATGCCTATATAGTGACCACCTTTGGCAGGAAGGCCTGGTATGCCTGCCGTTTTGTCCGCTTCAAACTGGGAGGAGAGCCTCATCTGCTTGTCATGATTAGCGACATTACGGAGCGCAAGCGGGCCGAAAAGGCACTTAAAGGTTCAGAAAGAAAATACCGCGATCTCGTTGATAATGCATCCATCGGCATATACAAATCTACTCTGGGTGGAAGATTCCTGCATGTGAATAAGGTTTTGGCGGATCTCTTCGAGTTCATATCACCTGAAGAAATGATGTCTGAGGGCGCCTTAATGAGGTACAAGAATCCTCAGGACAGAATCATCTTCCTTGACAATCTGAAGAAAAGCGGCGAGGTGCATAACTTTGAACTTGAGACCAGGACAAAATCGGGAAAACCGATACATCTGCTTTTTAACTCGACCCTTGAGGGGGACACGATATCCGGAATGGTTCTGAACATAACCGAACAAAAGAAGCTTGAAGCGCAGCTTCGTCATTCGCAGAAGATGGAGGCTATAGGCACACTTGCCGGGGGCATCGCACACGATTTCAATAATATCCTCAATGCAATACTCGGGTTCGGGGCCCTGGCGCTGGACAAACTGGAAAAAGGTCATCCATCGGCGGACGATCTGCAGGAGGTGCTTGCCGCTGCGGAGAGGGCCGCGAATCTCACGCAGAGGCTCCTCGCCTTCAGTCGAAAACAGGTTTCCGATCTTAAGACCGTTGATATCAACGAGATAGTTATGAGTACGGAGAAAATGCTTTCACGGATCATAGGTGAGGATATCAGGCTCGTTACCGACCTGACCGGCAAAGAAATACTGGTAATGGCAGATTCCGTACAGATAGAGCAGGTCTTGATGAACCTTGCCGCAAATGCCCGCGATGCAATGCCGAAAGGCGGGATTTTAACGATCGGCACAGGACTGAGGGAAATAGATGATGAGTTTATAGCGGCCCATGGGTATGGTGAGCCCGGGCGGTATGCCCTCATTTCTATTGCTGATAGCGGGACCGGGATTGATACAGAGACTCAAAAAAAGATATTCGAGCCTTTTTTTACGACAAAGGGGGTCGGGGGAGGAACGGGACTCGGCCTTTCGATGGCCTATGGAATCATCAAGCAGCACAAAGGCTTTATCGATGTTTACAGCGAAGTGGGAAAAGGCGCGATATTCAAAATATTACTGCCAGTTAATGAAGATCCGGCAGATAGAGGGCGGGGGGCCGCGGTTTATATCCCCCTTAAAGGCGGAAAGGAGACCATTCTCGTGGCCGAGGACGACGCCTCGCTGAGGAAGCTGTCAAGGATCGTCCTGGAGTCATTCGGTTACAGCGTTGTAACAGCAGAGGACGGGGAGGACGCCGTCACGAAGTTCATCGAGAACAGGGACAGTATTCACCTGGTCATCATGGATATGATCATGCCGAAGAAGAGCGGCAGAGAGGCCTACGAGGAGATCAGGAAGACCAGTCCGGATATCAAAGTGCTCTTTGCAAGCGGATATACTATGGATATCATGGATAAGAGGGAACTGATTGCAGAGGGCATGGACTTTATCCTTAAACCGGTCTCCCCAAGAGATCTTGTAACCAAGGTGAGGGAGGTGCTGGACAGATGAAGAAGCGCAATGAAAAGATACTGATCACAGACGATGAGGCGACCAACGTAAGGCTTCTCAGCGAGTGGCTGTTATCCATGGGGTATGATATTGATGTCGCTGTGAACGGCAAGGTGGCGGTAGAAAAGAGTAAGACATATGGCCCGGACCTTATAATCCTCGACATAATGATGCCGGTAATGGATGGGTACGAGGCCTGCAACCTGATAAAATCGGAACCGAAGACAGCAAATATACCGATAGTCATCGTTACGGCTCTGTATGACAGGGAATCGAAATTAAAGGCGCTTAGATGCGGTGCAAACGATTTTATTTCCAAGCCTTTCGACAGGGCCGAACTGACGATCCGGGTTGAAAATCTTCTTAAGGTCAAGTCTTTTGAGGATTTTGTGCTCCGCCATAATCAGATTCTGGAAGAGGAGGTGCGTAGAAGGACACTTGAGCTTGACGATGCCTACAGAGAACTCGAAAACATCAGCAACGAGATGATACAAAAATTGACTGCAGCGGCCGAATTCAGGGATACGGACACCGGGGCGCATATATCGCGGATAGGATTCTATTCGAACAAGATCGCTGAAGCCATCGATTTACCCCCTGATTTTGTTGAAACGATAACTTACGCTGGCCAGCTTCATGACATAGGAAAGATAGGCATTCCTGACAACATACTTCTGAAACCGGGTCCGCTCTCAAGGGAGGAATTTGAGATCATGAAGACGCATACGTCCATCGGTGCGAAGATACTTTCGGGTTCATCCCACAGGAAGATTGAAATGGCGGTTTCTATCGCTCTGAACCATCACGAGAGGTGGGACGGCGGGGGATATCCGGGGGGGCTTAAAGGTGATGAGATACCTCTTGAAGGAAGAATTGTCATGCTTGCCGACCAGTATGACGCACTGCGCAGTCCGCGCCCCTACAAACCGGCCTTTGATCATGATAAGACCTTCGAGATCATAACCGAGGGGGATGGAAGGACCATGCCCGGGCATTTCGATCCCGCAGTCCTCAGGGCATTTCGTGAAATAGCGCCGTCGTTTGAGGCGATTTTCAATAAGCATCAGTAATAGTGCCGGCGTCAATTCCGGCGGAAGAGCGGTTTATGTTTGACAACAGCATATTTGATATACTGGGAACAGGGAATGGAAAAAAGGAGGGCTATGGTATGAGGCCGCTTGTCGTTTTTGCCGTTTTATTAATCATGTTTCCGACCGTTGTTTCCGCCCATGTTCACCTGCACGAATGCAGTCCGAAGCAGGGAGCCGTTGTGACAGCTCCGCCGGCGAGGGTGAGAATAACCTTTTCCAACTCAGTCGAACCGATCTTTTCAATGGTCACAGTCATTGACAGTTCGGGGAGGACGGTTTCGGGAAAAACAGAGTTTCTTGAGGACAATACAGTCATGGAAACGCAGCTCCCGAAAGACCTTGCACGGGGCAGGTATCAGGTAAAGTGGAAATGTGTGAGTCTGGACGGTCATAAACAGACCGGGTCGTATATTTTTACCATTAAGTAGATGACCGCCACAAACATCGCCATGCTCCTTTTTTACTGGATCTTCCTGTCCTGCGTCTTCTTTATAACCGGTGCGTACGCATCGAGAGTTCTTATCACCGATCCTTCGGGTGCCGATGTATGTTACCTTCCGGGAAAACGGAAGTGCCTCGGCGAGACATCGGCCCGGATGATTTTTCTGGTTTCGATCATTGCGTTGATTGCAAACGCTGTTTATCTTCTCCTGCAGGCATCCATAATATCGGACACCCCCCTGAGAGAGGTTTACTCCGTGATTATCCCGTTTCTCCTGGAAACGCGCTATGGAAGATTCTCCGTTCTCAGAACAGGTCTTCTTGCGGTTGTGCTTGTTATGTCGTACGCCGCGACGCACGGGGGCGGCAGGCGGATTTCGATCGCAGGGACCGCTGTTTCATTGCTGATCCTCGTGAGTATCAGTATGTCGGGTCACCAGGGGACCAGGAGGGGGACCGCTATCCCGCTCGTACTTGATGTAGTTCACATCTGCGCCGTATCCCTCTGGATCGGGGGACTCTTCTACATCCGCTTCTGTTATGCCTTCTTTATGAGCAAGGCCGGGACCGAGTTTTTTGCCATTTTCAGGAATCTCATAATGAGGTTCTCCCGTATGGCTACTGTCTGCGTCTTCATAGGGGCTTCGGCCGGTGTCAGTCTGGGATTCATCAATGTGAAGCGATTACCTTATCTCATCCATTCGTCTTACGGACTCGTCCTTTTGCTGAAATCGCTCGTTGTCGCTCTTCTTATTTCCCTCGGCGGCATCAATAAATTCATCCTTCTGCCCCGCCTCAATAGATCCGGCGCGGAACAATGGACTGAAACGGCAACCTACCGGGGGTGGCTGCGCAGGATCATCACTGCCGAGGTGGTTTCAGGTCTAATTGTGCTGCTCCTTACGAGTTTCCTGACCCATCTTTCCCCTGAAAACTGACGCTTAGTCTCGATAATTGTCACACTATTTCAGGCACGTTTCCGGCCGTGGCGCGAGCGCAACAAGATGTAAGCCAGATATCCCACAATCGCCGCATTGATGACGAACACAGTAACTTTTGGCCAGGTCGCGCCTCTCATGATTTCGATCAGTTCGACCGGGATATAAATGGCCCCGGTAAGGAGGCCGAACCATTCGGCCCACTGACGCTGATTCCAGAGACCATACGCTTCAACCATGCGAACCACGGAGTAGAGGAGTGCCGAAAAAGCGAGTGCCAAAAGATACTGATCGGTCAAGTGCTCGGCTGCGTCGATGAAAACCCGGGGATATCGGCTGGCCGGATTCAGGTGGAAGTGTCTGACGAGCTTCTCGGCAGCTAAATGAAGGTCTTTGTGAATAAAAGCCAGCAGTCCGAAGCCCACAAGCAGGACAAGTAATCCCTTCGCCGCTTCAAGCAGGGCTACAACCCGGAGGCCACCTTTCGAATGGTCCTTTCTCTTATGGCTTTTTTCAGCTTTCAATTATCTGCAATACTGATCATTACTGTACCACATCTCAGAATGCAAGACCGCGAAGCGATATAAAGTTAAGGATTCGCGGACTGGGGTTGAATTGCTTAACTTGTTTTATTAAAATTGTTTCGTCGGATCGCAGCAGGAAATTCTGTTTGCAATCCTTACCATGCTCGGCTTCATCCGGCGTGAGGGTTACTGTGGTAATGTCGTCAGCGTCGTTTCCCGAAGGACCATTTCTGCAGAACACCTCATGCAGCAGGGGGCGCAGCTCCTTCCGGCAATACGTCCTGCTTGCGGGAGGGAAAATATCAACTAAAATGTAAATATGAACAGGCGGGCACTTCCGTTCTTGCTTTTTTAAAGGAGCGCTATGAAGAACACATACACAGAGTTACTGGTACGACGAAAAAGAAGGTCTGATCTGAATGAAAGAGGAAGAATAAGATACGAAGCAGAAGATTCTGAAAATATTAAATGCGGAACCTGGACAGATCATGGGGGGAGTATAGTATCGCCGCTGCTTCGAACACCTGGTTTACTGATGCCGGCTTTGTTGGGACTTGCAATGGTGCTCGTCCTGTCGGTGCCGGTCTCTTCCTGGGCTCACGGTTTTGCCGGCCAGCGGTTTTTTCCCACTACCTTCCAGGTTGACGACCCTTTCATTTCGGATGAGTTCTCGGTGCTGATAAACCGCGTAAAGGGGCCGGACGCCAAGACCACTGAGATCGATATCGACTATTCCAAGCGTATCATACCGAATTTCGGCCTGGAGTTCCATGAGGCAAACCTGCACCTGCGTGCGGATGACGGCAGTTCGGCAAACGGCTGGGACAATCTTGGGGTAGGAGCGAAGTGGCAGTTCCTCACGAATGCCCCGCATGAGCTGATTCTCTCTGTCGGCACGGACTTTGACATCGGCGGAACAGGGGCGAAACAGGTGGCGGATTCCTTCACAACCGTTTCTCCGGGCCTCTTTTTCGGCAAGGGCATGGGCGACCTGCCGCAATCGATGAATTTCTTCAGGCCATTTGCGATCACGGGGGTAGTCGGTCCGAGCTTCCCGACAGAGAGCACAGCTGATGGAGAACGCGTCCCCACTACGCTGACATGGGCCTTTTCCCTGCAGTACAGCTTCGTGTACCTTCAGTCTTTTGTGAAGGATATAGGGCTCGGCGCCCCGTTCAACCGGATGATACTTGTTACAGAGTTCCCGATGGAGACCTGCATGAGCGCCGACTGCAAGGGCCAGATAACGGGAACGGTCAACCCGGGTGTCGTCTGGTGCGGCAAGTTCATGGAGTTCGGCATCGCGGCACAGGTCCCGGTCAATTCGCGGTCGGGCAGGAGCGTCGGTGTCCTCGGTCTTGTCCATCTGTATGTAGATGACCTCTTCCCGAAGAGTATAGGCAGGCCGATATTCCATTGAGAATAATGCGACCCACGAATTTTTGGGGCCTCGTAGTGGTATTGTCCCTGGGGCTTCTGTTTGCCTCGCCGGGAGTGAGCCGGGGCCATGCCTTCCCCGACCATTCAGACCCGAGGGTTGGCTCGGTGGTTTCGGGCTCGCCCTCCATGGTCCGCATATGGTTCGACGGCGACATCGAACCGGTCTTTTCCAGTATTATGGTGCATACTGCGGACGGAAGGATGGTGGACAAGGGAGACGGCCATGTCGATCCAAAGGACTCGACTCTTCTTGAAGTGAGAGTGCCGCCCCTGCCCCCGGGACAGTATGTTGTCAACTGGAGCGTTGTTGCGAGGGACGGACACCATACAGAGGGACAATACACATTTACAGTAAAATGACTGAGGAGGGCAGATGATACACGTTGTTCTCGAATGGGTCCAGCTCATATGCCTGACCTTCTGCATAGGGGTCATCGTATGCCGCCTCTGGTTTTTCACACCTTCGACGCAGGCCGAATTTTCATATCAAGGCCATATAGTTCCCGGCATATGGAAATTGTTCTGTTTCGGACTCGCTTTCATGATCGCAGGCAGCATTGGCGAGCTCATCGTGCGCTCCATGGCAATGAGCGGCCGGCCTGTGTCCGAGATTTCTTCAGTTCTGCCCGTCGTCCTTTTCAAAACGCATTACGGGACCGTCTGGCTTGTCCGGATCGGAGCACTTATCCTTCTTGCTGTGGCTAAGACTGCCGCGCGATATCGCGATACGCGAACCTTCCTGATATTTATGCTCGTTCTGGCACTGGCCGTCTCCATGACCTCAAGCGCATCGGGACATGGCGCGGATGCGGGAGATTTCAGTGTGCCCGAGATGATGGACTGGATACACCTCATTGCGGCCTGCCTCTGGGGAGGAGGTCTTATGGTACTCACCTTCTCTGTTCTTCCGGGTCTGATAGGGCGGGACGAAGGGGCTGCCCCTTTGATCTCCCAGGTGGCGGGCAGATTTTCGGCGCTGGCAGGCGTAGCAGTCGCAATGGTAGCCGTTACGGCAGTCTATAACTTCCTGATTGATGTCGGAGGTCTGAGAGCGATGGTGGAGACGCCATATGGTCTTGTTGTGGCTGCGAAGATCTTACTCTTGCTTGTTCTGCTCAATCTCGGCGCCTTCAACCGCTATGTCAGTGTCCCCCTGCTGCAGGAATGGGCGGGCGGCTCTGCGGAGATCAAGGGAGCAGTCGACCGTATTGCCGGAAAATTCTTCGCCCCCTTCCGGCGGAATCGGGACGGGCGCATGGTTGCATTACGGTTCCGGCGTCTGGTAGCACTGGAGACCGTCCTCATATTGGCCGTGCTTTTTTGTGGCGGCCTGCTTCGTCATGAAACGCCCTCCCGTCATTTTATGCATATGCAGCACAATATGAAAATGAATATGGATCATCGTTAGGGTTATCGCGGCTCCATTGTTTACACGGCTGCTGTTATAGGCTTTTCTTCTCTGGAAGTGCAGAAGTTCTCTCCTGCCCTTGGGATGCCTCCAGGGAGGGGCCGCCGTTAAGGCGGCCCGCCAGGTCTGTCACTGGGAGCAACTGGTCAGGGAGAGAACGGTCTTCACAGCTATTTGCCCGCCTCGCCAAGGATTACAAAATGGGCCCTTCTGTTTTTGGCCCAGCACGCCTCATTATGCTCGGTGCAGAGCGGCTTTTCCTCGCCGTAGCTCAGCGTCTGGATCCGGGAGGAAGGGACCCCCAGAGAAACAACGTAATCCTTTACCGCCTTGGCCCTTCTGTCTCCGAGAGCAAGGTTGTATTCATTTGTGCCGCGCTCGTCCGTATTTCCTTCTATCGAAAGCTTGGCGGCAGCATGTCCGGTCATCCAGTCGGCGATCGATTTCAACTCATCCTTATACTGCGCCTTCACGTCGTACTTATCGAAATCAAAGAGGATATCGGCCCACTTTCCTTCCTGGCCCTTTATCTCCATTTCCTTGGACCCGACGGATTCGACGTTCGAGCCCACCTTCGCCTCGGTGACCTTTTCCGGGGTCTTGGACTGCGTTGCCTCCTTCGACTCTTTCTGCTGCGCCGGCTGGGCCTCTGGCTGCGTTATTACTCTCTGCTTGCAGCCGAACGCTATTGCGACTACGAACACGAGAAGAAAAATCCAATACCTTTTCATTACATCCTCCTGGGAATAAAATATATCAATTCGGTGACCATCTCGGGCCAAAGGCCTTAAGGTCTCTCGGTGTAATTTTCTTTTGGGAGATTTCTTGAAGATTTCTCGCTTCAAGACGCCTGCCGGACGCGAGAAGTCGAAGGGAAGCCCCTGCACCTTACGCAAGGGGAAGCGATGAACGGGTTTATGGCGGGACTGAGCAGGCAGCTAAAAATAATAGTGCACAACCTGGAACAAAGTATCAGGATACCGAAACAATCCCTCACTTCGCTATTCCCCCGTGTATCTATATTCAGTGCCTTCCTGCCCATGATGGATACCCACGGGCAAACCCGTGGGGCCCTCTTATCGTGCTCAACGGCCCATAGCGTTCCGGAGAACGATAACAGGCTTAGTGCTATCGCAGCTGAGTCAGGGACAATACCGATTGCCATGTTTGTACGTTGAGCATAGATAATCATTGTGAAGAAACTGTGAACGATCAGGGAAAAATATTGTTGTCTTTAATTTAAGGGTTTTTTCCCGCATTGCCCTTCAGATCATCAGGCAATGCCGGTTTCGGAAAAGACCCGAGTTGGCTTGAAAGTCGACGAGGCAAGTTTCACTGCCGGCGGTAAAATGTGGAAGCAAATCCCCGGGGAATATACCCGTCCGAATAAGATTCCGGAACTGCCTGAGGGCAGGCAGATAAGCCGTAATGGTTAGCTCCCACCCCTCTTTTGGGCCAATATCTGCTCCAGCGCCGTCTGATCTGGAGTGACAAAAGCGGGCGAAGCGGGCACCTTTGCCAACAACTCTAACAACTGTTCGGTCTTTCCCTCTGCCGGCGGCAAGTGTGCCGAAAAGATCATTTTCGGGGCCATTTTGCGAATCTTGTCCAGCGCTTGACTGAAAGTGCTCTGCTCAACCATATGAACCCATGGGCTGTCAGCGCCGGCCCAACTGATCATGCCTTGAGCGAGGTCTTCTTCCTGAATATCGTCTGCATTCTGCGCCGGCGACGGGATGAGGGCGCCGAAGAAATCGGCAGAGAAGAAGGCTTCCGATTTGCTGTCGTAGATGCCGATAGTGGTGGGGTTATCGAACAGGGGCGGTCTGACTGCGGTCAGCTTCCGGTCACCGGCACTGATACTGTCTCCCGGATTCAGCCAGTAAACCCGATCCATGGGTACCTGCCAGGCCGTGCTCATCCTCAGCACCCCTAAAGAGTTCGCCGCAAGCCGCGCGCCGGGCGCTGCTTCAAGGACTTTCCGGATGCTGCCGGTATGGTCCGCATCGTCGTGGGTAAGCCACACCCACTTCAGGTCGCGAGGATCAATAACCGACTCCAGTGCCTTCATGAACCCATCACTCTCTATTCCCATTCCCGTGTCGACGAGTACAGGCTCTTCAGCCTTGATGACGAAGGCATTGACCGGAAGGAAGCCCGCACCTGGGATCGGAAAATTAGCAGGGAGGACCTCTATATCCGGCATCACCTTAAGGGTTTTATCCATTGGACACTCATCCTTTCCCTGATTTCACCGCAGATTTCTCTGTTATTACGCTCGTGTATCGTGAGCGGCAGAATCCAGTCTTCGACGCCTTTTTGGTCCGACTATTACGGCACCCCAGCGGCTTTCTTCATCTCTAGACAAGATGTTATCACATTCGCCGCGTCGTGCATACACAAAGAACTGTTTCCATGCCTCTTTCGCATTGTGGCTATCGTGGAGAGAAACATGGGAGCTTAACAGGCAGATGTCTTGAAGCGGCTGAAATAAACGCCGTCAGACCTTGCAGCGGGCGTTGACGGCAGGCCTGCCATCGAATAACATATGCCCGGAAGGGATTTCGCCTGTGGAGAGCCGATTCCGGAGACATGGTTTGAGACCTCTCCTTTTTTCTGATAACATTATTCCATGAGTTGAAGATGTACTATCACTTCAAGACTCCGATTTTCGCGGGGTCAATACGTAATGTGAAGACCTATGGCCGGCTATGATGGTAGAAAGAGAGTGGTGATCGAGGCGGTTTCCCCGGAGATCGATTCAGGGAATTTCGCGGTCAAGAGGGTGGTTGGCGAAACGCTAGTTGTGGAGGCCGACATCTTTGCCGACGGGCACGATGAGGTTTCGGCGGTCCTCCTGTTCCGGCTGGGTTCGGAGACCGGGTGGCGTGAGACGCCCATGTCTCCGGTCGGAAACGACAGGTGGAGAGGAAGTTTTACAGTTGACCGGATAGGGGTTTATTATTACACCCTGCAGGGCTGGGTGGACCATTTCCTCACCTGGCAGAAGGACTTGCGGAAGAAATACGAGGCGGAAACTCAAATCGGCCAGGAACTCCTTATCGGCTTGCACCTGATAGAGCAAACCTCGCGGGAAGCCGCCGGGGAAGATGCGAAGAACCTGATGGCCATTGCCGGCGCAATAAGAGAAGAAAAGGAAAGGGGCGCGGGCCGCGCGGTTTCCATCGCCCTGAGCGGGGAACTTACATCTCTTATGGAGAGATATCCCGATAAGGGGCCGGCTGCGATCTATCGGAGGGAACTCCCTCTTGTCGTCGACAGGACGAAGGCGCTCTTCAGTACGTGGTACGAAATATTTCCGCGGTCATGCGGTTCCGAATCGGGCAGTCACGGTACCTTCAGAGAATGCGAGCGGTTGCTGCCGGGAATTGCGCATATGGGGTTCGACGTCATATATTTGCCGCCGGTCCATCCCATCGGCAGCACCAACAAAAAGGGAAAGGACAACACGGTCACCGCCGGTCCTGAAGACCCCGGCAGTCCATGGGCGATCGGGTCCCGCGAGGGGGGGCACAAAACGCTCCACCCCGCCCTTGGCACGATGGAGGACTTCGAGAGGTTCGTCAGACTGGCCGGGGAGAAGAAGATCGAGGTGGCGATCGACCTCGCCTTCCAGTGCTCCCCCGACCATCCCTATGTTAAGGAGCACCCTGAGTGGTTCAGGTGGCGGCCGGACGGGACGATCCAGTATGCAGAAAACCCGCCCAAGAAGTACGAGGATATCGTGCCGTTCGATTTCGAGACGGAAGACTGGGAGAACCTTTGGAATGAGTTGAAAAGCGTCGTTATATTCTGGATAGAAAAAGGGATCAGGATCTTCAGGGTGGACAACCCACACACTAAACCTTTCGCCTTCTGGCAGTGGCTGATAGGGGAGGTGAAAAAGGACCATCCCGATGTGATCTTCCTGGCCGAGGCATTCACAAGACCCAAGGCGATGTACCGGCTGGCCAAACTCGGCTTCACCCAGTCCTATACGTATTTCACCTGGCGCTCCACCAGGAAGGAGATCGCCGGGTACCTCAGGGAGCTGACCGGCACAGAGGTGAAGGAATACTTCCGCCCCAACTTCTGGCCGAACACGCCGGACATTCTGCACGAGTATCTTCAGTACGGGGGCCGTCCGGCCTTTCTCGTGCGTCTGATCCTCGCCGCCACCCTCTCTTCCAGCTACGGGATCTACGGGCCGGCATACGAACAGACTGTAAGCGAGGCCCTGCCCGGCAGGGAGGAATACAGCGGCTCCGAAAAGTATGAGATAAAGTCCTGGAACTGGTCCGGACCTGACAGCCTACGGGATTTCGTAACCGCCGTCAACCGGATCAGGCGGGAAAACCCCGCGCTCCAGGCTACTAACAACCTGACTTTTTACGATGCGGACAATGAGAATGTCATATTCTACGGCAAGATGAACGGCGATATGACGAACATACTCCTCATCGCAGTAAACCTGGACCCTTTCCATAGACAGGCCTGCAGGATAAGAGTCCCCCTGAAGACGCTGGGGGTCGAGCCGGGCCGGCCTTACCTCGTGCACGAACTCCTGAGCGACGACAAATACATCTGGCAGGAGGAATGGAACTCGGTTGAACTCGATCCGGGCTTTCTGCCTGCCCGCATATTCCGGGTCCGCAGACACCTCCGCCGGGAGCAGGATTTCGATTATTTTATGTGAGATGCGGTGCTGCATTCCCCGCAATGCCATGAGGAGAGGAATCTGATATGACACCCAGGGACAAATGTTTCGATGACGACCCCCTCTGGTACAGAGACGCGGTTATCTACGAACTCCACGTGAAATCCTTCTTCGACAGTAACGGAGACGGCATAGGGGACTTCAGGGGACTTATAGAGAAGCTCGACTATCTCGATGAACTGGGGATAACGGCGATCTGGCTTCTGCCCTTCTATCCCTCGCCTCTCAAGGACGACGGCTACGACATAGCCTACTATTTCAACGTTAATCCCGACTATGGCGACATGAGGGACTTTAAGGATTTTCTGAGGCAGGCCCATAAACGCGGAATGCGGGTGATCACCGAGCTCGTTCTGAACCATACATCGGACCAGCACCCCTGGTTTCAGAGGGCGAGGAGGTCGAAGCCCGGTTCGGTTCACCGCAACTACTACGTCTGGAGCGAAACTCCCGAAAGGTATGCCGATGCCAGGATCATATTCAAGGACTTCGAGACTTCCAACTGGGCCTGGGACCCTGTTGCGAAAGCCTATTTCTGGCACCGCTTCTATTCCCACCAGCCGGACCTGAATTACGACAACCCCGCTGTCCAAAGATCGATGATGAAGGTGGTTGACAACTGGCTCGGCATAGGCGTGGACGGACTGCGTATCGATGCGGTCCCTTATCTTTTCGAAAGGGAGATGACGAACTGCGAGAACCTGCCGGAGACCCACGACTTTCTGAAGAGGCTCAGGGCCCACATGGAGAGAAAGTTCAAATGCCGGATGCTCCTGGGGGAGGCCAACCAGTGGCCGGAAGACGCCGCTGCCTATTTCGGATCGGGGGACGAGTGCCACATGGCATTCCACTTTCCGCTCATGCCGAGAATCTTCATGGCCCTCCAGATGGAAGACAGGTTCCCGATAATGGATATACTCGACCAGACACCGGAGATACCAGGGTCCTGTCAGTGGGCCCTTTTTCTGCGTAACCACGATGAGCTGACTCTCGAAATGGTCACGGACGAAGAGCGTGACTACATGTACCGGGTCTATGCGAGGGACCCGCGTACACGGATAAACCTCGGCATCCGCCGGAGGCTGGCGCCCCTTGTCGGAAACAGCAGAAGGAAGATAGAGATCATGAACATCCTTCTTTTCTCGCTTCCGGGGACGCCGATCATCTATTACGGCGATGAGATCGGGATGGGGGACAACTTTTACCTCGGCGACAGGAACGGCGTCCGGACACCCATGCAGTGGAGCTCCGACAGGAACGCCGGGTTTTCGAGGGCCAACCCCCAGAGGCTTTTTCTCCCGGTCATTATCGACCCGGAATACCACTATGAGGCGGTAAACGTCGAAAATTATGAGCGGAGCCCGTCCTCGCTCCTCTGGTGGATGAAGCGGGTGGTCGCCATGAGGAAGAGACTGAAGGCCTTCAGCCGCGGCAACCTCACATTCCTCAATTCCGACAATCCCAAGATACTCGCCTTCACCCGTCATTACCGGGACGAGACCATTATGGTCGTGATCAACCTCTCCCGTTTTTCCCAGGTTGCGACCTTCGATCTTTCTGATCATGCAGGGTGCGTTCCGGTCGAGGTCTTCAGCAAGAACAGGTTCCCTGTCATAAGGGAGACGCCGTATGTGCTGACCATGGGTTTTTACGATTACTACTGGTTTATCTTTCAGGAAGAGGAGGAGCCGGTCGTCGCCGCTGAAGAGCGCGTCTTTCCTGAAATAAACGTGAGGAAGACCTGGACGGCCGTTCTTACGGGGAGGACCAGGGGCAGGTTCGAAGATATCCTGCCGGGCTTTTTCAGCGGGTCGCGCTGGTTCGGGGGAAAAGGCCGGTCGATCCAGAAGATCGGTCTTATCGAAGACATCCCTGTCGGCAGGGACCCCGACTCCCCCCGGCTGGTCATGCTCAAGGTCTCCTACACCGACGACCCCTCCGATGTGTATCTCCTTCCCCTGAGTTTCGCTGCAGGCGAAGAGGCGGCGCAGGTGCTGCAGGAATTCCCGATGGGCGTGATCGCCCGCCTTACGGTCGACGACAGGGAGGGGGTCCTCTACGACGGCGTGTACGATCCGGTACTGCGCGGTGTTCTCTTTACGATGATAGCAAGGAGGGGAAAGATAAAGGGAAGCACCGGCAAACTCCTTGCCTACCCCGGGAGAAGGTTCAGGAGCATTATTTCGGAGAAGGGATTTCCCACAGGCTCTCATGTCCTCAGGGCTGAACAGAGCAACACATCGGTCCTCTATGAAAACTCCTTCTTCCTCAAGCTCTATCGCAGACTGGATGAGGGGATCAACCCGGACCCCGAAATAATAAAATTCCTCACGGAGAAGACAGTCTTCCCGAACGTTCCGCCCTTCGCGGGCATCATCGAATTCAGAAGGCCGGGCCTTGACTCGGTCGTAATAGGGCAGCTGCAGGGTTTTGTCCCCAACCAGGGGGACACCTGGACTTATACGCTCGATTCGGTGCGCCACTATTTTGAGCACGTACTTTCCAGAAAGGCCGAGACAGCGGAAATCCCTGAACTGTCTTCTTCCCTGCTGGACCTGCATGATTCAGATATCCCGCCGCTTCTTCAGGAGCTGATAGGCGCTGTCTATCTGGAGACGGCTTTCCTTCTGGGAAAGAGAACGGGTGAGATGCACATCGCCCTGTCTTCCGCACCCGAGGAGCCGGGGTTCGAGCCGGAACCCTTTTCCATGCTCTACCAGAGGTCCGCCTACCAGTCGGTGCGCAGCCTGCTGGTGAAGGTATTCCGTACGCTCGAAAAGAACATCGGCAAACTTCCGGAAGACATCGTCCCTGAGGCCTCGCGGCTCCTGGCTTCCGAAAGGACGATCATGGACCGGTTTAAGGAGATCCTGCAGGAAAAATTTTCTGCGATGAAGATAAGACACCACGGGGATTACCATCTGGGGCAAGCCCTCTTCACCGGAAAAGACTTCGTCGTCATCGACTTCGAGGGGGAACCCGCGCGCGCCCTCAGCGAAAGGAGGCTCAAGCGGTCGCCTCTCAGGGATGCCGCCGGAATGATAAGGTCCTTCCACTATGCCGTCTACAGCTCTCTGCTCCAACATGCCTCGATACGGCCGGAGGACATCCCGATACTGGAACCGTGGGCGGGAATCTGGTACCATTGTGTGAGCGGCGTTTTCCTGACTTCCTATCTCGCCGCTGTCGAGAGCGGCGGATTTCTGCCGAAGGAGA
>JBJKPE010000139.1:0-5543 GCA_046706685.1 Thermodesulfovibrionales bacterium | reverse complement strand
ATTTGATAGTAAGCGCGGCAACGCTCGTCTTCCCGGTGCCGCCCTTTCCTGCAAAGGCAATTACATATGCCATGTCACACCTCTCGCTTTATTTTTCCGGTCAGTATTTATTATATCTTTTTTGCGGGATAAGGGTTACCCTCACAGTTGTTAAGGAGAAAAATGGATGACGCCGCTCCCCCCTTTTACTGAGACTGTCGGCGGTGGTAGAATACATGAACTCGCGGAAAGGAGATCTTATGCTGCCATTCTTTTTACAGGCCAAAACGATATCCGATGCCTGGTTTCAGCTTATCTACAACATCTTCGACCATTCGTACGAGCAGAAGATACAGAGGGGTTCCTTCGAAAAGGAGCAGTACAGGCTCCAGTATCCTGGCATCGCGGTGTTTATCGAACACCCCGGAGAGGATATCGTGCCCGTCATGCCCCCCGGCTCGACAATACCGGCCCCCACAACAATTGAATATATAGAGGATTATTTTGCCAACTACCTGATGGACCCTCAGCTCTCCGAGAACGAGACGTACAAATATGCAAGCAGGATCCACTATCCGATGCCGCGGGGAGGGACCCAGCTGGGCCGCGTAATTGACATGCTCAGGGATACCCCTCTCACGAACCAGGCGATAGTCGAGATAGGATCTCCCGAAGACAATGACGTATGCATCGGCAACGACGGCAAGCTCGACCCCCCGTGTCTGAGGCTTCTTGATTTCAAGGCCGTCCCTGACGGAGAAGACCTGGCCCTCACCGTCACCTGCTATTTCCGGTCGTGGGACCTGTGGGCCGGTTTTCCGACCAACCTGGGAGGAATCCAGCTGCTCAAGCAATATGTAGCCGGGGAAACGAACCTCAAGGACGGCCCAATGTACTGTTACAGCGCCGGCGCACACATCTATGGCTACCAGGAAGACATCGCCAGGTTAAGGACATTAAAGCCGAAGAAACCCTGATCACGCTGACTTGATTTCTGACGTTGGGGATAATCTCGACAGCGTATTCAGAGACCGGTATATCGAACAGGGACCGACTTAGGGCGGCCCTGTTTAATTCCGCCGCGTCCCGTGCCGGCGCTGTTCAGGCCGTTGGTCCCCGGGTGCGGGCTCGTCCTGCGCCCTACCATCGTAGGGTTGACATGAGGCTGAAGGGAATGCAAATTATAAACGAAAGGGGAAAGCCTTGGGGAAGAAAATAGTGATAGCCGATGACAGCCAGTTTTTTCTGATATCTCTGGGACTGCTTTTGAAGAGGTTGGGATTTCGCGTCATCCCGGCTAAAAACGGGGAAGCCGCGCTGGAGATAGCTAAAGTGTCTGAACCACATCTCATCATCCTCGATGTCAATATGAAGCCGACCGACGGAATCTCGGTCCTCAGTCGCCTTAAAGAGGATGAGCATATCTCACACATTCCGGTGATTTTTCTGTCCTCGGTTTCCGACAGGGAGGTAATACGGACCTGCACGAAGCTGGGCTGTTCGGATTATCTGCTCAAGCCTTTAAAAGTACGTGAACTGTATGACGCCATACAGACCTGTTTTTTTTCCGCTAAGGGAACAAACAGGAGGCATTTAAGGACTGCGTTCAACAGAAAGATATCCCTTTCCCATGACGGAAAACGTTATGAACTGTACTCTGAAAGTCTCTCCGGCGGCGGGATATACCTGAGGAAAAGTGTTCCCCTGCGTGTGGGCTCGAAGGTCGAAATGGTTCTCCCTCTGGATGACACGGGGCTACACGTATGCGGTACCGTAATTTATACAAGGGAGCTTTTCACTCATTCCTTCGAACTTCCCCCGGGCATGGCCGTAGAATTCAAGGGACTTACCCGGACCGAGCATGAGGCCTTAAACGACTACATAGGAGATTTGCTTGCCCTCGACACCGCGGAGGAGCCCGGGATATCACAGGACCTGTAGAATCCGGCATATTGTTACCACGGCAAATGAACTACCCCGCAGCCCTTGGCACCGCCTTGAGTGCAGTCCCGGTAGTGCAAAAGACTGTGTCCCGCAAGAATCGATTCCGCAAGTCTTTTCAGCGCCTTCAGTGAAGGCCGTCTGCTCCCGGCTCCTCCGTGAACAATCGGCAACATGTCAACTCCGATTACATTATACAGCCGTTTTTGCCTCTGCCTTATTCATGTCCGGAGACAAGGGCCTTCGGCAGCTTATATTGCAAAACGTCGGCCATATGTGGAAATATGTATAGTGCTATGAAAAAAACTGCTTTTATTCTTGTCGTCGTACTTTTTACGGCCTTTCCGCTCTTCGCCGAGAAGGTGTCGCAGGTCTCTCTGCGGTTCGCCAGCCAGGGTGATCACACCAGAATCGTCCTGGAGTCCGATGACGAATCTGTAAACGGTGCTTCCGCCGCTGCGTCCACCTCCGGCATACGGGTAACTTTTCCGTCGGAATTCGAAATCAGGAAACCGGATAATTTTGCGTTTGGAATCGTAAAAGAAGGCCGTTCCATGACAATAAACCTGAGAGACGTGGCAGACGTAAAAATGCTAAAACTAAAGTCGCCTGCCCGTCTCGTCTTCGATCTCGCGCAGAGCCGGTCCCCAATGGGCGCAGGTGTGCCGCAGGTGTCTCCTTCCGGAGAGCAGGGTACTGTAAAGCAACCGGGACAGAAGAGCATCAAGGATATCTTCCAGAACCTGCTGCAGAAGACGCCCGAGAAGCCCCGGCCCAAGGTAATTGTCATAGATTCGGGGCACGGGGGATACGATTACGGCATAGTCACACAGGACTCCAAGGAAAAAGATGTGGACCTTACCCTCGCCAGGGCACTAAATGCCGCTTTTTCAAAACAGGGCAAAACAACGTTCCTTACCCGCAAATCCGACCAGTCCGCCTCAATCGCCGAAAGGATAAATTTTGCCAACGGGAAGAAGCCGGATTTGTTTATAAGCATCCATGCATCCTCGTCCACCGACAGATTCGCCGTTTACGTATCGACCGTGAATGATCTGAATGTGGATCCCGTTACCAAGCAGTACAGCATGTTTTCCGCACAGAACAATTATTTCGACGAGAGCAAACAGATAGCGCATGCCATAGGCGAGTCGCTCAAGGCAGAATTCGGGAACACAGTGGTTATAAGGGAATTGCCGCTCCCGATTCTCTATTCGATGAATGCCCCTGCCGTGCTTATAGAATATCCTTCCATGGATCTGTTCGGCCGGGCGCAGTCAATGCAAAACAAGTTCGCATCGTCGGTTGCAGACGGGATATCGGCATATGAAAACCGGTAGACTCGGAAGCCCTGGATTCTGGATGGCCCTGCTTCTCGTTTTGTGCATTGGGGGGGGCGTTGCCGGCTACCTCCTTTTCAATCGCTACTACCAGTTGGAAAGAAGACCCTCCTCTGTGGGCGCCGTACCTTCCGGGAGCGCACAGGAAGAAGACCTCTTCAACTTGAGAATGTTCTATCCTGTGGGGGACCGCCTGCATATGGTCGAAAAAATACTCCCGAGGAGGACGAAGGAGTCTGCGATCACCGAGGCGGTGATAGAGCAATATTTCAAGGGACCGGGAGAGGGCCAGACCTCATGCATACCCCAGAACGTCAAACTTCTCGGCCTTTACAAGGGTGCAGACCAGGTCCTTTACGTTGACCTTTCCGATGAACTCCGCCGGAACTTCCAGGGCGACGCTCTCCAGGAATATCTTCTCCTGCGGGGCCTTTACGAAAGCATCATCTCGAACCTGCAGGACATAAGCGACATTAAAGTACTTGTGGAAGGCAGGGAGATTGAAACACTCGGCGGACACGTTTATCTGAAGTATAGTCTTAAGAACGCCGTTTCATACGAGTATAAGGGAGACCAGGAGATTTCCCTTGAATAGGGGTGATCTTCCGGTCGGCATATTCGATTCCGGCATAGGCGGCCTTACAGTACTCAAGGAACTTCTCGCCGTCCTTCCGAACGAAAGCACCATCTACCTCGGAGACACTGCGAGGGTGCCCTACGGTATACGCTCCGCCGGGACTGTCACAACGTACTCGTTCGAAAATACGCGATTCCTCTTTTCAATGGGGATCAAACTGCTTGTCGTGGCATGCAATACCGTTTCCGCCATCAGTATCGATGCGATACGTGCATCGGTCGGCATCCCGGTGATCGGAGTCATTGAACCCGGGGCGAGGGCTGCGGCAGCCGCAACCAGGAACAATAAAATCGGCGTGATCGGAACGGATGCGACGATACGAAGCGGTTCATACACCAGGGCGATAAAGGCCGTGGACGGCTCCATAGAGGTCTTCAACCTGCCCTGCCCGCTCTTTGTCCCCCTGGTTGAAGAAGGCTGGACGGACGGCGCCATAGTTGAACTGACTGCGGAGAGGTATCTCCGCAATATGAAAGACAAGGGGATTGATACGCTCGTGCTCGGCTGCACCCATTACCCTCTTCTCAAGGATGTTTTATCGAAAATAATGGGGAATGGCGTGGTACTTATAGATTCCGCCATAGAGACGGCGCGGGATATAAGGAGCAAGCTCGAAGATCTTTCCCTGTTGAGGGAACGCGGCGATGATGCGCTGCGCGAGTTTTACGTGACCGATTCCCCGGAGCGGTTTGTGACCGTGGGTGAGCGCTTCCTCGGGAAACGAATTGACTACATTAAAAAAATTGAGCTGAACCCGGAGGTATAAGAAAATGCGCCCAGACGGCAGGAAGAACAACGAATTGAGGAAAGTGGCTATCACCAGAAACTTCATCGGCACCGCGGAAGGGTCCGTGCTCATCGAACTCGGCAATACACGCGTCATCTGCACCGCCTCCATCGAGGAAAGAGTCCCACCCTTTCTGAAGGACCAGAACAGGGGATGGGTCACCGCGGAGTATTCCATGATTCCCAGGGCCACTCAGACCAGGATGCTGAGAGAATCGACGGCAGGCAGGGTAGGCGGAAGGACCCACGAGATACAGAGACTCATAGGAAGGTCACTCAGATCTGTAGTAGATATGGGCATCATGGGACAGAGGACGATATGGGTGGATTGCGACGTAATACAGGCCGACGGCGGCACCCGGACTGCGGCCATAAGCGGGGCCTTCATCTGCGTGAGCGATGCCTTCGACTACGCTGTCCGCAAGGGGCTGATGATAAAGAATCCCCTGAGGGACTACCTTGCGGCCATAAGTGTCGGCATAGTGAACGGCGAACCGGTCCTCGACCTATGTTACAAGGAGGACAGCTCGGCAGATGTCGACATGAACATTGTGATGACAGGCAGCGGGAACCTCGTGGAAATCCAGGGCACTGCCGAAGGCAATCCTTTTTCATCGAAAATGCTGGACGCAATGCTCGGACTCTCCAGGGAAGGCATCGATAAACTGGTCTCCCTGCAGAAAGACCTGATACCCGATATTCCCCGTCCCGTGCTTGTCTGATATACCTCTCTCTTCTCCGACAAAAGCTGAAAATAACTTTTTTTATGTGGTAGAATAGATGATAACTCCGGAGGATAAATTTGAATATCTATAGAAGCCTCTTCATATGGGTCCTTATAGGATTGATGATAATCCTTC
>JBJKPE010000138.1:0-4846 GCA_046706685.1 Thermodesulfovibrionales bacterium | reverse complement strand
GGCGAGCTTGCCAAACAGGACGGAATGGAGCTTACCGACGCTCACTGGGAAGTCATCACTTTTCTGAGGGACTACTACAAACAGTATCAGATCGCCCCGATGATAAAGATCCTGGTAAAAGAAATCGGTAAGGCCATGGGACCTGAAAAGGGAAACACGAAATACCTTTACGAGCTTTATCCGGGCGGACCTGCAAAACAGGCGTGTAAATATGCCGGGCTTCCGAAGCCTACAGGTTGCGTGTAGTCTTTCGGACATCAGCGTACTTTAGATTCAACCTCGGCACCCCGGGGATAATCGGGGTGCCGTCCTCAACTGCAAAGGCCTGAATGGGCAAGGGGAGACGTAACAATTTTCTACTGTGGAAAATAAGACGATGAAGCAGATGATAGCGCGTTCCTTGACGGTGGCTCGTTTCCGGCATACTTGGCGGAAGGGACGGGCGATTCCCGATTGCCCAGGGAGCGGCACACACCTGACATGAAGTTGCAGAAGCTCCTCTCAGAAGAAAAAGCGGCGATAATCAATAAATGGTTCGACGCGGTTCTGGAGACCTATCCGGAAGACACTTCACGCTTCATGGGGAAGAAGGGAAATCCCTTCGGCAATCCCGTGGGTCATACTATCCGCCGGGGAATTGAAGGAGTATTTGATGAACTCCTTGGTGACCTCGACTACGAAAGGGTATCTCCTTTCCTAGATGAGATTATCAGGATCAGGGCAGTTCAGGATTTCACCCCTTCTCAGGCGATCTCTTTCATCTTCTCACTAAAAAGTCTGATTCGGGAGGAATTGCTAAAAAGTCGGATGGCGGTCCCCTGGGAAGAGTTGTTGGAACTGGAAACAAAAATCGACAAGCTGGCCCTTTTCTCTTTCGACATATTTGTCGCCTGCAGGGAGAAGCTATATGAAATAAAGGCAAATGAATTGAGAAATATGACCTTCCGGCTGCTGCAGAAGGTCAATGTATCAGATGAAGATCAGGGCAGGGAGTCCGGCTCTTCATCGGGCAACAATGATAACGCGTAAAACAAAAAAGAGGTAACTAATGAAAACCGTGCTTCCGTTCATTGCAGTGATCATACTGGTTCTGCTTGCCTTTCTGGGAGTGAAGGTGGCGAACTTGCAGTACCTCTTCGGGGTTGTCATCCCCTATGCGGCTCTTGCCGTGTTCGTTCTGGGGTTTATCTACCGGATAATAAAATGGGGGCGCTCGCCTGTTCCGTTTTCAATCCCGACTACCGCAGGGCAGCAGGAATCGCTTCCCTGGATCAAGCAGAACAAGATTGACAACCCCTCCACCACGCTGGGAGTTATCTTCAGGATGGCCTTTGAGGTGCTCTTGTTCCGCTCATTGTTCAGAAATACGAAGACGGAGTTGAGGGACGGACCGAAAGTCTCCTACGGCTCTGAAAAGTTTCTCTGGATGGCCGGCCTTGCGTTCCACTGGTCTTTTCTCATCATCGTGATACGGCATCTGAGATTTTTCACCCAGAATGTTCCGCCCGTTGTCAGCTTGATCGCGAGTCTGGACAGCTTCCTCCAGATCGGTATCCCCTTACTCTACATTACCGACGTAGTGATTCTGCTGGCAATAACATATCTTTTTCTCAGAAGGGTCTCAATGCCGCTTGTTAAATTCATCTCTCTCCCTGCCGACTATTTCCCGCTTTTTCTCATATTCGGTATCGTCGTTTCCGGCATCGTCATGAGGTATTTCACGAAGGTGTACGTTGTGGGGGTGAAGGAATTGGCCATGGGTCTGGTCAGTTTCAGCCCGGTGAGTATGAAGGCCATGCAGGGGATCGGCGTAATCTTTTATATCCACCTTTTCCTGATCTGCACGCTGTTTGCCTACTTTCCTTTCAGTAAGCTGGTGCATATGGGGGGCGTCTTCCTAAGCCCTACAAGGAACATGCCCAGCAACAGCCGGAAGGTCAGGCACATTAATCCGTGGAACCACCCTGTGCATGTCCATACCTATGAGGAATATGAAAACGACTTCAGGGAAAAAATGAAAAAGGCTGGGTTACCAGTCGAAAAGGAGTAGCCATGGCAAAAGGTCCAACACCAGATCAACTCTCAAAAATAAAATATACTCCGCCCAAGAAGGATTGGATGGACATACCGGCTGAATTCAAGCCGGGCATGTTCTGCTGGGGCGCTAAGGGGAAAAACCTGGAGACCTTGGAGTTCCCCAACGCGAGGGACTGGTCTCCTGTCGACGAGGACTGGAAACTTCCGGAGAACTGGAAGGAGATCGTGCTGGAGGGCATAAAAGAGCGCCTCAGCAAGTACCGGTCCTTCCATGTGTTTATGGATATCTGTGTCAGATGCGGAGCCTGCGCGGACAAATGTCATTTCTTTATCGGCGGCGGTGACCCCAAGAACATGCCTGTACTAAGGGCTGAGCTGTTAAGGTCGGTATACAGGAAGTATTTCACCCCTTCCGGGAAGATATTCGGGAAGACTGCGGGGGCAAGGGAACTTACTCTCGATGTCCTGAAGGAAATATGGTATTACTACTACCAGTGCACGGAATGCCGCCGTTGCTCCCTGTTCTGCCCCTACGGGATAGACCAGGCCGAGATCACAATGATAGGCCGTGAACTTCTCAATCTGCTCGGACTTAACACCGACTGGATTTCCGGTCCGGTTGCGAACTGTTACATGAAAGGCAACCACCTCGGGCTCGAACCGCATACCATAGTTAGCAATATCGATTATATGTTGGACGACATCGAAACAATCACGGGGATCAAGGTCCAGCCCACCTTTAACAGGAAGGGCGCCGAGATACTTTTCGTGACCCCCTCTGGAGACCTTTTTGCTGATCCTGGAACCTATACCTGCATGGGCTACCTGATGCTCTTCCATGAACTGGGGCTTGACTATACCTGGAGCACGTATGCCTCGGAGGGTGGTAATTTCGGTTTCTTTACATCGAACGATATGGCTAAGAGGTTGAATTCGAAGATATACGCCGAGGCGAAGAGGCTGGGCGTCAAATGGATCCTGGGAGGCGAGTGTGGCCATATGTGGAGGGTTGTGCACCAGTACCAGGATACATGGAATGGTCCGGCGGATTTCCTCGAGGTGCCGAAATCGCCGATAACCGGTACAGTATTCGATAATGCGCGATCTACCAAGATGACCCATATCGCGGAGTTTACCGCGGACTTGATCAAAAACGGCAAGTTGAAGCTCGATCCTTCCAGGAACGACGACCTGGTCGTCACCTACCATGACTCGTGCAACACGGCGAGAGGCATGGGTATTATGGAAGAGCCCCGTTATATCATCAAGAACGTCTGCAATAAATTCCACGAGATGCCCGAGAACACGATCAGGGAGCAGACCTTCTGCTGCGGGAGCGGTACCGGCCTAAATGCCGGTGAAAACATGGAATTGAGAATGAGAGGAGGGTTCCCGAGGGCAAATGCGGTCAAGCATGTTAAAGATAAGCATGGAGTTAACATGCTGGCCAATATCTGCGCTATCGACAGGGCCACTCTTACTGCATCGATGGATTACTGGGTTCCGGGAGTGAAGGTCACCGGGGTTCACGAACTGGTGGCAAACGCATTGATAATGAAGGGGGAAAAGGAGAGAGAAACGAATCTCCGGGGAGATCCCCTTCCGGGAAAGGAGGAGAAATAGATGTATAACGGCGGCAAGATAATGCTGGGACTGCTTGTATTTCTGGCCTTTATTACCTTTCCTTTCTGGTACAACATCGGGACGGCCGATACCATGCCGGAGCCTAAAATAGACACCCCTTTCATCAAGCAGCTGGCGGTAAAGAAATGTGTAGAGTCCAAGGATTACATGAGGCGCGAACACATGCAGTTGCTGGACACGTGGAGGGACGATGCTATACGGCGGGGCGAAAGGGTCTATGTCAATTCGGAAGGACATAAATACAATATTGACCTGCAGAACACCTGCCTGAAGTGTCACTCCAACAAGAAAGAGTTCTGCGATAAATGCCATACCTACATGGCTGTGAAACCATACTGCTGGGATTGTCATCTCGCACCTAAGGAGAACAAGTCATGAGCATAAACAGGAGACAATTCATAAAGCTGGCCGGGCTTTCCGCCGTCCTGAGCGTGGGGGGGATAACGGCCATAGACAAGATGAAGGCGAACGCAGGGGAGCTTCCTGCCGGAGCAACAGCGGAAGCCTCGGCACCTGGTCAGATTTTTGGGAGCTCAAAGCCGCCTCTCACAGCAAAAAGGTGGGGGATGGTGGTTGATCTCGAAAAGTTCAAGACGCCGGAAGACTATAAAAAGTGCATAGACGCCTGTGATTATGTTCACAACATCCCGGATTTCGGTGAGAAAAAGGACGAGGTGAAGTGGATCTGGACAGATACCTTCGAGCATACGTTCCCCGGAGAGCTGAATGAACTTATCCCGCAAGCGATAAAAGAGAAGCCCTTTTTGCTCCTCTGCAACCACTGCGAAAATCCTCCCTGCGTGAGGGTATGTCCCACCCAGGCCACCTTCAAGCGGAAGTCGGACGGCATCGTCATGATGGACCAGCACAGATGCATCGGCTGCAGGTTCTGCATGGCGGCCTGTCCCTTCGGAGCCAGGAGCTTCAACTGGAGGGACCCGAGGCCATTCATAAAGAACGTGAATCCCGAATATCCCACGAGGGCCATCGGAGTAGTTGAAAAATGTATCTTTTGTGTCGAGAGGCTGGCCCAGGGGCTTCAGCCGGCCTGCGTGGAAAAGTCCGACGGCGGACTGATCTTCGGTGATCTCGAGGACCCGAATTCAGATGTCAGGAAGATCCTCAGTACGCGCTTCAGCATAAGGCGCAAACCCGAACTCGGGAC
>JBJKPE010000137.1:0-10294 GCA_046706685.1 Thermodesulfovibrionales bacterium | reverse complement strand
CTTCCCGTGGTCTACGTGACCTATCGTTCCTACGTTGCAATGAGGCTTCGTCCTCTCAAATTTTGCCTTTGCCATTTTATCACCTTCCTTTATTGCTGTGAGGGCAGTATCATCCTGCCTCTGCGTTATTCGCCCTTAACTTTGGCTATAATTGCTTCCGATATACTCTTCGGAACTTCGTCGTAATGAGCAAACTGCATTGTATAGGTCGCCCTTCCCTGTGTCCTGGACCTCAGATCCGTAGCATACCCGAACATTTCCGAAAGAGGCACCTGCGCCTTGATAATCTGCGCCTTTCCCCTCTTTTCCATGCTTTGTATCTTCCCCCTGCGGGAATTGAGATCTCCTATAACGTCACCCATATAATCTTCGGGCGTCACAACTTCAACGTTCATTATCGGCTCAAGAAGTACAGGCTTAGCCTTTTTGGCCGCCTCTTTGAATGCCATGGATCCGGCTATCTTGAAGGCCATTTCCGAGGAGTCGACCTCGTGATATGAACCGTCATAAAGCGTCGCTTTCACATCAACGACCGGATAGCCGGCCAGTATTCCGTTCTCCCCCGCCTCCCTTATACCCTTTTCGACAGCGTTGAAATACTCTCTCGGAATGGCGCCGCCCACTACCTTGCTCTCGAACCCGAAGCCTTTCCCCGGCTCCTGAGGCTCAAGCTCTATATATACATGCCCGTACTGTCCGCGCCCGCCGCTCTGCCTGACGAACTTGCCTTCAGCCTTCGAGGCGGCCTTCACAGTCTCTCTGTATGCAACCTGAGGCTTGCCGACATTCGCTCCGACCTTGAATTCCCTGAGCAGCCTGTCGACGATAATTTCCAGGTGCAGTTCGCCCATCCCCGAAATGATCGTCTGACCCGTTTCTTCGTTGGTCGCCACCCTGAACGAGGGATCCTCCTGCGTCAGCTTCGCCAGAGACTGTCCAAGCTTCTCCTGGTCAACTTTCGTCTTGGGCTCTATCGCTACAGAGATAACCGGCTCCGGAAATTCCATCGCCTCAAGTATCACAGGATTCTTGTCGTCGCTGAGAGTGTCTCCCGTAAGAGTGCTCTTCAGCCCAACGGCGGCGGCTATGTCTCCCGCCGAAACTTCCTTGATATCTTCCCTCTTGTTTGCGTGCATCTTAAGAAGCCGGCCTACCCTCTCTTTTGTTCCCTTAGTGGAATTGAAAACATAGGAGCCGGCCGTCATTACGCCGGAATACACTCTCAGAAATGTCAGCTGGCCCACGAAGGGGTCTGTCATGACTTTGAAAGCCAGTGCCGAGAAGGGCTCGGCGTCGTCGGCTTTTCTAATCTCCTCCTCACCCGTATCGGCGTTCTTTCCGCTTACCGGCGGGACATCGCAAGGGGCCGGGAGGTAATCTACAATGGCATCGAGAAGCTGCTGAACGCCTTTGTTTTTGAAAGCCGTGCCGCAGAAAACAGGCGTCAGCTTCATTTCCAGCGTGCCCTTCCTCAATGCCGATTTTATCTCTTCGCCGGTTATAGCTTCACCGTTCAGATACTTTTCCATCAGTTTATCGTCTACGTCCGAAAGGGCCTCGATCATCTTTTCCCTGTATTCTTTCGCCTGAGGCATGAGATCGTCAGGGATATCGCCCTCAACGTATTTGGCGCCGAGCGTTTCATCATCATAGTACAGGGCCTTCATATCGATAAGATCGATGGGACCCCTGAAATTATCCTCTGCGCCTATCGGAAGCTGAACCGGGACGGGACGCGCTCCCAATCTCTCCACCATACTGCCGACGCTCATAAAGAAGTCAGCCCCCATCCTGTCCATTTTATTCATGAATGCGATTCTCGGCACCCGATATTTGTCCGCCTGCCTCCAGACCGTCTCCGACTGGGGTTCGACGCCGGACACCGAATCGAATACCGCCACCGCTCCATCAAGCACCCTAAGGGACCTCTCCACCTCAACAGTGAAGTCGACATGACCGGGCGTGTCGATTATATTTATCTTGTTATCTTTCCAGAAACACGTAGTCGCTGCGGAGGTTATGGTAATGCCTCTTTCCTGCTCCTGCACCATCCAGTCCATCACAGCCGTACCCTCATGGACTTCACCGATCTTGTACGTCACGCCGGTATAATAGAGGATCCTTTCCGTGGTCGTGGTCTTCCCGGCGTCTATATGAGCCATAATTCCAATATTTCGGGTTTTTTCCAGCGGGAATCTTGACAAGTCTTTTCTCCTCTATTCTCTCTACCATCTATAATGGGCAAAAGCCTTATTAGCCTCGGCCATCTTATGGGTATCTTCTTTCTTTTTGAAGGAGGATCCGGTATTATTAAAAGCGTCCATCAACTCCCCGGCCAACCGCTCCTTCATCGTCTTCTCGCCTCTGCCCCTCGCATAGCTTATGAGCCATCTTGAGGCAAGCGCCATCCGGCGCTGGGGCCTTATCTCGACCGGCACCTGGTAAGTAGCTCCACCAACCCGCCTGGGCTTCACTTCGACAACGGGCTTGACGTTTTCCAGGGCGGCCTTGAAGACCTTGAGCGGGTCGTTCCCCGTCTTCTCCCTGATTATGTCGAACGCACCGTAACAGATGCTTTCCGCGGTCGCCTTCCTGCCGTCCTGCATTATGGCCACCATGAATTTACTCACAACCTTGCTGTTGTATTTCGGATCCGGCAACACTTCTCTTTTTTCTGCTACTCTTCTTCTGGGCATTATATACTCCGCTTATTTAGGCTTTTTCGTTCCATATTTCGACCTGCCGCGTCGCCTGTCGTTAACCCCGGTCGAATCGAGCGTTCCCCTTATAATATGGTATCTTACGCCCGGAAGGTCCTTTATCCTGCCACCCCTTATCATGACTATCGAATGCTCCTGGAGGTTATGCCCTATCCCGGGGATGTAGGCCGTCACTTCCATTGCATTCGTCAGTCTGACCCTCGCCACCTTCCTCAACGCGGAATTGGGCTTTTTCGGTGTGGTGGTATAAACCCTGACGCATACACCCCTTTTCTGAGGACACGACTTCAGAGCAGGGCTCTTAGTCTTCCTCAACACACTCTCACGGCCGTTTCTTACTAACTGTGCTATCGTGGGCACTTTTCCTCCAAAAAAAATAAGAATCGTTTAAATCACTTTTCTCTGAGAAAAACCTTACAACTTTACCAGAGAAAGTTTTTTTTGTCAAGCTTTTTGCAGGCAGATTTTTGAAAAATTAACCACCTCAAAAAAACTTCTCACCGGAAACCGTCATGGAAGTAAACATGATACCATATCCAATCCGTTTTGTACACTACTTTTTACGCTTTACGTAACAAATCAGTTATCCACAGCTGAAGGGAAGAGACATTACGAACAGGCCGGAATGACAAATCCCGGAATAACACGCCTTTTCCCGTGGTTCCCGCAAGATAAACGGCCCGGAAATCCCAGCAACGAGTCTCGCTCAGAGCCGCTGCGACCTTCCTGCGAAGGTGAACTCAGTGCCTGAATGCTCTCTGTCCCGTGAAGACCATTGCTACCCCGGCCTCGTTGCACGCCTCAATCACCTCGTAATCCCTCTCGGAACCGCCCGGCTGGACTACTGACGCAACTCCCTCCTTTATCCCGACATCCACACCGTCCCTAAAGGGAAAGAAAGCGTCTGAGACCATTGTCGAGCCTGTGAGTCCTCCCCTGTCTCTTTTCGTTTCTTCATCGATTTCACGAAGGGCCGAAGGGTCTTTCCTGCCCTGCGCCGCCTCCAGCTCGAATGTCTTATACGGGACGCCGTGCCTGCTGAAACAGAGCGCATCGGCGTATTTCGTATAGGCCTTGAAAACGGCTATCTCGGCAACTCCGACACGGTCCTGTTCGCCCGTACCTATTCCCGCAGTTGCCCCGTCCTTCACGTAGATGACCGAATTTGATGTGATTCCCTGTTCTACGTTCCATCCGAAGAGCATGTCCTCGAAATCCTTTTCTGTCGGCTGCCTCTTAATCGCATATTCCTTCCCTTTATAAACTGCATGGGCCGGGAGGAAGTCCCCCTTCGTCTTTATCCTGTTTACCGGCGACTGCTGAACAATGATGCCCCCGTCTATCAGGCATTTAAAATCGACGAAGCGGGAGGACCTGTAATGTTCCAGCCGGTCTATCTTGCCGATCCTGACAATCCTCAGATTTTTTCTCTTCGCGAGTATTTCCACAACCCCTTCATCAAAATCCGGCGCTCCCACAACCTCGAGATAATTCCCGCCGACCATCTCCGCAGTCTCCTTGTCCATGGCCCTGTTTACGACGAGGCATCCACCGAAGGCGGCGATCCTGTCGGCCATGTTTGCGCGGCCATAGGCTTCCGCGACGGTCTTGCCGTAAGCTACACCGCAGGGGTTATTGTGTTTCATAATGCTTGCCGCCGGACGGTCGGAAAGGAATTTTATGATATTAAGGGCATTGTCCAGGTCGGTCAGGTTGGTCTTGCCCGGATGTTTTCCCGCCTGAATCATATCTTCCTCACTGATGCTGCTGACAAGCCCGTTCCCGGGCTCTATGTATCTGCAGTCACCGAGAATCAGATTCCCGTTGACAAGCTCGAACAGCGCCGCCTGCTGGTCAGGGTTTTCACCATATCTAAGCCCCTTTTCGATAACTTCTCCTGTCTTTGCGTCCGGGATCTTCCATGTTCTCTTCCTGTACACCAGGGTCTGGTCCCCGAACTTTATCGTCATCTCTCCGGGGAAATCGTCATCCATTATTGTCCTGTACATCTTTTTCAGTTCAGACATGGCGTATCTCCTTAATTATTGCTGTAGTTTTTGGAAACTTCTCCGCAAGTATTGAATTGCCGACCGTCCGGTCGTGAATGCGTGAGACAATGATACCAGAACAGGGGGAAATGAGGAAAGCGGTTTCCAGCCTACTTGCCCGCCGGGAGAGGCTCTGCAATGTTTTGAAAACAGTTAATTCCGGCATTCGCGAGGATAACATCCGGAGGGCAAAAAGACATTTCGCTGTCCAATTCCGGAAAGCACCCTCTAAGAACCAACGGCCCATGGCCGCGAAAATGAGGAATGAGAAAGTCGGCCCATGCGTCGCGAATGCCTTCAGGGGCGGCCAGCCAGGCAAGGGTTTTCCTCGCACGGTTCAAAAGCAGTTGCCACCTTTTGTCGCTTTCAAGCCGTCGGTGGGTGATCCCTTTATCCAGGAACTCCCTGACAGTATCTGCCACCCGCTTCCGATAAGGGGTAACCGAGAGAATCACGGTGCCGAGTTCGTCAGCCGCCTCCTCATTATTCCAGAAGGGAGACCCCCACTTCTTCAGAAGGTTGTGCCCTAGCTCGTGGGATGTCACCCACAGGGCAAGATACTGCCGCCCTTCCTCCGGAAGCCCGGCGAGAAATTCGTCACAGATAAAGATGTCAGGGACCGAAAAGGCGTTTTCCTCGCCGCAGCCACCCACCGTAATAGAAAAATCGGGAAATATGAACAATTCTTTCACCGATTCATAGAATTCCTGATAAATCGCAAGCAGCCCCATCTTTTCTTCAGGCATCCGGTCATAAATGCCGCTTGCGAAGATAACGGCCTTCCGCGGATTTCCCTTCTTCTCCAACCCGACAATAAGATAGTAGACCGGCGCCTCCGGCACATCAAAAAAGAAGAACCTCATATCCCTTATTGTTTCGGACCGCGCAGGCATGGAATCGAATGAGCTTCCGGCCTGATAGAGAGAGTAATTCCGGCTGTCCAGCAGTTTAACCGAAACGTCCGCCGACCTAAAGACGTTGACCCGAAGCTTCGAAAAGCCTGACGGCCCGGACGCCAGGGGAAACACGGTCCATTCGCCGTTACGGAGGACGACCGTGTCGCGGACAAGCAGTCTCGATGACTCAATGCGGATTCGCGGGCCGCTATCCTGAACCTCAACAGCCGCAGCAGGCCGGATATCGGCAAAGATAATGGTGCACAGCATCAGGAAGCAGGATAAAATGGTCCTTGCCGGAAACATTTATTATCTTAATCCATTTCCGGGCTCAATGAGCAACCCGGGTAAACAGCCTTATCAGGATGAACAGCCTCGTTGTGTTAAAATATCAGAGCTCATCGAAATTCGAGGGGCACTGGACATTTAAGAGACAAAGCAGCATCCTGGAAATAGCCTTATTTGAGAAAGACAAAGCGAACTATCATATGGAGAGGCCATGAAAAATATCGCCAACTTCCTGTTCGAGGCAGGAATGCTCAAGCGCACCCCGCGGACCGGGTTTCAATTCCTCGGCTCGGGAGCGGAGTCCGTGGCCGAACATATATTCAGAACCGTCTACATCGGATTTGCGCTGGGACGCCTTGCAGAAAATGTCGACACTGACAAGATTATCAAGATGTGCCTTTTTCATGACCTGCCGGAGGCACGCACAGGTGACCTTAATTATGTAAACAAGAAATACGTGAAGGCCGACGTTGATAAGGCTGTCAACGACCTCGCTGTTACGGTGCCTTTCGGTAACGAGATCAGAGAACTCGTTACTGAATTTGAAAAAGAAGAAAGCTTTGAGGCGCAGCTCGCCCATGACGCCGACCAGATCGAACTGATCCTGGCTCTGAAAGAGTACAAGGATCTCGGCAATACGTACGCCGATGAGTGGCTCGATTTCGCCATGAAGAGGCTTAAGACGGATATCGCCCGCGACCTGGCGGAAACAGTTCTCGAAACCGACTCCTCCCTCTGGTGGTTCTCGGACAAGAGCAACTGGTGGGTAACAGGTAAAGAGTAGGGAAAACTGTTATGAGCCTGCTTTTCACGCCTCTGAAGCTGGGACCCGTTGAACTGTCAAACCGCATAGTCGTCTCGCCCATGTGCCAGTATAGCGCAAACGACGGCGCTGCAGGCGACTGGCATCTGCAGCATCTGACACAGTTCGGCTACTCGGGGGCCGGGCTCGTAATGGTGGAGGCAACCGCCGTCGAAAGGCCTGGAAGGATCACGCACGGCTGTCTTGGGCTTTATTCGGAAGCATGCGAGAGTGCGCTCGCCCGCGTGATAGGCATGGCGCGGCGTTTTGCAGGGCCTGCGCGCTTCGGCATTCAGCTTGCCCATGCCGGCAGGAAGGCCTCTGCACAGCGGCCCTGGGAGGGCGGCGGACATCTCACGGCTAGTGAGAACCCCTGGCCGACTGTGGCGCCGTCGGCGGTCCCCTATGGCGAGGGGTGGCCGGCCCCGGAAAAGCTGGATGAAAGCGGGATGGAGAGAATACTTGAAGCCTTTGTTCACGCCGCTATCAGGGCGGCTAGAATCGGATTTGAGATTGTTGAGCTTCATAATGCCCACGGCTACCTCCTGCACGAATTTCTCTCGCCGATAGCCAACAGGCGCACGGACTCATACGGTGGCACTCTGGAAAACAGAATGCGGTTCCCTCTTGCCGTGGCGCAGGCGGTCCGTGCCGCCCTGCCGGAGAACATCGCCCTTGGCGCCAGGATAACGGGGACAGACTGGCTGGATGGTGGGCTGAACATCGACGACGCCGTCATGTTCGTGCGCTCTTTGCATTCTGTCGGCCTGGACTATGTCTGTGTGTCGTCGGGAGGGATAGACCCGTCCGTCAGGACGCCCGTTGCCCCCGGCTTCCAGCTCCCTCTTGCCGCCAAAGTGAAGAAGGAGACCGCAATCGCCACCCGGGCAGTGGGAATGATTCTCACTCCGGGTCAGGCTGAGGATATTCTTGCATCGGGACAGGCTGATATGGTGTGTATGGCCCGGGCCTTCCTTGACAACCCCAGGTGGGTGTGGCATGCGGCGGATCAACTCGGTGCCTCGGTGCCTTATCCCCCCCAGTATGCCAGGGCACAAAGGGCCCTCTGGCCCGGGGCCGCCATTTTAAGGCCTCTCGGCTGAGGACGGGGCCGGCGGGGTCTTCTGCAACATTTCTAGTCAATTATGAGGCCATTATAATCTTTCGGCAGCCGCCGAAACCGTAGGCCGTAGAACAAACTCACCTCTTCAGCTTCCGAGTATCGCCTTTATATGGGCGAGGGATTTCCTCGCGAACCGCTCTTCTTCCTCGGGGTCCGGCTCCTCTGTCCCGTCCAGCCTTTTCACGACATCTTCAGGTATTTCGTCAAGGAACCTGGACGGGTTTACGGCAAGGCTCTTACCGTACTTTATCCGGCTGCCGGCATAGGTTATGTATAATTCTTTCATAGCCCTCGTTATGCCGACATAGAAGAGCCTCCTCTCCTCCTCTATGGAGCCGTCTCCTGCCGCAGACTTCTTATGGGGGAGGATATCCTCCTCGACGCCTGCGATGAAGACAACCGGGAATTCAAGTCCTTTAGCGGAGTGAAATGAAATGAGGGTCACGCCTCCTCCAGCCTTCTCGTTCTTCTCCTGGAGCAGGTCTGTCAGCGCAAGAGCTTCGAGAAAGCCGTGCAGGGATGGTGCGGCATCCTCGGCCTCGTAACTGGAAAGAGATCCTATGAAAGATTCGACGTTCCCTACCTTCCGCATCGCCGCCTCAGGCGTCTTGTATGCCTCACGAACGAATTCGCGATAGCTTATCTCGTCGGCCAAGGCCCTGAAGGCTTCTCCCATGCCCCCCTTCCTGCTGAAGGCGGCCCTGTAATGCTCGAACAAACCTGCCAGCGCGGCAGCAGAACGGGCAGACCTCTCCTCCAGTCCTTTCACCTCCCCGGCCCTTGCGAATGCCCCGCCGAGGGGGATCGAATTCTCCCTTGCAAAGTCCGCAAGCCTGGTGAGTGCGGTATTCCCAAGGCCTCTTCTGGGTACATTAGCGGCCCTCAGGAGGCTCAGGTCGTCACTCGGGTTTGCGATGACCTTAAGATAAGCCGCCAGGTCCTTGATCTCCCTGTGTTCGAAGTAGCTCGTCCCGCCGACAACGGAGTAAGGTATTCTCAGCCTCCTGAGATTCTCCTCGAAGGGCCTGGAAAACAGGTTTGCCCTGTAAATAACCGCGAAATCCTCATAGGGCAGGTTTTTGTCGAACCTGATCATGGAAATCCTGTCCGCCACCCACCGTGCCTCATCGTCACCTTCGGCAGCCTTGAAGATATGGACTTTCGGACCGGTCTTCCCCGCGGTCCATAGCGTCTTTTCCATCCTCTTTTTGTTGTTCTTTATCACGGAGTTGGCCGCCTGAAGTATATGCCCTGACGAGCGGTAGTTCTGTTCGAGTTTTATGATTGTCGTGCCGGTGAAATCGGCCCCGAACCCTGCCATGTTACCTATGTGAGCGCCCCTCCATCCGTATATCGACTGGTCGTCGTCACCTACGACGCAGATGTTCTTCCTCTCCCCTGCGAGAAGCTTTATGAACTCATACTGAACACGGTTGGTGTCCTGGTACTCGTCGACCATGATATACCTGAACCTCTCCCTGTACCTTGCAATAACGGCGGGCTGCTCCCTGAAGATCTTGAGGGTAAGGAGCAACAGGTCGTCGAAATCAAGGGCGTTCAGTGTCTTAAGTGCCTCATGATATTTCGGATAGAGGCTTTCCGTGACCTCGGAGAGCTTGTCTTCTCCTGACAATCCTGCTGCGGCAGGCGGGGCGAAGTCGTTCTTCGTTCTGCTTATCCTTTCAAGGACCGATTCTACCTTGAAGCTCTTGTCGTAGAACCTTACGTCGGAAAGAATGTTTCTCAGTAGCGAAAGCTGCTCTGAGGTATCGTATATCGTGAAGTCCTTCCGGTAGCCGAGATGCCCTATCTCCCGCCGCAGGATCTTGAGGCAGAGCGAGTGAAAGGTCGAGATGACGGGGCATTCGCTTTTTCCCCCTTTCCGCATCGTGAGAACCCGCTCCTTCATCTCGCGGGCGGCCTTGTTCGTGAAAGTTACTGCCAGAACCGATGCCGGAGCGACTCCCTTGTGGAGGAGATATGCCGCCCTCATCGTAATAACCCTCGTCTTCCCGGAGCCTGCGCCGGCCAGGATAAGAAGCGGCCCCTCCGTATGCAATACCGCTTCCTTTTGGCGTGGATTCAGCTTTGCTATTTCTCTGTCGATATCCATTATCCTTATTTCCCGGCCATATATTGTCTCTCCCGGATGCCCGCGCTTCTCCCATATTCAGCGTAAGGATTAGCGCTAACAAGTGCGCGTCGATGATGACTGATGCGAGAGGACTATTTATCAGCGGCAGCCTTGACGCCTGTCAAAGCCGCTGTAAGGAAGGCCTTTTCATGGCATTTTCAGCCGCCCTGCGAACCTTTAAAATCCTTCATCATCAGGGTGAGCGAACTCTTATGCCCGGCCGTCTCCCCGTCTATCTCACGGGCGAGTTGATTATATTCCTCAACGTGGGTTTCGACTATAT
>JBJKPE010000136.1:0-17215 GCA_046706685.1 Thermodesulfovibrionales bacterium | reverse complement strand
ATTTCACAGATAAAGAAGGTATAGATAAGGCAATAAGGCAATTTCGACGCCCTATGAGCGCTATCACCGGCACCGGGCGAAAACCACAGCCTCTCTCTTATACAACTAAGGAGACGGAAACTCATGTGTCTCTTCGATTGAGCTATGCAAAGGGATCAAGACTGACACCAGACGACCGAGACAAGTGTCAAAAGGCATTTGAGGATTTCATGGGCATGACAATAGGCACCCGTAATATGTAACTGTGAAGGCCGAAGCTGGAGAAGACATTCCCCAGGCATTGAAAAATGAATAAACTATTGACAGCGGAACAGGTCGCGAAACTCCTCTGTTGCTCACCCAAGACCGTCTATAGCTGGGCGGAGCTCGGCATTGTCCCCAGTATCAAGTTTGGAGTGGGACGGAAGAGCCTCTTGAGATTTGACGAGCAGGAAATCCTTGCCTGGATACAGGCTTGGAAAGAGAAAACCCGGGCGATGTATAATGGTGGTAGCGTTGAGGCCGTTGCCGGTGCCCGGAAAGGAGAGTGAGGATCAAAATGGGCATCTATAAGAAAGGCGGCGTCTACTGGATGATCAAACAATACAAGGGGAAGCGTATCGAACGTTCCCTGGACACAAAGGTCAAGAGAATCGCCGAAGAACGATACGCAAAGATCGTTTCGGAAATTGTCGATGGGAGCTACTTTAATAACCAGATCAAGAACCGGACCCTGAAGGAAATGATCGACAGGTACCAGGCTGAATACACTGACTTCCGGAACTATTACTGCAGAGCGCGGGACCGCAGTATCTTTAAGTCGCTCTACAGATTTTTTCTCAAGGATCGACTCACTGCAGATGAGAAGCTTTCTCTGGGCGAGCTCGGAATGCTTGCCGGACATGTTACGTTACAAGACGTGGAAAACCAGATCGGCAGCTATGAGACATGGCGGAAAAACCAGGGAAGGAAGCCAGCGACAATCGTCAAGGACCTGGGACTGCTGCGGAGGATGTTTAATGTCGCACGGAAGAACTGGAAATGGAAGATCGCTAATCCCGTCTCCGATATCGAACTGCCAAAGGTCAGGAACGAGCGGGTCCGTTATCTCGCGCCCGAAGAAAATGCAAACCTCTTTGCCGCCCTGGAAACCTCAAGGGAGAAATGGCTTAAGCCTTACGTGATCGTAGCTATCGACACGGGTCTGAGGCTTAACAATATTTGCGAGTTGATGAGGCCGGAGGTTGACCTGGCCAACAGGAAGATCCTCAAGGCGTCGGAGGTCATGAAGAATGACGAACACCTTGGGATCCCGCTCACGGAAAGAGCTTGCCAGACGCTGAGAGAACTTATCAAGGTTCCATGCGTGACAGGCCATATTTTTCACGACAACGGGAAGCCGCTTTATGACAGGCAGGTTCAGCGAGCCCTGAAGAGGGTTTTGAAAAGAGCCGGGATAAAAAACTTCCATGTCCACGACCTGAGGCACACCTTTGCGAGCTATCTGCGGCAGGCCGGCGTGGACCTTCACACCATAGCGACGCTTCTTGGACAGAAGGACCTCAGGATGGCGAAAAGGTATGCTCACCTGAACGTGGATAGTCTCAGGAACGCCGTTGAGAAACTCGAAACTACTACAATTTTACTACGGCAGGAAAAGGTTACGCATGCCGAATCAGCGTAACCCCTTGATTTTATTGGCGGTCCCAACGGGAATCGAACCCGTGTTTTAGCCTTGAGAGGGCCACGTCCTAGGCCTCTAGACGATGGGACCAAATCTAAAAAAAGTTAAGGTTGCGAGTTCCAGTCGTTCGTCCAGCAAGTGTTTCCGGCTCAACACTGCAACTCCAACCTATAACTGTATTTATGGCTGGGGAGAGAGGATTCGAACCCCTATAAGCAGATCCAGAGTCTACCGTCCTGCCATTGGACGACTCCCCAAAAAATCAATTCAGGAGACTTAATTTATAGCATAAGAAAGGGTCATTTGTAAACGTCGGGACCTTTGATGTTTTATTTTTTCTCCATGCCTGCGGAAGATTCTTCTTCCCATAAAAAAGTCCCCTGTGATAAGGTATGAGGGGAGATTTCCGAGCGCTTATGATCTTAAAACGCTTTTTGATTATCGCTGTCGTGGGCATAGTTCTTTCGTTCAGCCTGCTGACGTATCTCGTGGCCCGAAAGGAATCAGACCTCTTCGAAAAAAGCGACGAGGAGAAACTTTGGCTCGTCACCCAGTCCCTCACCGCAGCTCTCAAGTCATCCATGCTGCAGGGCAGTCCCGCGATCGTAAAGAATATGGTTGACAGGCTGAACGAGAAGGGTCCGCTAAAATTGGCAGTTTACCGGCGGGATGGCGCACTTGCCTTCGGCGAGGGGGATATTGCGATCCCCCGGGACGTGCTCACCGCTCCGAAACAGATGCATCTGCACGCCGGGGCGACAGTCGCGTTCCTGAACCCTGTGTTCAACGAGCCCGCCTGCTACAACTGCCATCCCCCGGGGGTAAAGACACTGGGCATCGTTGCGATAGAAATGCCGTTGAGGGTGTTCACGGGCGGCATGAACGACCTTGAGCGTCGGTTGCTCCTGTTCGGCATACTGCTGGTTTTCTCCGCTTGCGCGGCCGTTTTCCTCATCGCCAAGAAGACCCTTCTCGATCCGATTTCAATAATCAACAAAGGAGTGAACCTCATCAAGGGAGGAGAACTCGGCCAGCGGATCTCCTTACGGAAGAACGACGAACTCGGAGCGCTAGCCTCGACGTTCAACGAGATGGCAGAAAGTGTCGAAAAATCGCACGATCACCTCGAAAAGGCGGTCAAGCAGAAGACGGTGGAACTGAAGGTCATAGCAGAACTGTCAACACAGGTGTTCAGGGGAAACATTTCCCTTAACGACATAATCAGTCGGTTTCTCGACGCCATATCGGAACGGATGGAATTCGGGTATTCTGCCCTCTGCCTGGTGGACAAGGAAACAGGCATGCTTTCTCAGGAGTTCTCCAAAGGCCTCGCAGAAGGTTTATGCGCAGACGAGATCTCTCTTGCAAGCGATCATCCCTTCATAACGGCCATCAGGGAGGCAACGCCGTCCATAGAAAGATCTTCGGACATCGGCTTGCCGGCAGGATTCAGCGACGCTGTTATTATTCCGATTCTGTCTCACCAGAGGGAGCGCTGCGTGGAGATCAATCTCTGCGAACTGGAAAGTTGCCCCGCCTTTGCAAGCAAGGACGAACGATGCTGGTTGATAAGCGACACCCTCTGCAGAAGCCCTCAGTCTGTGGCGGGGGAGGAGAAGATCTTCGGCTGCCTTCACTGCAGCGCCTTCCCGGTGCTCGGCGTACTCGTCGCCGGGAGAAACGGAGCAATATCGAAATCCTCGCTGCATTCCCTCTCAATTCTGGCATCTCAGATCGCCTCTGCAATAGAAAACCGGAGATTCATCGAGGAGAAGAAAAAAGACATTTCCAAACTCGTAAATCTCCATGACATATCGGTTGAGACGCTGCAGGATCTGGGGGACGACCTCCCTAAATCAATAGTCTCTTCGGCGGCTGCCTTTTCCGGTATGGACGGGGCCATTCTCTGGCTTAAAGGGGAAGGGGAAAAGCTCTATGCGGAAGAGTCCTTTCATATAGAAAAGGATTTAATTCCCCGATCGCTGCCGATGGAAAATTCCTTTGTCGGCAGGGCGATAATCGAGGGAGGTACGGTCGAGACTCTGGAGATGAGAAATGTGGTGTGCCTCAGTAGTGTGATCACCCGCCACTCTTTTTTATACGCGGCATCTGTGCCGCTGAAGTTCAAGAACAGGGCGTACGGATGCCTGACTCTCTTTCAGAAAAAAGATTTTCTCATGACCGACTCCGGGAGGGCTGCTATCCTGCTCTTTGCAGCACAGGCGGCGGCGGCTCTTAACACCGCGAGACTGTATGAGGAGATCGCCAAGAGTGAGTATTCATACAGGACACTCGCCGAGAACCTGCCTGGAATTGTGTATAGGATATTTGTGAGAGAAAACAGCCGGATGCGGCTCTTCAACGATGTCGCCAGGCAGATGACGGGTTATTCCGGAGGTGAGCTGCAGGGCGGGGAAGTATGCCCCATCGAAAACCTGGTTTTGCCGGAAGACCGCGCACGCATAATTCCGATAATAAAAACGGCTGTTTCAGAGAGCCGGCCCTTCCAGATCGAGTACCGCATATTGTCCAGGGGAGGCGACGTGAAATATTTCGTCGAACGCGGGAAACCGGTTCAGGGACCGGACAGGAAGCCGCTTTATATCGACGGGGTGATCTTCGACATAACTGACCAGAAAAAAGCCGAAGGAGAGATGGGCAAGCTTTTTTCCTCTCTCCAGGCGGAAAAGGAGTTCTCGGAAGCCATATTCAACTCCACTGCAAGCGGCATAATGGTCCTGGACCGGGAAGGGCGTGTACTGAAGATCAACCCCACTGGAGTGGAGATTTTCCAGGCGGACAAAACCGGTCTGGCGGGAAGAAGAATCACCGAGATCTATCCGGAAACAAAGGCTATGCTAGTTGAGGGAGCTGGTATGACAGCGGAAATAACCATCTCGCTTCAGGACAACAGCAGCATACCAGTCGGTTTTAATACGTCTGCCCTGCTCAATCCGCACGGCGGCTCGGAAGGATTCATTATCGTCTTCAGGAACCTCTCACAGATTAAAAAACTGCAGGCGGAACTCAGGAAAAAGGAGCATTTTGATACAATGGGGAGGGTAGTTTCCGGAGTCGCCCACGAGGTAAGAAACCCGCTCTTCGGCATATCATCGATCGCCCAGATCCTCGACAGGGAACTTGACTCTCCGCAGCACAAGGCGCTTATCCAGGCGATGCTCAAGGAAACTGACCGGATGAAACGACTCGTCGAAGAGCTTCTTCTTTACACCAAGCCTTCGCGCATGGAGGTAAGGGAGTTTGATCTGGGAGCCCTTATGGAGGAGCTGACTCAATATGTGAGGGCAAAAAGGAAGGGCGTCGATCTTTCCGTAAATATACCCTCTCTTCTGACGGTGAAGGCCGACAGAGACAAACTGATCCAGGTGCTCCTGAACCTCCTAAACAACGCGGTCGACGCAGCCAGGCGTGTAATTAGTGTGTCCGCAAAGACTTCGGGCGGCAGTGTTGAGATAAGGGTGGAAGACGACGGGCCAGGGATGAGACCTGAGGACATCGACCGGGTTTTTGAACCTTTCTTTACCACAAAAAAAGGGGGGACTGGACTGGGCCTCCCTATATGCAGGAAGATCATCGAGGATCACGGCGGAACTATTGAGCTGACAAGTTCGCCCGGTAACGTCACATCGGTGACGATACGCCTCACTTCCTGACAGAAAGTGTTTCGCTACGCCTTCTTCAATATCTCTTCCGCGATCGAAGTTACCGGCAGCATCTTGTCAACGGCCCCCTTCTCGGCGGCTGCGCGCGGCATTCCGAATATCGCCGACGTCGCCTCGTCCTGGGCGATGGCCACCCCCCCTTCTTCTTTTATCGCCTTCAGTCCCACAGCGCCGTCCGATCCCATGCCGGTCAATATAACTCCGACGGCGCGACGACCGAAACTCCGTGCAACGGACGCAAACAGGACGTCTATGGACGGCCTGTGGATCTCATCCTGCGGCTCAAGGCCCAGGGTTACCGACGCATGGCCGGCCATACTCCTCACAGTCATGTGGAGTCCTGCCGGGGCTATCAGCACCTCACCAGGTCTGACAGCATCGCCCTCCCGGGCCTCCCTGACGGGTATATCGCAGAGCATGTCAAACCTCTTCGCAAGAGGACCCGTAAAGCCGGGCGGCATATGCTGAACGACCAATATGGAAAAGCTTATCCCCTTAGGGAATCTGGGCAGGATCATCTGAAGGGCGACTGGCCCACCGGTGGAGGCCCCTATCGCCACAACATCCACCAGTCCCCTCCCGCCTGCAACCTCTGCTGAGGACCTGATGTCTGCGCCGACCCCTGTCTTCAGCGGCCTGCCGTCCACCATAGAGTGCACCTTTGTTCTTATCTCTCTTGCAAGCTCGAAGAAATCCATTATATTGGCGGACGACTTGTCCACAAAATCCATTGCCCCGAGATCAAGCGCCTTAAGGGTCAATTCGGTTCCCCTCTGCGTCAGCTGCGACAGCATCAGCACCGGCGTGGGCCGGATCTCCATGATCGCTTTGAGCGTTTCGAGTCCGTCCATGCCCGGCATCATAATATCGAGGGTAATCACGTCCGGGGCCAGAACAACAACTTTTTCCAGGGCCTCCTGCCCCGATCCGGCCGTTCCGGCGATCTCCAGCAGGGGGTCGGAGCTGAAAATCCTCGCGAGGGCCTTTCTAACGAAAGAGGAGTCGTCCACAATGAGTACCCTGATCTTCTCTTTTTCCGCATTTCGCGAAAGATAATCCGGTCCCACCTTATTCAAATCGGAAGGAAGCACTTCTTCCCCTGTACCGCATCACGGCAGAAGCCTGTCTGTATGCATCCCGGCAAGGCTCTTGTGCGCGGCCCTTCTGACCTCCTCATGCGGGTCGGAGAGCATCCTTTTGAGAGCCCGGACCGCCCTCTCCAGATCAAGTGAGCCGAGGGCAAGTGCCACCTCCGTGCGCACTTCAGGGTCCTCATCTTCCGCGAACTGGAGCAGCGCCTTGCCCTCTCCGACCATGTCCAGGATCTTGGCAAGAACAGGCCTGTGGATTCCGCCTGACGCCTTCAGTTCATCCGCCACGGCACACACAATCCTTCTGCCGATGCCGAGCAGTCCCTCTATCGCATACTCCTGAAGCTGCTCATCCTTTACAGCCTCGATCATATATGAAAGCCCCATAACATCATGCGACCAGCACAAGGCGATAACGGCATATCTTCTTATATCCGGCGGAGACGAGTCCATCATCTCGACCAGCACCGGCACAATGCTGAAAAAATACTCGGGCGCCGGTCTCACCCGCTCCCTTTCGCCTATCTTCACAATAGCCTTTAACACCCGGTCCCTGACGTCGCTTTTCTCGAAATACTTTGTGAGATGTTGTATAGACCCGGCGTCACCAGCTCTTTCGACGGCGGCGAGTGCTATGTCGCGATACTCCCGCCTGTCCAGGCACTCATAAAGAATGCCCAGGGCCTCTTGCCCTCCGATCTCCCCTATCGCGTGGACAGCCGCCATAGCTACCCACGTCTCGCCGCAAAGAGCCTCCTTCAGAGCCGCCAATGCCCGGCTGCCGCCTACCCTGCCGAGGGCCTCTGCCGATGCCGCCCTCACATTAATATCCCCATCGCGTATCGTCGAAAGCAGAACTGGAAGCCCCTGCTCATCACCGATGTCAGAGAGAATGTTTACCGCAAAGAGCCTGACTTCAGTGTCGGTATCCCTTGACAGGACGGCAAGGGAGGGCAGCGCCCGTCTGCCGAGTGCCCGGTAGACCTCCATCATCGTGTTTCTCACATTCGCGTCATCGTTGTTTCGCAGACCCTCTTCGAGATGTTCGAGGTACTCTTCTTCGGGATGCGTGATAAGGTCGCTTATCATCCGCTGTCTGCCCCACCAGTCTTTATCAGGCAGAACTCTCAAGAGTTTATGCGGTACAGTTTCCATGGTGCGTTTTCTTCCCCTTTTAGCCAAACGGTTTTCTCGTCCTTCGGCGTTGTTAAATACTAAATCTCAGTATTTTTCCTGTACACAATTACCCCATGCCTGTATTCCGGAACAAAAAGATTTGTTTTCTGGATCAGACTCTCGGATGATCCTATGAAAAGATACCCTTTTTCGGAAAGGACGCCGTGAAAATTACGGGCCAGGCGTCCTATCGCCTCGTCACTCATGTATATGAGCACATTTCTGCAGAAGATGACATCCATTGGCTCAAGCCCGATATATAAGCCTTCGTCAAGGATGTTGCCGTGCCTGAAATCGACGTTCCTTGTAAGGCTTCTGCGCAGGACGTACCTCTCGCCTTCCGCGTTAAAATATTTGTCCACGAGGTGGCTGTCGCCGTTGAGGCCCCGGAAGGAGTTTTTAGTGTAAGAGGCCTCGCCGGCCTTCTTCAGTGCGAGCCTGTTGATATCAATGCCCGTTATCCTGATGTCCCAGTCCCATACAAAATGCCCGCTCTCCTGAACAAGGATGTTAAGGGAATACGCCTCTTCTCCGCTTGAGGATGCAAGAGACAGCACCCTCAGTTTCTGTTCGTTCCTCTTCTGTCTTTCCGTCTTTATCTCCTTCAGCAGGTTTGAGAACAGTTCGAGCTGACTTTTTTCCCTGAAAAAATAGGTTTCATTATTCGTTATGTGGGACGCCAACTCAAACAATTCCTCCCCCGAGGAATCGGACTGTATAAAGTCGTAATATTCCCCGTACGCCCGGAGCCCGAGGACGCTCAGCCGGTGGGAAATCCTCGTGTGTATGGTCAATCTCTTGTCCCCCCTGAGCAGGATACCGAATTCCCTGTGGACGAGGTCTCTGAGAAGCGAGAATTCCTCATCCGTCATCAGGTCTTTCTTCGACAAGGCCGTCATACGGTCATGCACCCCCGCGAAAATTCCCGGGGGAGAGCGCGGACTCCTTCCTCATCCAAGTGATCCTCGCGCGTATCCATAATTAGCCTATACCTCTATCCCCTGTATGGAGCTGAACGCCTCGCAGGTCATGCAGTTCCTGAGCTTGGAGCGAAAATCGCCCTGCTGCGAACCCTTGCACCACGTCCCTGAAATCAGCCAGCAGCGGTCTTCTTCGACGTTGTAGGCTGGGCATTTCTGCCGTGAAGCCGAAGGACAGTTCAGGATGTCCCAGCACCTCTTGTTGCCGTTTGTGTGTGTCCTGAAACTGCTGATCGAGTACTGAAGGTTTTCTATCCGGAAAAGCGTATCGTCCGCCATCGCCACCATGTCCTTCGAAAGTCTCAGGTTCTCGGAAGATATATGGCTCATGCCTTCCATAGCCTTGACGATCGTCTCTCCTCCCAGTTTCTGCTCGGCTGTGGCGCTCGCCACGCCCTGAGTCATTCTGTGCATCACTTCGACCGCCTGAACGATCTGCTGTGTGCCGCCCACCTGTTCTTTCACTGCGATCCCCACTTCATGCACGGCGTTCTTCATGCGTCCGACCACCTCGCGGATCTGCCTGCCGCCGACGGACTGCTCCCTGGCCGATATGTTCACCTCCTGGACGAATTTGTTCATCCTGTCGAGTGATTCCCTTATGCTGCCCGCGCTGCCGGCCTGTTCCTTCACGGCATCTGACACTTCATTAGTGGAAGCGTTCATGTCCACAACATATTTCATCACCTGTTCAATCGCCCTGTTCAGTTCCATGGAAGATTTTGCTATGTCCCGGATCACGTCCGAACCCTCTCTCATCGAGGCTATGATCCGGGTGAATGCGTCCCTGCTGTTTTCAGCAAGGGCGATGCCTTCCTTCCCTTCCCGGTATGTCTCCTCAGTTGCGCGTATGGCATTCCCGGTCTCTCCCTGGACCTGCTTGACTACATCCGCGATCTCTTTTGTCGCCTCCATGGACCGCTCGGCGAGCTTCCTTATCTCATCGGCGACCACCGCAAATCCCCTGCCGGCGTCCCCTGCGCGGGCCGCCTCTATGGCTGCGTTCAGGGCGAGCAGGTTTGTCTGGTCCGCTATCTCGTCTATAACCTCCACGATCGAGCCGATCTCTTCCGAACGTCTGCCCAGCCCCTGTATGATCGCCGATGTCTTTTCCGTCGTCTTGCCTATGTTCTGGAGACTCTCGATGCTCCGGTAAACCGCCTGGCCGCCTTCCTCCGCTTCCCTGAAGGCGTTCGTCGTCAACTTGTCGGCCCCGTCCAGCCTGCCGACAACCTCCTTCACCGTCCTGGTCATCTCTTCAATGGTGCCCGATGTCTCCATGACCATGCCGCTCAAGGCCTCGGTGCTCTTGGCGATCTGCTCTATGGAAGCAAGGAGGTTCTCGACGGTGAGGGATGTTTCGCTGACGGCATCGGTCATCTGACCGGTATTCCGCGCAGTTTGCTCAACCGAGGTGATCATCTGATCGATAGTCGCCGACGTCTCTTCAACCGACGACGCCATCTCGTCGGCGCTCTTGCCTACCTGCTCTATGGAAGCGGCCATCTCGCTGATGGTTGACGAAGTCTCGTCCACGTTGACGGCGAGGGCCTCCGCACTCTTTGCAACCTGGGATATCGAAGACGCCATCTCCTCCATGGATGAGGTGGTTTCGTCGGTCGCTGCTGCCTCGTCCTGGGCCGCTCCCGAGATCAGGTTCGAACTCTGCACCACTTTGTCCGATGACAAAGCGACGTGGTAGGAAGACCTGACAGCATCGGCCACGGTCCTTCTGAGGCTCTTCACCATGGTATTAAAATGGCCCGCAAGCGCCCCTATTTCGTCGCTGTTCTCAACAGCTATCTCATGCGTAAGGTCACCCTCCGCCGTCTTCCTTGTAAATTCGCCTATCCTGTTTATCGGCTTCGTGATGCTGCGCGTTATAAATACGCCGATCATAACCGACAATATCATGGCCGCAAGGGCCAAAGCCATTATGAACAGAGAGGCGCGTCTATTGAGATCATCCACAGCCTTTCCCATGCTTCCCATCCGCCTGGCACCCTCGTCGGCAAAATCAGACGCCGCTTTGTCCAGCCTGTGAATGGGCTCCTTGAACTCATTTATCGCCGCGTTCCCCCCCTGGGGAGTGGTGACCGTCCCTGACTCGACCATAGCGTATACCTTGCCGAAACCCGAAGCATAGGCGGCCAGATCATTTTTCATCGACTGAACCGTCTCCCTGTCCTGCGGGAGTGGGGCGACCTCATAGAGATCCCTCAGCGAAGAAGTGAGATTTTCCATTTGAGCGTTCCATTTTGCGTGATATTCGTCGACCTTATCCTTTGAGTCTATATTCAGGAATATGTCTTTTTCGAACCTCCTCAGATCGATTACGGCGGTGCGGACCCGGGCCGCATCTCCGGCAATTCCGGCGTCGCTCCGCAGCATATCCGCAGCCTTCCCTGAGACGGAACGCAGTCCCCAATAGCCCGAGCCCGCTACTCCCGCCAAAAGCAACAGGATGAGGCCAAAGCCCAGGCCGAGCCGGACCCCTATTTTAGTGTCCCTCAGCATTCTATCCTCCTTTTTCAACCTATATCGGATTTCGAGTCTTTCTCTCTACAACTATCGTCTTATAGAAATCACATTCCCTGCAGTTATGTATCTTCAGAGCGTAAATCCCCTGCACCCGGCCTTCGCACATCGTACCGGCCACGAGATAGCAGATCCTTCCTGCCCTCGGATAGGCGGGGCAATCGCCCGTTTTGTCCTTGCCGCATTTCCTGAAATCCCAGCAATTGATCCTCTTTTCTCCCACATTTACCTCCCATTTTTTTAACTCTCTTACCGGCCTGCGCCCTCATCTTCGGTTGTCTCTATTTTTTCCCTCTTGAGGAGTCTTTCAAGGTCAAGCAGGATTATAAGCCGATCTTTGAGCTTGCCCACTCCTGTGATATAATCCGTGTCAACTTCGAGCACCTCTTCAGGGGCCGCCTCCACAAGCCGCGACGGCACCTTTATTACGTGCGAAACAGAATCGGCCAGCAGGCCGATAACCTTGTCGCCTGTCTCGGTTACTATAATCCGTGATGTTCTGCTGATATCCCGCACCGGGAGTTTCAGCCTTTTCCTCAGGTTCAGCACAGGCAGGACCCGGCCTCGGAGATTGATCACCCCCTCCATGTATGAAGGGGAGTTCGGCACCGGCGTTATCCCGGAGACCCGCAGGATTTCTCGCACCTGACTTATCGGGACCCCATACTCCTCCCCGAGATTAAACGTTACAAGATGAAATTCCTTCTCGGGGTCCCGAAATTTTGGAAGTATATCTTCAGCCAGGCCCGATGCTGGAAGCTGTATGTCAGACATTATCAGCGACCTCCTCTCCGTTCTTTACTCTTCACGCCTCACTGTGTCTTTGTTCATTAACGCCGCAACATCGATTATCAGGACTAACCTGCCGTTTCCGAGTATCGAGGCACCGGCTATTCCGGGGGATTTGCCGAAGGTGTCGTCGAGAGGTTTGACAACAATCTCCTGCCTCCCCCGGATACCGTCAACCGCCAGAGCCAGGCTTCTTTCCTCCCTGCCGAGAATTACCATGTAAACCTTCTTCCTTACCGCCTTCTCCAGGCCAAAGAAATCGGCGAGTCTGACCACGGGCACCACCCTCTCTCTGAACCTAATGACCTCCCGGTTGTTTATTACATGAATATCGCTTTCTTCAACCTTTATGCTTTCGTCGACCTCGCTCATCGGTATGGCATAGACTCCGCTACACACGTCGGCCATTAGCGCTGGGATTATCGCGAGGTTGAGAGGAAGGTTCATAGTAAATACCGTATACTTCTCCGGCACGCTCTCGACCGTGATCCGGCCGTTGCTTCCTGCGATATTTCTGGCCACAACGTCGAGGCCGACTCCCCTGCCCGAAATGTCACTGGCCTCGGCTTTGGTGGTAAAGCCGGCAGAAAAAATCAGGCTGAGCAAGCGCTCCCTTTCGACGGGGCCATCTTCCCTTAACAGTCCCTTTTCGATGCCGGCCTTCCTCACGTCCGCCGCACTGATCCCCCTGCCGTCATCCCTCACCGCGATAATGAGATAACTGGATTCCACGGCCGCAGTCACGGCAATCTCGCCGCAACTGTCCTTACCTTTCTTCAGCCTTTCCTGCGGCGTCTCGATCCCGTGGTCTATGGCGTTCCTGATCAGATGCATAAGCGGTTCCTCAAGTTCGTCGACAATCGTCTTGTCGACTTCCGTGTTCTCCCCTTCGAAAATCAGCCGGACCTCCTTCCCCTGGGATTTTGCAATATCACGCACCATCTTCGGGAATTTGCTGAAGGCGTGCATGAGGGGAAGCATCCTCATCCGCATGATCCCCTCCCGAAGGCCGGATATGGTTTTACCCACAAACTCCATGCCTTCCTTGAGCTCCCTGGCGACAGACCTGTCCTGGATAGACCCCTTCAGACGGCCTTCCAGCTGGTTCAGTCTCGTCTTATAGATCACAAGCTCGCCGGCGAGACTGAGGAGTTCATCGAGCCTCTTGAAATCGATCTTGATGGTATCCGTCCTTCTTCCGAGGTACGCAGAAGGGTCGAAGGCTTCTCTCCGGGCGCCGGCTTCAGTCCCGCCCCCTTCCGCTTGGAGTTCACGAATTTCTGCTGTGAGGTCCGGAATCAAACCCGGTTTTTCCACTGCCGCCGACAGGGCCCTGCGCACAACGTTCGTGCTTTTGAATAATAAATCCAGCACTGTGCCGAACTGCGCCTCATTATCGTCCGCCTTTTTCAGGGTCTCCTCGACGCGGTGCAGATAATTTTTCAGGGAATCGAAACCCATCATGCCGGAATTGCCCTTCAGCGTATGGAGCGCTCCCATTATACTGAGCATAAGACCCCTGTCGTAGCCGTTTCTTTCCAGCGACAGGAGCTCGTTGTCTATTGCGATGAGCTGCCCGTCGGCGTCATCGCAAAACTCTTTCATAAGCTCTGCAAAGTCCATTATGTTAAGTTTGAGCAGCCGCAAGGAAAGGCGGCCTTTTTGCCAGCACCTTTTCGATCAGCTCGTACAGCACATGCGGCTTGAACGGCTTGACTACATAACCCCATGCCCCCAATTTAAGCGCCCTCAGCGTATCCTCTTCCTTCCCCTCGGTGCTGATTACGACTATGGGTATGTGCCGGTGGATGTTTTCTTTCTTCATCTTTTCCATGAACTGCAGCCCGTTCATGACCGGCATGTTTATGTCGAGAAGGATAATGTCGAAATCGTTCCCTCTTGAAAGGACGTCTAGCGCTTCCAGTCCGTTCATGGCATCCACTATACTGCAGCCGCTGTATTTATTGAGGACCAGCCTGTACATCGAATGGATCAGTTGAGAATCGTCCACCACCAATATCTTGTTTAGCCCGGACATGTCTCCTCCTCTATTTTTTTTGACCGCATAATTTCTATGCCCTCTGCTCGTAAGGCACTGTAATCCCGAGAGTTTGAACTTCGGAGATGAGGTGGGATATGTCGATCGGTTTTTCATAGTATTGCAGCGCTCCCCTGCTGTATGCATCCTCTCTCATCTCCTCGGACCCATAGGCGGTCATGATGATCACTTCCGTCTCCGGGCTCAGTTTCTTTATATAGCTGAGAAGTTCGAGACCTTCTATGCCGTACATGCCGCTCAGACGTATATCGGCAATAACAAGGTCGAATTTATACCTCGAAAGAGCCTCTTCCGCCTCTTCGATCCTGCTGCTCGTAATCACTGTGGTGTCCTTGCTGCTCAGAAGGTGGGAGAGCGTCATAAGGATAGTAGGCTCGTCATCCACGATCAATACCTTCGTCATTCGTACCTCCACAAATTAATTTTTTTATTGTTTCGCAAAAGCGGTGCCAGGCTGGCGGTGGAGGTAATTGAAGGCTGGCCATAAACTCTTATGTCATCATTCACCACAGCGGCTCACTGCGGAGGAACAATCCATAACCTGTTGAAAAGACTGCCGTTCCCGGGCAAGTCCGGCAACGCCGGCCTGTCTGAATCAGTGTTCTGCGATTGTTTGGAAAACTATAGGACCCAGGGTCTTACTGGAAAAGTTTAGAAGGACAGGGGGGCAGCCGGCGTATCGCAGCGTCCGAAATCAGGACAGTCCGGCCTGAAACCGGTCACCCGAGGCCAAAGGTCTTGATCTTTTCGTTGAGTGTCGATCTCGCCACACCGAGAATCCCGGCCGCCCGGGTCTTGTTGCCATTCGTAAGCTGAAGGACCCTCCGGATGTGGCTCCGCTCGACTTCACTCAACGTCATGGGATTCTCCCCGGAGGTCCGCCTGTTCGGAAGGACCAGATGGTCGGCCGCGACATATCCCGACTCGCAGATTATGGCAGCCCGTTCGATAACGTTCCTGAGTTCTCTTACGTTCCCGGGCCATTCATATGAACATAAGAGGTCGTATGCCTCTTTCGTAAATCCCCGGATTTCCTTCTTCGCCAGAGCCTTCTTGATCTCATCCAGAAGAAATTCGGCGATCATCGGTATATCCTCGGGCCTCCTTCTCAGAGCCGGTACCGCCAGCGGTATAACATTAAGCCGATAGTAGAGGTCTTCTCTGAATGAGCCTCCCTTCACAAGGGCTCCCAAGTCCTTGTTGGTCGCAGCAATGATCCGCACATCAACGCCTATATCCCGCGTTCCTCCGAGCCGCTTCAAGGACCTCGTCTCAAGCACCCTGAGGATTTTCGCCTGCGCATTCTGGGGCATGTCGCCGATTTCGTCGAGGAAAAGAGTCCCGCCGTCGGCGAGTTCGAACAGGCCTTTCTTGGTCTTCTTGGCATCGGTAAAGGCGCCGGACTCGTATCCGAACAGCTCGCTTTCCATAATATTTTCCGGAAGCGCAGCACAATTGATATCAACAAAAGGCCTTTCACTCCTGCTGCTGAGCAGATGGATGTTCCGTGCCACCAGTTCTTTCCCCGTACCCGTCTCTCCCTGAATAAGGACTGTGGTTGAAGGGTTTGAAGCAAGCAGATTGATCATATGGATCAGACTCTGGGTCTGCGAGCTTCTTCCGATTATAGGATAGAGCGGTTTCCGGTAGAGAGCGGCCTCCTCCCTTATCTGCTTGATCCCGAGACTCTTGTCAACTATGACCGCCAGTTCATCCAGGTCGATCGGCTTCTGGAAATAATACTCGGCTCCGAGCTTCATGGCCTTCACCGCCTCTTCCACCTCTCCGTAGCCGGTCATTACTATGACGGATATCTCGGGATGGTCCTTCTTGATTGTCTGTAAGACATCGATACCGTAGATGTCGGGCAGCCGCAGATCAAGGATCACCGTGTCCGGCATTTCCTTGTGACAGAAGGCCATGCCGCTTGCACCGGTAGGGACGGTCTCAACATCGCGTCCTCTCCCTTCGAAGAATACCTTCAGACTCATGGCTATAGTGTCGTCGTCTTCTATGATCAACAGAAAAGGGCGGGACATCATTCCCCGTATTTTTGTTCGGAGAGCAGCCTGACTTGGTCGAGCAGGTCATCTATATCCTTGAACTGGTGATAGACGGAAGCAAACCTGACGTAGGCGACTTTATCAAGGTCCTTGAGTTCCGACATAATGCGCTCGCCTATCCAGGAACTCCGGACCTCCTTAACGCCGAGGCCGGCAAGCTGCTTTTCTATGTTGTCGGCAATCCCGTCGAGTTTGTCGGTTTCGATAGGTCTTTTTTTGCATGCTATGAGCAGCCCGCTCCTGACCTTGCCCGCGTCGAAAGGCTCCCTCCTGCCGTCTTTCTTCACGACCATGGGCACTACGTCCTCCACCCTCTCATAGGACGTGAAACGTCGTCCGCACTGAAGGCATTCCCTCCTGCGCCGGATGGCGCTCCCCTCTTTGCTGGTCCGTGAATCTATTACCTTGTCTTCCAGATTCTCACAGAAGGGGCATTTCATAAGAGAGTGGCGGTGAGCAGTGTCAGGGAAGACACTCTTGGAGATATTGCGCGATTTGCTGACCGTTCCAGCATAGATTCACCTTACAGTTTCATAAATCCGTCAAAAAGAGGGAGGGATTTAAAAAGATCTATACCGTGCGAGGCCCTGCAATGTATCTTGATGATGCCGAATACGATATGCAGGAAATCACCTGACCTCACGCCTGCCCTCTCCTTTATACAACGTTAGGGTTCATGTATCAAGAAAAACTGACACTATTCCCTGTATATTGGGAATCTTTCACAGAGATCTCGAACCTTCGCGGCCATGGCCTGCACGGCTTCCGGTTCCTTGCTGTTGTTTATCACAGCCGATATCAGACCGGCTATTTCACGCATCTCTGCCGTCCCCATCCCGCGCGTCGTAACACTGGGTGTCCCAAGCCTGATCCCGCTCGTTACGGCCGGCGGTCTCTCATCATAGGGTATAGCGTTCTTGTTAACAGTTATTCCGGCCTTGTCGAGGGCGATTTCCGCATCCTTACCCGTGACTCCTTTATTGGAGAGGTCCAAAAGCATGAGGTGGTTGTCCGTTCCGCCCGAGATTATCGCAAAACCGCGCTTCATGAGTTCTTCCGCGAGAGTCCTGGCGTTATCGATGACCGACTTCTGGTACATCCGAAAGTCTTCGCCCATGGCCTCCTTAAGAGCGACCGCCTTAGCGGCGATGCTATGCACCAGCGGGCCGCCCT
>JBJKPE010000135.1:0-3260 GCA_046706685.1 Thermodesulfovibrionales bacterium | reverse complement strand
GGAAGACGAGCGTTGCCGCGCTTACTATCAAATATCTCATGGAAAAAAGGAAAGGGGCCGTACTGGCCGTTGACGCGGACAGCAACTCCTGCCTGAACGAGGCCCTGGGAGTGGACGTGCATGCGACGATAGGACGCCTCAGGGAGGAGTCCCTGCAGACCATCAGGAGCGGCTCCGAAAGGCCCGGCGGTATGTCCATGGAACAGCTCTTCGACTACCAGGTCCAGCAGTCGGTGATTGAGTCAAAGGGTTTCGACCTGATGGTAATGGGAAGACCGGAGGGCCCGGGATGCTACTGCGCGGCTAACAATATCATCAGAAAATATACCGACAAGCTTTCGGAAACCTATTCCTACGTCGTCATCGACAATGAGGCCGGGATGGAGCATCTCAGCAGGCGCACGACCCACAAGGTGGACCTGCTGATGATCATCAGCGATCCCACGGTGCGCGGTATCCGAACGGCCCACAGGATCGAGGGGCTTGTGAAGGAACTCGACCTCGACGTCGGCAGGCATGCGCTTGTCATAAACAGGGTGTCCGGAGGGGAGGGGCAGGAGCTGAGCGGGTTTGCGGGGGAGTTGGGCATCGAGGTTGCCGGCCTCGTTCCACAGGACCGGAATATTTTTGAATACGATCTTCAGGGGAAGGCTATCGTCGGCCTGCCGGCGGATTCCCCGGCTGTGGCTGCCCTGTACGGAATTCTGGATACGTTTCAGATATCCTGAGACGGGCCTTGCTATGTTCTGTACTCGGCGTTGATCTTCACATAATCCTCGGTAAAGTCGCAGGTGAGGACTTCTGCCGAGGCGTCTCCTGCGTGGAGGTCGACGGTGATCCTGATCTCTTTTGACTTCAGGGCTTCGGTCGCCTCCCTGTCCTTTCCGCTGGACAGGCCGTTCCTGACCACCTTTACGTTGTTGAAGAAGATATCGGTTTTTTCCTCCCTGAACCTGATTCCCGAATAGCCTACCGCTGCCATGATCCGGCCCCAGTTGGCGTCATTGCCGTAGATAGCCGTCTTCACAAGGTTTGAATTCGCAACAGCAAAGGCCGCTTTTTCAGCGTCACGGACCGTCCTTGCTCCCTTTACATTGACCTGAACGGCCTTGGTTGCGCCTTCCCCGTCGCTTACAAGCAGCTTCGCCAGTCCGTAAGTGACCTCATGCAGGGCTTTTCGGAATGGTTCAAAGTATTCGGACCTCCGGGTGATGGGGGCGTTGCCGAGCAGTCCGTTTGCCATCATGAGCGCCGTGTCATTTGTCGACATGTCGCCATCTATGGTTATACGGTTGAAAGACCTCTTCACAGCCTCTTTCAGCAGGGAGTCGAGAGTTCCCTGTCCGACAGCTATATCGGTGAACAGAAAACAGAGCAGGGTCGCCATGTTCGGCGCAATCATGCCCGCGCCTTTGCATATCCCGGATATCACTCCCGTTTTCCCTCCGACCTTTATTCTTTTGTGCAGAATCTTGGGAAATGTGTCGGTGGTCATGATGGCCTCGGCAACGTCGCCGATAGACGAACGCCCCCTGTTCCCTGTCAGGACCGGAAGGGCATCGACTATCCTGTCCATCGGAAGCTGGGTTCCTATCACTCCCGTGGAGCAGATATAAACCAGGGACCGCGGTATTCCAAGGTCTTTCGCTACGGAAGCGATGATCGCCCCGGCGTCTCTCATCCCCTGCGTTCCCGTGCATGCATTCGCATTGCCGCTGTTGACCACTATGGCCTGGCCCTCTCCGGACCCGATTCTCTTCATGCAGAGCCTGACCGGCGCCGCCTTTACTGAATTAGTGGTGAAGCATCCCGCCGTCACAGCCGGGACTTCCGACACAATCAGGGCCAGATCCTTCCGCCCAGGTTTCTTGATTGCCGCCTCGACTGTTGAAAAGGAAAAACCTTTCGGTGTCACGAAGCCTTTTTTTATCATGATATTAAGATAATTCTTATGGGTCAAATTTTCAACGGTTTATTCAGTCGGTCCTGGAGGGGCCTTTCGATCTGCGGACGGCTCCCCCCGCATCAGGGAAAAAGAGCGATATCTTCCAGCGCCTCGGTTTCGGCAAACCCCATCATGATATTCATGTTCTGCACCGCCTGACCCGAAGCACCCTTTACCAGGTTGTCGATCGCGCTCACGACGATAAGGGTATTTGTCCGCTCCACGAACTTGAAGCCGATGTCGCAGTAATTCGTCCCGCGCACATTCTTGACGTTCGGGAACACCCCTTTTTCGAGCACCCGCACGAAATGCTCATTCCTGTATGCATTACGGATGAATTTTCCGATTGTTTCAGGAGATACACCCTTTGCCAGGGGAGCATAGATTGTTGTCAGTATGCCCCTGTCGACGGGCAGAAGATGTGGCGTGAAATTGACCGTGAGCTGTTTGCCCGCCAGCAGGGAAAGCTCCTGCTCTATCTCCGGTGTGTGCCGGTGCGTGCCTATCCCGTAAGCCTTGAAGCCTTCGTTCACTTCGCAGTATGAGACCGCCAGATCTGCTTTTCTGCCCGCCCCGCTGGTTCCCGATTTCGAGTCGATCACAATGGACGACATATCGATGAGCCGGTTCCTTATTGCGGGCATAAGTCCGAGGATCGCGCTTGTCGGGTAGCAGCCCGGGTTTGCCACAAGAGAGGCCCGTTTTATCTTCTTCCTGTAAAGTTCGGGCAGGCCGTAAACCGCCTTCCTGAGTGCCGGCCTGAATTCATGAGGCGCACCGTACCACCGTTCATAAACATCCGGGTCGTGAAGGCGGTAGTCTGCGGAGAGATCGATGACTTTCTTCCCGTTTCGAAAGAAGAAATTCACCGCCTCCTGCGAAGCCCCGTGGGGCAGGGCGAGGAAAAAAATGTCGGCCTTGCCGAGCAGTTTTTCCTTGTTGAGCGGTTCGTATGTCAGATCCCCGTAACCGCGAAGATGCGGGAAAACATCCGTCAATTTTTTTCCTGCGGATTTTTCGGAGGTTATGGCCGCAATCCTGACACGCTTATGGCGTGCCAGGATACGCAGGAGTTCGATCCCCGTATATCCGCTGCCGCCGCATATGGCTACTTTGTGCATTTTAAAAATATCTCCACGATTCGACTGCCGCCTCTAAAAAGCCTATCAGGCGGCAGGCAGGTATGTATAAAAATAAAGGGCTCGTCCAAAGAACGAGCCCTTTCTCCTGATGCCGAACCCGTATAACGGGCAGAAACTATCTCTTAGAGAACTGGAAGCGTTTCCTGGCGCCCTTAAGGCCGTATTTCTTCCTT
>JBJKPE010000134.1:0-9087 GCA_046706685.1 Thermodesulfovibrionales bacterium | reverse complement strand
CCCCGAAGAAAAGACCACTCCCGATCTCAGCTGGCCGACTATAAGTGGAGTCCCCCTGCGACTGAGCGGGAGTATTAACATCTTCCGCATACATGGGGCGACCTATCAAAGGCTCGAAAAAAGCCGCTTGGGGGTGGACGACCTGTCTGCCGCGATCGTGTGGCGCAGGGGAACTCTTACCATGAAAGATCTGCAGGCGTCCCTGCCTGCCGGCCGTATCCAGGGAACACTCTCGGCGGGGTTTGAGAGACCGGCACTGAAGGCATCTCTTCTTTTTGCCCCGTCTCGCCCCGTCTCAAAGGTGGAGCGGATTACGGTCGAAGCGCTGATGCAGAGTAAAAAAGGGGCAGCGGTCATGGAAGGGAATCTCCATATCGCGGGAACCGCCGGCAAATCGCAGCGGATAGATGTCAGAACCGGCGTCGAGATGGAACGGCATTCGGTGAAGCTTAGAGGAATCCGCATATCGGGTATAACTCCCCGGGGTGAGATAACGGGTGCAGGCGAAGTGGCATTCCCCGGGGGCGTTCCCCTTGTGCATGCGAATATGAAGCTGTCGGAACTTGAACTTTCACCTTTTCTCCACATCGGCACCGACGTCTTCGGGGTGGTTGCCTTCGAAGGCACTATGGAGAATTACCATGGCAGTTTCGATTTGACAAACAGGGCGAAGGGCCTGAAGGCCTTCCATGTTTCCGGCCTCGCCAGAGGCGGCAGCAAAGGACTTGAACTGACATCTCTGGAGGCCTCCTGGCTGGAAGGGACCCTAAAGGGAAGGGCCGGGGTCGGATGGCAGAAGAACGTCGCCGTGGACGCTTCTCTTCAGGCCCGGGGCCTTGATCCTTCCATGATTTCGAAAGACTGGAAGGGCATTATCAACGCTGATGTCATGGTGTCGGCGGTCTTTCAGGAAAAAAGTCCCCTCTCTGCAGGATTAAGTGTCCGCCTGCGTGAAAGCCGTCTCCGCGGGCAGGCCCTCACGGGCGAAATTACCGCCCGTATTGAGGGGGAGGACCTTCTCATCAAACGACTCTTTCTTCGTGGGAAAGGGTTTGACATCGCCGCCCATGGAGAACTCGCAAAACAACTCTTCTTTAGCGCCGACGTCACGGATCTCTCAGGCCTGGTCCCGGGCGCAGGAGGAGAAGTGCATACAAAAGGGTGGGTAAAGAGACAGGACAGGACCTTCATCGGAGACATAAGCGGCATGGCTGCAAGGCTTTCACTGGAGGGAGTGAAGGCGAGGTCTGCCGATTTCAGTGCACACCTTGGGGAAGGGGGAGGACATCCACTTCATCTGGAGGCCGACTTCAGGGGTCTGGAGACGAAAACCGTTGATCTGAACTCAGCCGATATGGAAATACGGGGCACCCCCGAACACCATGTGATAACGGCGGAAATAAGTTCTGGGAAGGCGCATCTTCATGTCAGGTTGTCTGGGGGGTATGCAGACGGTGCATGGGCGGGGAAAATCGACGCCCTTTCCGGCAGGGATGGCGTAGGGCCGTGGAGTCTCCAGGGGCCTGCAGATCTGAGTCTTTCCTCCGAAAAGGTTATCATCTCGCCGCTAATCCTGGCCGGAGTTCCGTCGGAGCGCTTCGAACTGAGCACCGAGCTTTCGATCCATCCCCTTCAGGGGTTAGTCCAGTCTCAATGGCGGAATCTGAACCTGGCCCGGGTCAACCCATGGTTGAATGGTATGGATCTTTCGGGGTCCGGCTCGGGCAAAATCTCTGTGCGATGGCTCAGGGGCGGTGTTCAAAACATGTCGGCAGAGGCGACAGCCTCGGGCACTTTCACTCTGGATGGTCAGACGATCGGGATGAAAACATTTTCTGCGAAGCTTACCCGCGACGGGCAGGGACTTCTCGCTTCCTTCACGGTTAATTTCGACAAGGGAGGCGGGATGACTGGTCATTTTTCCTCTGTGATTCAGGCTGGCACGTTTTTTCCTGAAAAGGGAGAGATAGATGCTGAATTGCACAATCTGGATATCTCATTCTTTCAGCGCTGGATGCCCACTGAAATGGATATTGGCGGAGCGCTGGAGGGAAGTCTTAAGGGAAGACTTCTGCCCGGCAGACGCCTCGATGTCTCCGGAGATGCCACCCTCACTAACGGACTCATCAGCAGGCGTGGGAAGAAAGGAGAGGTGAGCGCCTCGATCCGGACCGCGCAGATGAAATTTACCTGGCAGAATGCGAGCCTCGCGGGGACGCTCTCGCTTGCACTCAAGGAATATGGACATGCGTCGGGAGTTTTCACGCTTCCCCTTCAGGCGCGGCTGCCGCTCAAGATCGACAGGAGCGGCCCGATGAATATATCCCTGCAGGGAGACTTCCAGGAGAAGGGTCTGCTCACTGCCTTGTTCCCGGGCCTTGTTCAGGAAACCCATGGTGAAATCGAATATACTCTCGGGGCCACGGGGACGTGGGAGCATCCGGCGCTGAGGGGCAGGATGAAGCTGTCGAAGGCCGGAGCCTACCTGCCAACAGGGGGAGTCCATATAAAGGACGTCCTCGTCACCGCCCGCTTCGAAAAGGATAGGGTCATTATAGACTCTTTCCAGGCCTCCTCCGGTCCCGGGAAGGTGGAAGGAACGGCGCAGGTCGAACTCAGGGACTGGACCATGGCGAGTTACAAAGGGACACTCAAGGGGAAAGACTTCCAGGTCATCTATCTGCCCGAACTGAGGGTGCAGGCGAGTCCCGATCTTACCTTCGAGGGGACGGGTAAAAAGCTTTCGGTGCGCGGTGAAATCGAGGTTCCCGATATGCTGGCCCGTGAGAGCAATACGAAGGCGCCTGTCCAGCCGAGCAAGGACGTGATAGTCGTGGACAGGCAGGCTCCGGCCGAGCGCGAAATCCCGATGGCACTGGATATCCAGGTGAAGGTTACCCTTGGAGACAATGCCCTTGTCAAGGCTGAGGGTGTGGACGCACAACTGCAGGGGAGCGTTGAGCTTGATATCAAAGGCATGCACAACGTCACCGGCAAGGGCGAGATCCATGTCGTGAAGGGAAAATACAGTGCCTATGGAGTGAGTCTGGACATTAAAAGGGGCCGCGTGATTTTTACGGGCCGGCAGGTGAGCCGGCCGAATCTCGATGTCCTGGCACTTAAAACCGTGGAAGAAGTTAAGGCAGGAGTTGTGGTGAGCGGAACGCTTCAGCATCCGGTAGTAAAATTGTACTCCGACCCCGGCATGTCCGACACTGACATCCTGGCCTATATCGTGCTCGGCCATCCCCTCGGATCGAGTTCAGAGCAGGCCAGCCTGGTGGCCCGGGCCGCCGGCTTTCTTCTGTCGGCAAGCGACTCGGTGGTCTTTCAAAACCAGCTCAAAAGACGTCTTGGTCTTGACACCCTCGACATTGAGACACAGCCGACTACAACAGGCACACCCAGTCCACTGGGAACAATAGGTCCATCGGCCTCAACGTCTGCCGGTGTCACACGGTCGCTGGTGACCGTGGGCAAGTACCTGACGCCCGACCTCTATATAAGTTACGGGCGTTCTCTCTTCGGAGACGCAAATCTCTTCAGAGTACGCTATGCCCTATCGAAACACTGGGAACTCGAAACGGAGAGCGGAACAGAGAGCGGAGCGGACATTTTCTATAGGATCGATCTGAAATGAGAGCAATGAATTTGTCGAAGAACCTTCATCGCAAGATATCGTCTTAACAGTCCTGGCGCCGAAGGATTTACAATTTTTCCCGATTTAATAAATAATAAGCGGATCGAAAAGAGGCTGAAATGCTTCAGCTTTATTCTTCTGCCCACCCCCGGGCAGCTAAGTCTTTTTGAGTAATACGATGGTGAAATGGGAAAAAATATCTCAACAAGGTCTCCGGTCTACTCCATAATAATAGTCCTGGTCGCTGCTTTTGCCGTGTACTTTAATGCCCTGTTCAACGGTTTTGTCTACGACGATTTATTCCAGGTGGTGAAGAACCCGTGGATTACCGATACAAAATACATTCCCGATTTTTTTTTGAGAAAGACATGGGGATACACTGGGATCGGGCCTTCAAACTATTACAGGCCTATGATGCATCTTGTGTACATGCTGGATTATCATGTGTTTGGCCTGGAATCATGGGGTTTCCATCTGGTAAACATATTACTCCACGCGTGTGTTTCGGTCCTCGTCTTTCTGATAGCGGCGAAACTTGTGGCTGAGACCGGAAAAGGCCTTGGCAACCGGTCCGACTCTGCGTCATTTTCGCGGAATTCACGGTCAAATGCGGCGGGAGGTGACAGTCAAGAGGCAATAGGAGCAGTTCGCGCTTCGCGTTCCTTTGCTTTTATCGCCGCGCTCTTGTTTGCGGTCCATCCTATCCATACAGAGGCGGTTGCCTGGGTCGCTGGGCTGCCGGAACTCGGATTCACTTTCTTTTATCTTCTTTCCTTTTATTTCTTCATGCGGGCCGGCCCTGAAATGAAAGCATTTTACCCGCTCGCGGTGATATCCTTTTTTATCTCGGCACTGTTCAAGGAAACGGCCCTGACCCTGCCGATTATTTTCCTGGCCTACGATCATGTTTCAGGCCGCACAGCCGGACCATCAGCCTACGTCAGGAAGTACCTTCCCTATTTTGCAGTTGCAGGAGTCTATTTTATCATGAGGGTCCATGCGCTTGGCGGCCTTGCGCCGGAAAATGCCCATCCGGCGATGAGCGTTTATCAATATGTGATCAACGTCTTTCCTCTCTTCGGGGAGTATCTGGTGAAACTTGTTTTCCCGATCAACCTTTCAGCTCTCTATGTCTTCCGTCCCATTTCCAGCCTGTTTTCGGTGAAGGGATTCGTCTATCTTATGGCCGCAACGGCATTTTGTGTGCTCATGATCAGAGCGGAGAAGAGATACAGGATCATCTTTCTCTCCCTTCTCTTGTTCGTGGTTCCGCTTCTCCCCACCTTTTATATACCTGCCATTGCCCAGCCTTTTGCCGAAAGGTATCTCTACCTTCCTTCCATCGGATTTGCCCTTATTCTGTCCCTGGCTTTGACTAAGTTAAAAGCAGCTCTGAAGAACAAGGCTCTGAGTGTGACCGCAACAGTCCTGGTTTTGGTGTTGATGGGAGGATATGCTGCCGCAACAGTTCAGAGAAATGCCGTGTGGCGAAACAGTTACAGCCTCTGGGAGGATACTGTAAGAAAGTCTCAGGATTCGTTCATCGCCCACCTGGGTCTTGGTAATGCATTGTTGGAAGACGAGGGACGGGTAGACGATGCCATAGTTCAATATCAGACCGCCTTGGAGCTGAGCCCGCGGAACCCCGATATCCTTGATAACCTGGGGTTTGCTTTCTTCAAGAAAGGCTGGATCGGCAAGGCGATCGAGCAATACCGTGTCGCACTGGCACTGAACCCCCGCCATGCTGACGCTCGGGCAAATCTGGGACTTGCGCTGAGTAAGCTCGGGCGGACGGAAGAGGCGATGGAGCAATATCGGCTGGCGATAGCGTCGGACCCGACTTTTGCCGATGCCCACGATTATTTCGGCGCTGCATACCAGCGGATAGGGGAGGCGGACTGGGCGGTAAAGGAGTATGAATCGGCGGTGACTTTGGATCCGTCGAATGCGGCCTTCCGCAGAGACCTTTCCCATGCCCGCAGACTGACCGGCGGCACCAGGGGAGCGGGAAAGTGATATGACATATTCTGAAGGGAGAAGACGAAGGCTTTTTATAGCGGTTTTTTTTGTAATAAACCTGATGTTGTCGACTTATTTTATCGATTTGTGGAATACGCCGAACCCGGTATCAAGGGGGCTGCCGGTACTGACTGTTTCCAAAGACAAGACACTTGCGATAGACAGATACGCCGGTGAGGTGGAGGATAAGAGCGAAGTGGGCGGCCACTTCTATTCAGATAAGGCCCCTTTGCCCACATTGGTTGTTGTGCCCTTTTACGAGGTCCTCAGGGCTGCGGGTCTCGATAAAATCGGCGAGGATGCATCGCAGAGATTTCCCATTTATATCTGGAGGACGCATGGGATTGCGGACGGACGGGAACTTTCTTTCAACGAAATAGTCCCGGTGCTCTGGCTGGGAGATTTCCTCTGCGGTTCTCTGCCATTTGCGGCGATTGTTCTACTCAGCTTCGTTAGCATCCGCGACAGCCGGCCCCCTCTTTCGCCGGTCGTAATGGTAATGACGGCATTTTACGGTTCCCTCCTGTTCGTTTTTTCAGGAACTTATTTCAATCATCTTTTTGCCGGTCTGCTTCTGCTCCTCAGCTACATCTTCCTGAAAGACAGAAAATTTGCCTTGTCCGGGCTGTTCGCGGGGTTAAGCTTCCTTTCCGAATATACGATCGGCCTGGTTTTCCCCTTATGGGCCCTGCTCATCCTGGTCAACGAAAAGCGGATCACAAAGGCTCTCTCATTTGTCGCAGGAACGCTCCCGAGCCTCGGTTTCATTGCGATATACAATTACATGATAACAGGCACTCCTTTCGTGATGTTGAACGCCTTTCATTATGCATACGGAAGGGAACTTAGCCATAATTACGGATTCAGATCCCCTTCCCTGAAATCTCTATGGGGACTTTCATTCAGCGGCTCCATGGGATTGTTCGTATTTGCCCCTGTGTTGGTGATGGCGGTTTTCTACCTGCTGAAGCTATGCATGAAGAAAGACTATTTCACCAGGCTTCCGACAAATTACCTCGCAGTGTTCGGCCTGATTTTCTTCTTCGTCATAGCGTCCTTTTTTACCTGGTGGGGCGGATGGAGCTATGGCCCGAGATACCTGATCGTTCTGGCTGTTCTTCTCATTTATGAGGGAATAAAGCTTATCTCGCGGTTTCCTTTCTCAAGGGTTGCATATCTCGCTCTTACTGCTTTCGGCGCAGTCAGCGCCTGGATCGCCAAATCGACACTGGTTTTTATGATACCCGACCGTTTTTTGCACAGCGCTGCATACTCGAACACCTTCCTGGACGTCCTTTTGCCCGAATTTCTGGCGCGACGCTTTAATGCCGACAGCCTGCCGACGCTTATCTTCGGGGTGCCCCCCTTCCTGAGCGTTATGCTATGGCCGGCGTTATTTGTCATTTCGATAATATTGTTATCTTACTGGCACTCAAAGCTGCTTCGCCCTGACAAAGAGATATAACGAAGATGCTGAGGCCCGTGCAGTCGAAGGGTGGCATTCCACGAGTTGTTCCCTTCCTCAGTGCCGTGTTTAGACGGCCTGCAGGCTTGCAAGCTGCTTAACCGATATCGAGCTTTCTGCCTTTGCTGCTGAAGATTGCGAATTCTTTCACTCTCCATTTATTTAACACATATTTCGCCGCAGTAGTGAGGACACCGACTCCATACTTGACGCTTTTTCTGAAATTTATAGAGGACGCTTCCGGAAAGTATTTTGTCGGACAGCTCAGTTCACCAATCCTGAAATGAAAGGCGACGGCTTGAACGAGCATCTCGTTGTCAAAAATGAAATCATCGGAGTCTTCTTCGAGCGGCAAAGTTTCAAGCACCTCACGTGTAAATGCCCTGTAGCCAGTGTGATATTCAGAAAGCTTAACTCCAAGAACTATATTTTCGATGAAAGTCAGAAACCTGTTTGCAATGTACTTATAAAAAGGCATTCCTCCTTTCAAAGCGGTGCCTCCCAGTATTCGTGAGCCGAGAACGATGTCATAATGTCTGGAGGCAATCATGGATGCCATCGCGGTTACAAGTCGAGGTGAGTACTGATAGTCCGGATGCACCATGACGACGATATCGGCATTGCACTTCAGCGCTTCCCGATAACATGTTTTCTGGTTCCCGCCGTATCCCTTGTTCTCTGGGTGAAGTATCGTCCTGATGCCAAGCTCCCGGGCCACTTCGGGAGTATTGTCCTTCGAAGCGTCGTCCACAAGAAGCACTTCGTCGACGTATTCATGGGGGATTTCTGCATAAGTCTTGCGGAGGGTCGTTTCTGCGTTATAAGCAGGCATTATCACAACGAGTTTCTTGCCAAGAATCATTTCAGAATCTCCAGCCGGCGACCTTGTGAGCGGCGGCAAAACACTGACTCTTCGTGAACGGTGTTCCGCTTTTCTTGTGAGAGGTATCCCGGGTCACGGGGTCCGCGTTTTTTTGTGATCATTCCCCGCAAAAACAAAAGACTTGCGGAGACCGCAAGCCCTTTGTTTTATGGTGAGCCGTGCAGGAATCGAACCTGCGACCCGCTGATTAAGAGTCAGCTGCTCTACCAGCTGAGCTAACGGCCCATATAGAGGTATATCGTTCAAAAGCGAGTAGTGAATAGTAAAACAGATTCCACTTATTTAAATCAATCTTTCTTTGCTGATTGCTATCGGCCCAAAGCTGCCTTGAGCTGACTTTGCCGACAAAAAACTGTTTGGCGCGCCTGAGAGGATTCGAACCTCCGGCCCTCGGCTCCGGAGGCCGATGCTCTATCCACTGAGCTACAGGCGCACACTGCTATAAAGAAGCGTAAGCAGTATGAGACAGACACCTTTATGTCAATCCACTTAATGGGGTGCCTGCTCCTCACTGCCGGCCGGCAAGATGGGGTGGGCGAGGGGATTCGAACCCCCAACACCTGGAGCCACAGTCCAGTGCTCTAACCGTTGAACTACGCCCACCATATAAAACAGTCGTCAATCGGTAGCGACCAGTTAATAGTATAAATCAAAAGCAAATAAAATGGTCAATCCTGAACTTGGCGCTTTGGGCTGATGACCGCAATTGTTTGGCGCGCCTGAAGGGATTCGAACCCCTGGCCCACTGCTTAGAAGGCAGTTGCTCTATCCGACTGAGCTACAGGCGCAGTATCAATCTTCTCTGAATTGCCGGAAAAGTTCATTATAAGAGGTTGAAAGAAACCGTGTCAACCTTGCTTCCGCAGTGACAATATCCGGGCCCGTGGACAAAAGGCTTCATCCACGAATCTTCCGCGTATTTTGTCCCTCCCATGTAAACATTGACTGAGTTGACCGAATTTTGTTTTACTATTCATCTGGAACATAGATGGGCGGTTAGCTCAGCTGGGAGAGCGCCACGTTCGCAACGTGGAAGTCGGGGGTTCGAATCCCCTACCGTCCACCATACCTTTTAAA
>JBJKPE010000133.1:0-7966 GCA_046706685.1 Thermodesulfovibrionales bacterium | reverse complement strand
CGATGCTACTCGTCATGGTCTTCTTCTTTCTCGTGGGCTTTACAGACATCTACGTCGCCGGGCTGATAAGTTCGGAGGTCCAGGCGGCGGTAGGCTTCATCGACCAGCTTTATTTTCTTATAATAATAATCGCCAACGCCATCAGCATAGGCACACTTGCCATGGTATCCAGGTCGGCAGGCTCGGGGGATAAGGAGAGGGCCCTCAGGATCGCCCGCCAGTCCCTTCTTTTCAGCGTGCTTATCGCTTTGGTGATTTCGCTGGCCGGTTTATTTTTTTACAGGGACATCGTCGTGCTGGCGGGCTTCCCTGCCGGCATCAGGGACATAGCTGAAAAATTCCTGAGGATCTTCGCGCTCGCACTCGGACCCAACTACATTCTGATAATCTCCAACGCCGTATTCCGGGCTGGCGGCGATGTAAAAAAGCCCCTTGTCACCATGTTCATAGTAAGCCTCTGCAACATCGCCGGTGATTTCGTGCTCGTCTTCGGTCTGTTCTCTTTTCCGAAAATGGGATATCAGGGCATAGCGGTCTCGACCGCTGTCTCTGTGACCGTGGGGATGGCCATCAACCTCTTCTTCCTCACCCGGGGCTGGTGGAAGGGCTTTTATTCGGGCACCTGGAAGCTGTCCCTCGATCTGATCAGAAGGATCATAAGACTCAGCTGGCCGGCCGCGATGCTTCAGGTCGCATGGAACGCCGGCACCATCGTCCTTTACAACATTCTCGGCCGCCTGGGCCCTGAGAGCATAACGGCGCTCGCCTCGATCACGAACGGCCTGAGGATAGAGGCCGTAATCTACCTCCCGGCCTTCGCCCTCAACATGGCCGCCTCAGTCCTCGTCGGCCAGAACCTGGGGGCGGGTGATCCCGGAAGGGCGGAAAAAGTCGGATGGAAGATCGCCCAGGCGGGGGTTCTGCTTGTAAGTCTGATGGCCCTCGTAATCTTCATTCTGGCCGAACAGGTCGCGTCGGCGCTCACAAAAAACCCGGCGGTCCTTGCCGAAACGACGCGCTACCTGCGGATTAACATGCTCTCCGAACCCTTCATGGCGGTGAGCTCCATACTCGGCGGAGGACTCCAGGGAGCGGGCGACACAAGGGGGACTATGTGGGTTATCATTATAGCGATGTGGTTCATCAGGCTCCCCCTGGCCTATATCGCCGCCCTGGTGCTGGATTACGGGGCGACCGGCGTCTGGGTCGTAATGATCACCTCGATGGCGGCCCAGGGCCTGCTGATGGCGAGGAGGTTTCGCAAGGGGCATTGGAAAACGCTGAGGGTGGACTAAAGAAGGAGAAGCGAACATGCTGAAAAAGTCCATAAATTCGGCAGATATCAATCTTGATTCACGTAAACGCAATTTCAACGTGAATGTGTTTCGGAAAGGCGTATGTCGCCGCGACCGGGGACTGTAAGGAGCCTCAGGTCATGGACCTTTTTCAGCACATTCGCCTCTCTTTTTCAGATAGGTTGCAGCAGTAAGGTAAAATATGAGTATGCTGAAACTCTTTAATTCACTGGGAAAGAAGTTAGAGCGGTTCCGGCCGGCCAACAAAGACGTCGTGAATATTTTCACCTGTGGACCGTCGGTCTATCAGAGGGTGCATATAGGCAATTTCAGGACGTTCCTCTTCGAGGACATCCTCGTCAGGTATCTTGAATATTCGGGATACAGGGTGCAGAGAGGAATGACCATCACGGACATCGAAGACAAGGCGATTGAGGAGGCCGCGAAGCGAAAGATGGACTTGCACCGGCTCGCGGATGAGAACATCGGCCGGTTCGTCAAAGAGATGAAGCTGCTCCGGATAAAGATCCCGGACTTCCTGCCCCGGGCGTCCGAAAGCATAGGTGAGACCGTGGACCTGATAGAATCGCTTCTGAGCCGGGAGGTCGCCTACTGGTACGGGAACAACGTATACTTCGATCCCCTGAAGTTTCCTGAGTTCGGAAAACTCTACGGACTGGATATGTCCAGGTGGCCATCCAGAAAAATAAGGTTTCACAAGGACACATATCCGGGGATGAGATGGAACCTCGGGGACTTTATACTTTGGCATGGGTACAGGAAGGGCGACAAGTATTACTGGGACACGGGAATCGGACGGGGAAGACCGGCCTGGAACGTACAGGACCCCGCAATGATCAGCCGGTTTTTTGACGAGTCTCTCTCGATCTACTGCGGCGGGATCGACAATCTCGTCAGACACCATGATTATACCTGTGCGGTCCTGGAATCAGTAAAACCCTATCCGGCGGCAAATTTCTGGCTCCATTGCCGGCATCTCCACGTGGAAGGCAAGAAGATGTCGAAGAGCAAGGGAAACATTTACTACACCGACACGCTTCTGAAGGACGGCTACTCCGCCGATGAGATCAGGTTTTTTTTGATATACGGGCACTACCTGCGGCAGCTCAATTTCTCGAATACTGCCATGGACTCCGCCGTCGGGAAACTCCGCCGGTTCAAAGAGTGCGTTAAGAAGATCAAGGCTAAGGCACGGGCAAAAGAGGCTGTACCCTGCCACGCGTCCCGACGGTTGCAGTCGGCCTTCACGAATAAAATGGACGACGACCTCAACGTAAAGGCGGCTTTCGATGCCATGCAGGGCGTGCTTTGCGGAGTAGGAACGGACGGGTTGAAACCAGGCGAAGCCCTTCACATTTTACAGACATTGCGCGGAATAGATAACGTCCTTCAGGTCATCTTTTAGGGATATAGCCCTGATCCGGCAAGGCCTGAAAACCAGAATACGTTAAATCGAGCTTTATGCGCCATCGTCGGATTCAGCGAAGTTTATTTGCCGGTGAGGGCGCTCCGCACCCTCCACGGCTTCAAATCTCCTTCCCGGGCCCTGACTTTTGAATCGTATAGTGACCAATACTAAATAATGAGAATAGTATCTTGATGGTCCGCCTCCGCCCGATCTGCTTATACGTTTGTTCAGAACCTTCACGGAGTACTCTACGGGGACAGATGTATCAAAGTTACAGTTTGTCTGTATGATTACACCATACCCATAGTACACCCTCTCGGACGGCCGCTTACTGCCACGATTCTTCTGGCTCGCTGCGCGCCTCAATTTATTGCCCTCTCTGTTTCGAACCGCAAAGCTGCAATTGTTTCGTATCTTGATATCTACTGGTTAGGAGGCGAATTTGAAATGGCAGTTCTTTCCTTGTGTGCGAGCCTTGTGAGCAAACACTTCGGGATGAAAGGTGCTCGACACATACCTCTCAATTTGGTCTATGCTGGCAACTAGGCGCAGACTCTTTAAAGAAATATTGACAACCGCGGTCCCATTATTTGTAATATACTCGTGATGGAACAAGGGCCGGACTTCGTCGCGCAGCTGGAAGTAGTCATGGGGGCATTCATGGGCCGGATTGTATGTCAATCAATAATCGGAAAGCAACTTTCCAGGCTCAACAAAGACAGAGCGGATCTTACCGCCGACGACTGCAAGACCCTGATCCAGGATATCCTGAAGGCAGTTTCGCTCTTCGTGACAAAAGAAGAGGCGGGAAGACTTCAAGTTGAGCTGGATAAGCTCTTTGCAACTTACTTCTCACGAGGAGGAAGTTCAGATTGAAGCAGGTCTTAACTGCGCCCCTATTTTACATATACTTCATTTATGGCGTGAGCTTCCTGTTAATGTCTTTCGTGGTTTTCCATGGAACAAGGAAGGCATCTTCAATTGCCTTTGTTACTGCCTTCCATATGCTTGCCGCTTTCGGGCTTGTCCACGGGATCACAGAGCTTATAGACTGGCTGAGATTTACTCTTACGGCGAGCGGAGCGGGTGAATTCGGGGTATTGATTATATTGTCCCAGTCGTTCCTGATTACTTCATTCGTTCTTCTTTTCCAATTTGGGGTCACCCTTTTGACATACAGGAGTGAGAAGAAAGTTATTTACAGGGCGCTGCCTGTAATTCTTTTTATCGCCTATGCCGCGTACATCTTGATTGCGGGGACACCCCATATAAGGGAAGCCGGACTTATCGCCCGCCGCAGCTTCGGTTTTTTGGGAGCGCTCTTAAGCGGCATAGCCTTTTTCAGCCTTGCCAATTCGATGAAAGTTATAGGGAATTCCAGGCTGACCAATGGACTTGTCGTTACGGGAATCGGATTTGTGTGTTATGCCGTATTTGGAGGGCTCATAGTAGAACCCATAGCCGGGCTCCCCGTACAGCTTTTCAGGGCGGTCTGCGCGTTCACCATCGCCGTCTACTCTTTCTCTATCCTCGAAATCTTCAAGGTGTCCAAATAGCAGCCGGAGGCGCAAAGATAATAGTGAGATTCTCTAACGATTATTTCCGCTTATACCCCGCACAATTATAACGGCAATTCAAATCAGCCATCCTGTTCATGAATACAGGCACTTGACACCCCATTCGATGAGGGCTAAGGTTGAATTGGAAGACTCAATTCCCCCGATGGGTGCTGCTCAGGACCGAGAAACCGGGTTAGGACGGCGGCGGACAGATGTGGTGAGCACGCCTCTGGCGCAAACAAGGAGGAGATAGATGGCATCTGAACCTAATACACAGGACCCTGTTGTAACAGATGGAGACAAGTATTCGGTTATTCTGGAGAACGAACGCATCAGGGTGCTCAGGTATCACGATAAGCCCGGGGAGAAAACTCTGCAACACTATCACCCTGACTATATATTATACGCGGAGTCTTCTTTCAGGCGGCGGCTGACATTTCCTGATGGCCGGAAGCATGAGGTTGACGTCAAGGCCGGAAGTGTTGTTTGGATGAAAGCGCATCAGCACATCGGGGAAAACATAGGAGATACCAATACCGATGTAATAATTGTCGAATTGAAGGAAAGAGGAAATTAAACCGGACGGAGAAGAATCTAAGATAAGCCGCAAAAGACAGGTCCCAGCCTGTAGACAAGCAGCGACCGCATCCCATAATAGGAAAACCTCTCCGCATCTCCGTGAAAAAGAGGACGTAAAGACAGGTCGGATGCCCGAGAATTCCGGCCCATTTCCTGTTTAAAATCTCATTGCGCATTAAATAGAGCATACCCTATGGCAACGGGGAAGCCCCCTTGTTCTTTCCTGATTCATCCCATGGACAATGGGTCGGCCGGGGGCTGTCTGTTGCGTTAGGTCTGTCCCGGTCCCTTCACTCCGCCTCCTGGAGATTACCGAAGGTCGCCACAATCACCTCCGAAAGGGCCGGATGTATATGCATGGCCTTGCCGATCGCCCATATGTCGAGGTTGTTCGCCATGGCATTAATCACTTCCTGGATCAGTATGGACGCATAGGGACCGATGATATGGAAGCCAAGGATCTTGCCGTCCCTCTTTACGATGGCCTTCGCGAAACTTTCTTCCTCCATCATCGCCTCGCCCCTGGCGACCTCGGAATATTTGGCCTTTCCCACAAGCAGTTCGCCGGGATGAAACTGCTGCCGCGCCTGTTCTTCCGTCAGGCCCACCGATGCTATCTCGGGGTAGGAAAAGACGGCGTGGGGTGCAAAGCGGTAGTCCATCGCAACCCTCTTGTTATGCCCGGCGTTGTCCCACAGGAGAGACGCCTCCCGGTTTGCCACATGGCGGAACATCTTTCTGCCGATGATATCACCGAAGGCCCAGATGTTCTTTTTACTCGTCTCGAAATATTCATTCACCTTTATATAGCCGCGCTCGTCCGTTTTCACCCCGCTGTTTTCGACCTTCAGCAGGTCGGCATTCGACGTCCTGCCGGCGGCAGCCATAATTCTTTCAGCCTGAAACAGGGATGTCCTGCCCGAAGAACGGTCCCTGGCTGTGACTGTGTACCCTGAAGGCTCTTTCCTTATTGCCACGGCTTCTGTCCCGGTATGGATGTCCATCCATTTCCCCATCTCTTTTTTCAGGAGATCAGATATCTCGATCTCCTCATCAGGCACAACACGACTGTTTGCCTGAAGGAGTGTCACCTTGACCCCCATGGCCGAGAAAAAATGCGCGTATTCCGCGCCTATATATCCGCCTCCGATAACAATGAGGCTCTCCGGTTTTTCAGCGAGTTGAAGCACGCTCTCGTTAGTAAGATATTCCGCTTTCTCTATGCCCTTTATGGATGGGATGCGGGGGCGCGCTCCGGCGGCGATGAAGATCTTCCTGCCCTTGATCTGCTCACCATTGATCTCTATGACGGAGTCCTCCACGAAAAACCCGGTGCCCTCGTAGAAGTCCAGGTCTTCCGAAAACCTGATGCCTTCACGTATATGGTTTTCGCCTTTCCTCACTGTATTTCTCATCCTCTCCATGATCGCCTGGAAATCTATTCCCCCGATCGTCGCTGAGACACCAAGTTTTCCGGCCTCCCTTATTTCGGCTACCCTGTCACCCGGGAAAATGAGCATCTTCGAAGGTATGCACCCCAGGTTGAGGCAGGTCCCTCCCAGTGGTCCCTTATCCACAAGGGCGACGGAAAGGTCATGGGCAAGCGCCTTCTCTACTATCAGCAGCCCGGCCCCCGAGCCGACAACGATTACATCGTACTCTTTCATAAGACATCCTCCGACGCGGAACACCCCGCTTTATTTCATTATGTCAGGAAAAGGGATGAATGGTAAGAAAACAGGGTCACGATAAAGCCGGCAGGCTGAGGAGCCCGGGGCCCTGTGCTGACTCACACGATTAAGCGTCGGGCTCGTCGAGAACATCCTCAATCAGCAGGTCCTCGATGTAGGACTGCAAAGTCTGATACCCGTCGTCGGAAAGTTCCGTAAATTCAATAGCCATGCCGGGATCCATCGTCAACAGCCCTCCGAAGAAGTCCTTGGTGTAGATGACTACGCCTTTCAGCGAAATCTTGGCTCCCACTCTCAAGGGCACTATGACACGAACGTCTGATCCGACCGGGAGAGGTTCTTTCTTCCTCACATAGATCCCGCCGGCCGAGAGGGTTTCCGCAGGAAGGTCATACGACGTGTCTTTATATACGACTGTGACCTTCTTGTGAAACATAGTCCGCACATGCCGCCTCTTTGTACCTGTTCTGGCAAAGAAACACTCCTGAACCGCAGCATGAAGTTCGTGTAATTTTAGTGGCTTATGGAGATAGGAGTAACATCCCAGGCCCCGACAGTTTTCCATTGTTTTGCTGCTGGAATCGGTCGACAACATTATCACCGGAATATGGGCTGTTTGTTTGTTTTCTTTCAGGAGTCTAAGTACGGTAATCCCATCCATCACCGCCATATTCACATCCAGGATAATGAGCCCGGGTTCCCACAGATTTACCAGTTTTAAAACTTCCATGCCGTTTTCCGCCGGTATTACCCCGAAGCCCGACCTTTTCAAGAAGAGGCTCAGCGATATCAGGAATGTCTGACTGTCGTCTGCAATGAGTATGTTTTTCCCCATCTTTCCATATCTGCCTTCAGTGACTCTGTGTAATCACTTCGGGCGCAATTTGCGCTTCGCTAATTATAATCGCAGATCCGAATATTTTGGAAGGAGAGAATCGAGTGGGCACTCACCAGACAAGAAATACGGGATGCAATGTACGTTGCCGGGGGGCAGTCGTCCCGCCCACTTTACTCATGAACTTCCGGCGCAGGGTTGCGGCGCAAGGCGCGCTAATAGATAAACGTGGCGGGGTCCTTCAGGGCGTGGCAACGGGCGCAGAGGCCTTTTGCCTCTTTCTTTCCTATCGACCACGTGTGGGCCTTGTGGCAGTCAAGACAGGCAAGCTTCGCCCTTGTCATATGGAGGTTGTGCTGGCCCACCTTCAATTCGGTGCCGTGGCAATTTTTGAGACAGTCCTCGCTGGTCGGCAAAATCTGACCGTGGGGGTGATGACAGTCGAAACATCTGAGTTTCGTCATGGGTCCCGTTGAAGGATAGTGTTTATGACAGCCGAGGCACCTGTCGTTTGAAATCATCTTTGGCGCCGCCTCGGTATAACTGTGGCACTTCAGGCAGGAGAGTTCGGCCATCCC
>JBJKPE010000132.1:0-5659 GCA_046706685.1 Thermodesulfovibrionales bacterium | reverse complement strand
GGCGATGATCGATGTAGGCAGGATCATGTATTCCTATGAGGGCGGCGCAAGTTCTGTTGAGATCCCGAGCGAAGAGTATCTGAGGGAAAAAGGGATGATCAAATAATAATAAACCATATTTGACCTTTGGAGGAGGCGCAGGCTCCATCCCCCTTGGGCTGAATGCAAGCCCATTGTCTTTGAGAAAACAGTCCTGAAACAGGAGGAAAATGATGAAAGTGTGTTTCCCGGTACAGGAAAATGAGGGTATCGAAAGCAGAGTGTATAACCATTTCGGCTCCGCGCCGATGTTCGTCGTGGTGGACTTAATTACAGACGATATCTCCACTATCATCAACGGCGACCAGCATCATGAACACGGCTCGTGTAACCCTATCATGACGCTCGATAATCATCAGGTCGACGCGGTCGTTGTCGGCGGCATAGGCGGAGGGGCTTTGAGCAGATTGAATCAGTCGGGGATCCGGGTGTATCAGGCAAGCGCTCCGATTATAAGGGACAACGTCGATCTATTCCTTGCGGCCCAATTGCCGGAGTATACGCCGAGTCAATGTTGCGGAGGACATACTGAGGGGGGAGGCTGCTCCCATTAGAAATGAAATCGCAACCATAGAAAGAAGATAGTATTGCCGGGATACAAGTTGTATTCGTTCAGGAGGCTATCATGAGTGAGGAAAGCATAATCAACAAGCTGAGAGGTATTCATTTCGTGTTGGGTGTTCTCGACAACCAACAGAAGGACCTATTCTGCGGCAACTGCCTATCCTTCGCCAAAACTTTAGAAAGCACCGACGAGACTTTTACGAAATTCGAGAAGTCCTGCACCGGTGAAGGACGAGACTTACCCGAAGTCTTTTGTGAACTTCTTGCCGATGCTCAGCGTAAATTAGGGGCCATTCGTGTACCGGAGGAACCAAAGGGACAAAAAAAGGAAGGCAATTGCAAACTGCCTGAAGGCATATGTTTTGCGAGGACTGCGTTTGTATTATGTGAAAGAGTGACGGCCTAGCATCTGTTGGTCTTTTATCCATAGATGTAATTTGTCTAGGAGGAAGAATAAACAATCAACCGGCCGGGGAAAAATATTCCCGGAAAGGAGAGCAACATGAATACTTCTGAGGACAGGTTAGCAGGGCTTCTGGATGCCATTGTGGATTTACAGGCGATAGAAACGGAAAACATCGCAAATGCAAAGGCAGAAATCGCAAAAACCAAGAACCATTTAACCAGGGCAATGATGAAGGTACTTGAGGTCGAGGCGGAAAAACGCTGCCTCTTACACGGGATAATCTCCGACAGTTTGAAGAAGGAGGCATTTAATCTGAGCCCCGAGGAGCTCAATATCCTGTCGAGCCATTTCAACAGGACCATGGAGGCTGAAGACCAAGCGCTTTTGCTGGCGAAAGAGGCTTACGAAAAGAGTGAAGTTCCGATCCATCGCTTCCTCCTCTCGTATCTGATCAATGACCTGAAGAAAGAGAATAACCCTTTAAGGCAGTTCGAATACGACCTGAAAGGCGCCTCGATTGCCACATCAATCACATCAAAGACATTTGGTAAATCCAGGGTCGCGTGAGGGGCCGGTTTAGTCAGGCAAAACAGACTCACTGTTGCCGCCCGAACAGGGCGGCTTTACAGCCACAAGGAAGATCTTCAGCATCAGCCTTGCAAAAATAGAAAGGAACGGGGACATGCCAAACATCTTTGACACAATGGCAGATAGATACGATGCATGGTATGACTCTGAAGAGGGACGCCCTCTTTATGAAAGCGAGTTTGCCTGTCTCAAGCCTCTGGTGGAAAATGCCCCCCGGCCCATATTCGAAGTCGGCGTGGGAACTGGGCGGTTCGCCATGCATTTCCTGCCGGCGACAGGCTTGGACCCGGCCCTTACCGCTCTGAAGATGGCGGAGGCCCGGGGAATTAAGACCATCCAAGGAACAGGCGAAGACCTCCCCTTCGCCGACGAGTCATTCGGATGCGTCTTGATAATCGTGACCATATGTTTTGTGGAGGACCCCCTCAAGGTGCTTATCGAGGCAAAAAGGGTTCTTAAGAAAGATGGACGCATCATCATAGGACTCGTGCCGGCCGACTCTCGTTGGGGAGTTTTTTATCAGGAAAAGAAAAGACAGGGACACCCGATTTACGAAAGGGCCAGGTTTTACAGCTTTGCCGAGACAAGTAAACTTCTGAATGACGCGGGCTTGAAGGTCACGAGGATACGGAGCACTCTTATCCGGAGGCCCGATCAGCCGCGGCAGGTCGAAGAGCCGGTCGAGGAACTCGTAAAAGGCGCAGGATTCCTCTGCATAGAGACCAGAAAGAAGTCATGAATAAAGACCCTTCCGGCCGGGACGGCAAAAGGTTAGCAGTCATATCGGCGGCGCTGAATATATTTTTTGCAGCGGTTACGTTTCTTCTGTATTTCCGTACCGGCAGTTCCTCCGTTTTGGCGCAGACAATGCACTCCCTTGCCGACGTAACGGGAAGCCTCCTCGTGATAGGAGGTTTACACCTTTCGGAAAAGAAATCGGAACATTTCCCCTGGGGACTCTACAAAGTTGAAAATATCGCGGCAATACTTTCAGCAGGCCTGATATTTGTGACGGCTTACGAGATTGCAAAGGTGATCTATCATCCCTACCCGCATTCGATGAGAAACCTTGACATGGCGCTGGTCATTCTTTTGATGATGGGGATTCCCATTATCATTTTTGCGCGGTATGAGGGCAGAAGGGCCAGGGAAATAAATTTTCCCTCGCTGATGGCAGACGCCGTGCACTGGAAGTCCGATATCGCACCGCTCTTTATTGTGGCGGCAGGCATAGCCGGGGCACGTCTTTCATATCCTGTTACGGATAGAATTTCGGCCTTTGTGATTCTTTTTGTTGTCGTCAAGTCAGGCTATGGGATATTCAGGGACTCAGTGAAAAGCCTCCTCGATGCCTCCGTTGATGGGGCAACCCTCATAAAGATAAAAGACGTAGTGGGGGAATTTTCTCAGGTCAAAGAGGTGGTCTCATTAAATGCAAGGAACTCCGGGAGGTTTATCTTCATGAATATGGATGTGCGGCTATCTTCAAGAAGACTCAAAGATGCTCACGAACTGGCCGACAACATCGAAGGTGAGATAAAACGGCGCATTCCCTTTGTAGAGAAGGTGACAATCCATTATGAACCGGAGAAAAAGGAGTGTGAGAGATTTGCGGCACCGCTTCAAGACAGAGATGGAACGATTTCGGAACATTTTGGCAAGGCCCCTTTTATCGCACTGTGGAGCAGGAGAGTGTCGGACAGAAAGATGTCGGCTCCCGAGATAATAGAAAATAGTTTTGCAGATATGGAAAAGGGGAAGGGACTGAGGCTTGCGAAGTTTCTGGCTGAAGACAACATCGATGTCCTTTTCACACGGGAGGATTTTAAGGGCGAGGGGCCTCATCATGTTTTTTTGGGAGCAGATGTCGAGATAAGGAAAACGGAGCTCAAAACTTTGAAAGAACTTATGTTGTTGGTGCAATGACATGAAAAAAAATGCGGGTATACGATACGCTGATAAAGAATCTCCCTGTAGGTTTTTCCATCATAGACAAAGACGGGGTAATAGTTGACTTCAATCATGCAGCGGAAAAATAACCGGCTATCTTAAAAAAGAGGTGATAGGCAAGTCCCATCTCGATACATTTCACGAGTCACCAGACAGGACCTCATGTCCATTGTTAGCGCACGTTCTTCTCAGACAGAAGGAATCCATTGCAGCAGAAACTGTGATAAGAAAAAAGGACGGCGAACCTGTTGCTCTGTCAGTTACTACAGTGCCCGTTTTTGACAGCAATGGAAGCTTCACAGGAGGCATTGAGTTTTTCAGAGACATCACTGAAGTCAAACGCCTGGAGAGGGAGCGACAGAATATCATTTCCATGTTTGTCCATGACATGAAGAACCCGGTCACTGCTTCCGAAGGGTTCTTATTAAGGCTCCTTTCGGGACGAGCCGGTCCTCTCACGGAGACACAGCGGAGCTACTTTGAAATTATGAAGGACGAGCTCACTAAATTATCGAAACTGCTGACAGATTTCTTGGAAGTTTCCCGGTTTGAGACAAAGGGATACCAGCCCGTCCTTGGCCCTTTCAATATGGAGATAGAGATATGCAAGAATATCGAGGGGGTGACAGCTGAGGCGGATATGAAGGGGATTCAGTTATCCTTTGAAGTTCCCGAACCAATGGTGCCAGTGATCGATGGCGATGAAATGATGATAAATCGTGTAATAAGAAATCTCCTGGTTAACGCCATAAAATATACCGATACAGGAGGAACTATAACTGTCAACCTGTCAGAGCGGAATCACGATGTCCTTCTTGAGATCATCGATACAGGCGTTGGGATAGCAGCCGACCATCTCCCTTATATATTTGATGCGTTCTATCGCGTCAACAGAGACTCGGGAGGCTCAGGGCTGGGACTGTCCATTGCCAAAACCATCGTGGAAGCCCATGGAGGCAGGATCTGGGCCGGCAGCTCACCGGGCAAAGGGAGTACCTTCAGTTTCACCCCGCCAAAAGGCAGGAGGGAGTAACGGATTCTGCGAAGTAAGCAGACATTGTTCAAGGGAACAAAAACGTCAAAGTAGAGCCTCAGCTCCAGTGGAAAACATATTCGAGAGAGTGAATTCTATTCCTCAAAAAACTGATACATGTGGGGCTCCGCATAGGCCGCCAGAATTTCGTTTCTGCTCACGATCCCGACGAGTTTATTGTTATTCGTAATTCTTCGTATTTCGAGCACCTCAATGTGGGAGTGGGGACCCAGGAGAATTGATTAATGTAAATCCAGCAGGTCGTTCCGTGTATAGGAGAGTCTGAAACGGATATTTCGAGGAAGAAGTACGACACGTACTCATCTTGACGCGCTCTGATACCGATCATCTACTTCCGAAAGAAAGCTTGAGCCCAGGCAAAAAAATCACGGCGTTAGGTACAGGAAGGATTGTTGGCTAAGGACTGAACGGGTATGTGCTCTATCATCTGGCGTGGAAGAGAAAATAAAAAAGAATAAGTGCAAGGGCAATAAGGACGCCCACGATCAGGACGCGTGGAGAAAACGAAGGTTCGACCTTGGGTGCAGTGTGGATGGCCCCCGGGAAACTGCCGGGCAGGGAATCGGGTCTCTTCGTAGTCCCGCTGATTTCTTTGATATCGGGGGCTGACAGTGACGCGCCTCCCTCGGCTGCCTTCATAGCCTTTTCATATAGCTGACGTACATCCTGGGGCATAGCATCGATATTTCCGTATTCGGCACCGTCAAAAATAATCCTGGTCCGGGTCGCCGTAGAACTTTCGGATACCTGCGTGTCCATAGCTTTCTTAAAGGCCTCCCGGATTTCATCGGGCATCTCCTCTATTGAATTATATTCCTTCCCATTGACCTTGAACTTGCGTTTGATGTTCACATTTATGTTCATTTTATTTTCTCTTTCCCCTGGCTTTTATCCGGCCATATTGTTTTTGTTTCCTGACAGACATCATAATTGTAGGCGATAACTGGAAGTGCCCCAAGAAGGATAACCTGCCTGTTCCCATCTGAGTTGTTGTTCCCCTGAGTACCACGGTAGTATGATCTGACCTCTCTCTTCTTCATGGCGGTCCGGAGTTTCCA
>JBJKPE010000131.1:0-15125 GCA_046706685.1 Thermodesulfovibrionales bacterium | reverse complement strand
GCAGAGTTTCAGTGAATTTTGTTTTCCGGTGAGAGGCCGGAAAACAAAAAAAGCTCTTTATGGCAGTTTATATATTTCTGTCCTCTCAGCAGAAATATATAATTAAACTCTCTGCGCCCTCTGCGTCCGCGGTGAACTATTACGCTGTTTCATGTTATTTTGTTGGAAATATATCTTTTGAGGACTAAGGGATGGAGGCAGGGCATATGTTGAAGGATGAAAATAATAAGAGGATAAATCGCCTCCAGGAAAGACTGGGAAAAGAGGGCATCGGCGGCGCACTCCTGGTGCATTCAGTGGACCTCTACTATTTCACGGGATCGAGGCAGAACGGCATGCTCTGGGTTCCCGCCGACGGGGGTCCGATCCATATGATCAGGAAGAGTTACACGAGGGCGCGCGGGGAGAGCAATGTCGACGACGTCAGGCCCTTCCCGCGGAGCAGTGAATTCTCACGGCAATTCGATGTTACCGGTGGTAACATCGGGCTCACTTTCGACGTTTTGACGGTGCAGTCGTACCATTTCTACAACAGACTCCTTCCCGGACGGGAGTTCGTCGATATTTCCGGAATCACAAGGGAACTCCGTGCGGTAAAGTCGGACTTTGAGCTGGAACAAATGAGGCACAGCGGCAAAACGCTCAGCGAGGTATTCGGTGAGATTCCGGCATTCCTCGTCCCCGGTGTGCGGGAGATCGACATTGCAGCCGAATTCGAGTTCAGGCTGCGAAAGGCAGGACATGAAGGCTATCTCCGCATGCGGGCCTTCAACCAGGAGACAACCGGGCTGGTTGCAGCCGGGGAAAGCGGCGCGGCTGCGGGCTGTTTCGACGGGCCTATTTCCGGGAAAGGGCTGTCACGTGCCGCTCCGTACGGGCCGTCAACGTCGGTTATCAGGGAAAACGTCCCTGTCGTCGTCGATTACGGGGTTGCCGTCAACGGATACATGGTCGACATGACCCGGGTCTTCGTCCTGGGCAAACCCGAGCCCCGAATAAAAAAAGCCTTTGATGTTGCGATCGATATACAGGCCTGGCTTACTGAAAACCTGAGAGCCGGCAACCTGTGGGAGGAACTTTATGTGGGCGCCGCCCGCATGGCTGAAGCCGCAGGCCTGCAGGACTATTTCATGGGCCATTCCGGCGAACAGGCAAAGTTCGTCGGTCACGGCGTAGGTCTCGAGTTGGACGAATTACCGGTGCTGGCACCAAAATTCAAATTCCCTCTCCAGGCGGGGCATGTTGTGGCCATCGAGCCGAAGTTCGTATTTCCCGGCCTGGGGGCTGTGGGAATAGAGAATACATATGCTGTGACCGATTCGGTCTGCGAGAAACTTACCGCACTCCCTGACGATATGGTTTGTCTGTAGTCACTCCAGGGCAATGAAACATTTTGTACGGACTTTATTTTCCGGAGGACTAACCGCACTTCCGCATTTTATATACACCTTTCGCTCAGATAGGATAGAATGGAGGAAGAGAACTGTATGACCTCCACACGGTTTGAAGAGAACAGGGCTCTTCCGGGCAGCGCCGGCAAGCCGCCTCGCGAATACGGGGCCTTTGCAGGCAAGATGCTTATTGCGGTGCTGATCGTTGCAGGTATTTCTTTTCTTTTTCTCCTTTTATGGTCGCAGCTGGGGTTTTTTCTGCTCGCCTTCGGTGCCGTGCTCTTCGCAATTTTTATCCGTGGTCTGAGCGCACCGGTCAGCAGGATACTGAAGCTCCCCTTCTTTGTTTCGGTCGTCGCCGTAATACTGGCCCTTGGCGGGATCCTGTATCTTGCATTTTTTTTGCTGGCCCCCCACGTGGCCGCTCAGGCGAATGAGCTGGGGCTGAAACTTCCAAATGCGCTGTCTCATATCCAGGACCGGATCCAGGAGAACCCACTCGGACAGGAGATACTACGGCAGATGCCGAGTTTTCGGGACCTGCTCGGGGGAGGCACGCTCCTCACTGAGGTAAAGGGAATTTTCTCGATTACCCTGGGAGTGGTCATAGACGCCTTTATCTTTTTTTTCGTGAGTCTCTATCTGTCATTCGATCCCGGCATATACATAAGAGGGTTCCTTCGGCTTGTGCCTCCCGGAAGGCGGGCCCGCGCCGAAAAAGTCTTTGATGCCCTTGCCGTTACGCTGCACAGATGGCTTGTCGGGAGGCTCCTGGGAATGGCGCTCGTGGGACTTCTTACCGGCATCGGGCTGATGCTGGCCGGGATACCCCTCGCCCTGACGCTGGGGCTCTTCGCGGCGCTCCTGACCTTTATCCCTTATCTTGGCGCTATGCTGTCTGCCGTGCCTGCAATATTGCTCGCACTGCTGGACAATCCGATAAAGGTGCTCTACGTTATAGCGCTCTATCTCCTCATCCATACCTTCGAAGCTTACATTGTAAGCCCGATGATACAGCAACATCAGGTGCTGTTGCCTCCGGTGGTAATTATCATCGCCCAGATATTATTGGGCGTCTATGCCGGTCTCCTCGGCCTTATCCTTGCTACGCCGCTGACCGCAGCTGTCGTCGTCATCATAAAAATGCTTTACATCGAGGACGTGCTGGGAGAAGCGGCCGGCGTCCCTGGAGAGACATGATCCGCCCTTCTGCGGTCATTGCCGGAAGAGAGGGAGGCACGCCGGTTTATCATCGCGTGCCCCCCTCTTCCCTTATGCCGGGTCCTGGCAGCAATCACTGCCGAGGATTGCCCTCAGGTCCTCCTCGGGCGTGGCAGCTATGGGTCTGATAGCGAAGTTCTTCACGAGAAAGTCAAGAACGTTAGGAGTAATGAACGCAGGCAAAGAAGGTCCGAGCCGGATATCCTTGATGCCCAGATAGAGCAGCGTCAGGAGTATGGCCACCGCCTTCTGCTCATACCATGAGAGTACAAGCGAAAGCGGCAGTTCGTTAACGCCGGTGTCGAATGCCTTGGCAAGGGCGAGGGCTATCTGGACAGCCGAATAGGCGTCGTTGCACTGGCCGATATCGAGGAGTCTTGGAATGCCGCCGATGTCCCCCAGATCCTTGTCGAAGAACCTGAACTTGCCGCAGGCGAGCGTCAGCACCACTGTGTCCTTGGGGGCCTTTTCGACAAATTGCGTGTAGTAGTTCCTCCCCGGTTTGGCTCCGTCGCAGCCCCCGACCAGGAAGAAGTGGCGGATCTGCCCCTTTTTCACCGCATCGATGACTTTGTCGGCAACGCCCAGCACCGCGTTTCTTGCAAAACCGGTCATAACCCCGGTCCCGGAGCCGTCCTCCGTAAAGCCCGTCATTTCCAGCGCCTTTTCGACCGCCGGAGTAAAGTCCCTGTCCTGTATATGCCTCACTCCCGGCCACCCCACCAGGCCGCACGTGAAGATATTGTCTGCATAAGAATCGAGGGGCCTCTGAATGCAGTTTGTGGTCATGACAATCGAACCGGGGAACTTCGCGAACTCCTTCTGCTGGTTCTGCCATGCAGTGCCATAATGTCCGTAAAGATGGGGATATTTCTGCTTCAGGCCCGGATATCCGTGCGCAGGGAGCATCTCGCCGTGCGTATAGACCGATATGCCCTTGCTCTCGGTCTGCTTCAGAATCTCTTCAAGGTCCTTCAGGTCGTGGCCCGAAACGAGAATCGCCTTTCCCCTCCTTGCCCCAAGGGGTACCTTCGTCGGGACGGGATGTCCGTAAGCACCGGTGTTTGCGCCGTCGAGCAGTTCCATCGTCCTCAGGTTTACCTCCCCGCATTTCATGGCCAGTCCCACCCAGTCATCGAGGCCGAGGTCCGTCTTCGTCATGGCGGCAAGAGCACTGTGCATAAAAGCAAAAACAGCGGCGTCCTCCTTACCCAGGATCAGGGCGTGATCGGCATAAGCTGCAACCCCCTTCAGACCGAAAAGCACGATGTCCTGAAGAGACTGTATATCGGGGTCGACCTTCCCGTCCGGCACATGCTCTTTGACAGCCCTGCCCTGTACTATCAAGTCCTCGCGGCGTGCGGCGGGAACAAAAGTCGCGCTCCCGTGCCGGAAGTCCTCAGCGCCGCCCAAGGAGTCAACCTTTCCCTTCAGCAAGTCTCTCAGTTCGACCGAGCGCCTTATGAGAGACTCGAACCTCACAGGGTCGAAGTCAACATTGGTAAGAGTCGCAAAGAGTGCCTCCGACGTAAAGATATTCACGCCCCTGTCCTCGACGCCGGCTTTCCGGCCCGCCTCCGCAAACAGCGCCAGCCCTTTCAGCGAATATACAAGAAGATCCTGAAGCGCAGCCACCTCGTCACTCTTTCCGCATACCCCTATCTTTTTTGTGCAGCCTTTTCCTCCGGCCGCCTGCTCACACTGGTAACAGAACATAAAGACCTCCCTGAAATGTTTTTGCCAGGGCCGTTAAACCCGTGGCTTGAACCTAATATAAACTTTCAGGTTCATACCCCGGTATGATATTTATCATATGAACCTGTAAACAGCAGTTTAAACGCATACGAAAGCGGCCAATCACTATAAAACCAGGTATCTTTATCCAGGGAGACTTCACCTCTCCGGTGGGTGATGACGGGCCGCAAGGCCTCAAATTCCGTGACCATCCGTGTTGATCCGCGGCTGAATGTCCTGGGTATGAACATTAGGCTTTCTTCACGTGTAGGAAAAAACACTACAAGAAAATCAGACGACAACCGATACCGCGCGTAATCCCGGTCAAGTATCATCATAAAAGGAGTCGTCTCGCCTCGGGAGCCCGTTCTGACCCGAGAAACGCAAATAATAAGCTCATAAAACAAGAATTAACAAGGAGGATGTTATGAGAAAAAGGGGGTTCATTCTGGTTGCAGGTGCCATTTTACTGCTCCTGGCCGCCACCGCGTATGCAACGTCGACGATCTACGGCGAATTCCAGGTAAAATATCCGTCGTCGGCAACTTCAAGCTTCGGTTGCGCAATATGTCACAACGGTTCGCCCGGCTTATCGACCCTTTACAACTACGGCGCTGCTCTTAATGCCAACGGCATCAATACCGGAAGCCCGTCTCAAAGCACGTTTAACTCCGCCGCTACCGCCGTCGAACCGCTGGATTCGGATGGTGACGGCTATTCGAACATAGTAGAGATCAATGCAGGAACAAACCCCAGTGATCCTGCAAGCCACCCGACTCCTACACCAACCCCTACGCCAACGCCGACTCCTACACCAACGCCGACTCCCACGCCAACACCGACTCCCACGCCAACACCGACTCCTACACCAACGCCGACTCCTACGCCAACGCCGACCCCTACACCAACGCCGACCCCTACACCAACCCCTACGCCAACGCCGACTCCGGCAATAACGATGCCTTGTCCCACAGGAGAACAGGCCTTTTTCTATAGCCCTGTCGGAACACCCGTGATCAGCTCAGACCCGGCGGAGGCGGAACCTCTAGGCGTTGTCGTAGAACCCGGTGAAGACGTAGACTTTTTGATGAACGCTTCCTTTGATTGCCCGGTAGATGCCACCTTCAGCCTTTTTGCGCCGGGCATTGATCCTGTAAACATCATCTTCATCGATTCTCAGATAAACGGGCAGTGGCTCTCACAGTCGGTAGCCGATGAGGTAACATCAGAGCAATGCTCCCTGTTTGGTGATTCTGAAGACGCCAGAAGGAAGGCATACGAGAACCTTGTCTTCTTCAGGACTGATGTGACCCAGCTGGATGTGGCGCCTGAGACCCTCCATGCGACTTTCCCGCCAGGGGTGTACGTGGTCACACTCAGTGTAACGCCCCACGGCACGAAAGGTCAGACTCTTTATCGCTGGTCGACATTTTTTGTAGTTCAGTAGTACCGGAAACTGAGGCCCGGCTGCCCTAACTCTCCGGGGCAGCCGGGCCTTTCTTACGTCCTGCTTTTTTATTCCCTCGGTCATCGGCGCAACAAATGTCCAAAAACTTGCATTACCGGTGTCTTTTTGCGTTCATTCTTCGAAGAGATTGTGATAAATTAATGACGAGGATGAAAGAGCAGACTACAGATAACATACTGATTACTATTTCGCGGCAGATGGGAAGCGGAGGCTCATACCTCGGCCGGCGCGTGGCAGACCGGCTGGGGTTCAGGTATGTAGACAGGGACATCCTGCAGCGGGCGACGAAAGATCTCGGGGAAAGTGCAGAGGATATGGCTTTCAGGGAGGAGAGAGTGTCAGGCTTTCTCGAAAATCTTCTGAAGGGCTTCATTTACGGAAGCCCCGAGACCGCATATGTGCCGCCCTCTATCCGGCCCGTATATGACGTCGAGCTCTTCAACGCCGAGGCCGGAATAATCGAAAATATCGCCGATAAACATAATGCGGTCATCGTCGGCCGTGCCGGCTTTCACGTATTGAAAGGCCGTCCCATGCTGGTCAGTGTCTTTCTCCACGCCCCTGAAGACTTCCGCCTCCGGCGCGTAACAGAGGCTTACAACTTATCCTCTCCAGCCGAGGCGGCAGCACTTATAAGGCAATCTGACACCCAGCGCAAACGGTTCATAAAAACGATTGCCGGAGTCGACTGGACCGATGCGCGGTGCTATCACCTGTGCATAAACACGGGCGCGGCCGGACTGTCGGTCGCCGAGGAAATGATCGTAAAACTGGCCGAAAAAGTCAGGAACACCCTAGGCTGATAGCCTGTCTTCGCTGCATTCCCGCTAAAGAATATCATGAAACCTGCTCCCTCCGTCGCTCTGAGGCGAACCGGCCAGTTCCGGCCTCGGCGCAATCAATACCAGCCGTAGGGCCAGCCGAAAGGAGGGCCCCAATATGGTCCGTAGCCGTAATAGGGCCCATACCAGCCGTAACCGGAATAGTAGGGAGGATAGTAGGCCTTCGACTCCGTCCAGATATGGATCTCCTTGATACTGATTACCGGGTATGTATAGGTCATCTCGCCGATCTTTCTTTTTTCCGGCCTGATAATCTTCCCGGCCACAGTCACCTCGCGTCCTTTCTTGTAGATCATGGGGTCCAGATAGGCCGAAGTCCTGGCTATAAATCTCCCATGGGAGTATTCGCTGTCCTTAGGCTCTCCTTCATAATCGAGAGGGGTCTCGAGGACCACAACCTCGGTGCCTTCCTGGTGATTTATCGTCTCAATGATAATACCGCCCCAGATCACTACAGATCCGGTAAACATATCCGGGGCCCTCAACACCGCAGTGAATTGCGGCCCTTTTTCGGCTTCCTGCCTCACCCCTTTCGAGATCGGATAGGCACAGGCGGAAAGGACGAGTATCACTGCAAAACACAGGAGAAAACCTTTGCGGCTGTACATGGTGACCTCCTTTTGGCGGCACTTTTCATAGGGAGTCCGAGGTCTCGAGGCGCCCCATCGAAGCCTCATGCGCGATCGCCCGTCGTCGGCTGTTTCCATCTTATCACCTTTTCCTTGCCTGTCAAGAACTCAACAGAAGACAGACCACGGCTGTCCGGCGCCGGGCTGAAACAGATGATTGAGACTTCACAAGGAAGGTGATAACATGTTTCTATCGTTAAATGTTGCGGCATCAGGGAGGAACCTTTCAGATTACGGCCGACGGCTGAGCGGAGAAAAAGGAGGTAAAAGCGGAGGACATGTTCCACCTTCCGGGGCTTATTGAAAATTTTCCATCTCTCGGTCTTCTCATTCTCCTTGTCCTCGGCGTAATCGGTTTTCCCTTCCCGGAGGATGCCATACTCCTTACATGCGGTTTTCTGGTATCCCGGGGCTCGGCGAATCCTCCACTGGCCTTTCTGTCCGTATTTTCAGGTCTCCTCCTGACGGATTTCTTTCTTTACTCCGTGGGAAGGAGGTACGGCAGAATGGTCATCACCCACAAGAGGTTCAGCCGGATACTCTCCCCGGAACGACTTTCCGCGATGGAAAGAGTTTTCAACAGGAGAGGCATCCTCGTAATCCTGATCGGCAGACAGATCCTTGGTGTCAGGTCGCAGGTCCTGCTTTCGGCGGGCGTTATGAAGATGCCATCCCGAACATTTCTTCTTCTGGATGCCGTCTCCGCCCTTATCACAATTACGTTAATGGCAGGGGCCGGATACCTTGGCGGACATAACCTCAATGTCCTGCTAAAATACATTTCCCGGGTAAACTCCGCCGCGCTGATATTCCTCGCAGCTCTTTTTGTGATCTATCTTGTATTCAGATATGTCCGTTACTTGCAGGATAAAGTTCAGCGCGATGTACCGGACTAGGTAAAGAAGAGACCCCTCTGAACGTCGAGGGGTCTCTGACAGATTATTGCCGGAGCAACAATTTAATTCCGCGCCTAGGTAACAAACACCGTCGCCCTCTTGAGTTCGTTCAGCTTACCCAGAAGGTTATGATGCTTCTGTTCATCGGCGATCAGGTAGGACAGAACATAGCGCGTGACGAACATTTCAGAGTTCAGCAGGGCTTCGTCGGCAAGTTCCAGGGACCTTGCCTCGGCCGCCAGGTGCTTATTCAACCCGTTGCCAAGGGCATTCAATTCGTCGGGGCTCAGGACGAATGGCTCCTTTTCGATGCTGTCGATCAGCATCTGCTGCATGGCCTTGTGCTTCTGCGAATCGTGCTTGATCATCTCCATCGTCAGCTTTATGAGCTTGTTGCGGGTCTTCTTCAGCATTTCGTCAGAAAACCTTATAGTGTCATCTTCCAGCTTCTGCCATTCCTTGATGACTTTCAGAAACTCCTTAGAGCTTTCAGCCGGTTTCTTCACCCTGCCTTGCTTCGCCGGTGCTCTTTCACTCATGAACGACCTCCTTCTGAAAATAAAATATGTTAATAACCGAACTATGGTTACCTGCCATGCAGGCATTAATTAAAGTTCATAAAAAAACGCCCTTATCACCTCCTCCGTCAACGCCATCTATACTTCTGCGGGACTGCAAAAGCCTTATTATCTCTACTATTTTCCATGCTACCACATCTGTACCAGATGTCAAGTTTTATGCGGTTTCCCCACTGCAGGTTTACTTAATGTCTTCATGTTGTTCCCCCGATGTGCAAAAAAATGTCATGCCGTTAGAGCCGGCGGCGGTGTTCGATTGACTGCGCCCCCGGCGGGTGTTACTCTAAAATTATGCGATGAAACGCTTCGAGCTGGTCGACATTTCGGGTGACGCAGGCATCGTGGCATTCGGCAAAGACATAAAGGAGCTTTTCAGGAACGCCGCCGCCGGCATGTACAGTCTGATAATCGACGTGGAGTCGGTAGAGGAGAAGAAAACAGTCGATATCGCCGTCGGGAAGGATTCCCTGGAGGGACTCCTGGTTGCATGGCTGAACGAACTCATCTTCCGTTTCGATGCGGACGGTTTTATTGCAAAAAAAATTATTGTGACGGGCCTCTCTGTCTCACCGGAAGCCGCATCCGATGCCGGAGCCGAAATGGCTTTTACTTTGAACGCTTCCCTGTCGGGCGAGGAGTTTGATCCAGCCAGACACAAGGGTAAGTTATTGTTGAAGGCCGCCACATATCATGCTCTGCGAATAGAAAAAAAAGGTGATGTCTGGCGGAGCAAAATCATATTCGACGTTTAGAGTCTGCCTATATCGCCTGCGGACGCACAACCGCAGGCCGGACCGGAGATGCGAATGGTAACGGACAAGCTGAAGAGGATAGACGAGACGAGGCTGGAAGTCCCTATTGATTACAAACCCGGCATGCTTGTGCCGGGAATAATATATGTGGACATTAATCTCGAGAAGAACCTTGAGGTTGAAGCGGTCGATCAGGTGGCTAATGTGGCGGCACTTCCTGGAATCATAAAGGTCTCCACCGCCATGCCTGATATCCATACGGGTTATGGTTTCCCTATCGGCGGCGTCGCCGCATTTGATGTAAAGGAGGGTATCGTGTCTCCCGGCGGCGTCGGATATGATATCAATTGCGGGGTGAGACTGCTGAGGAGCAATCTCCGAAAGACAGAGCTCATCCCGAAGATGAAGGAACTCGTAAACACCCTCTTCAGTGAAATCCCTTCCGGCGTCGGTTCAAAGGGCAGGATGCGCCTGGGACCGGACGACGAGAGAAGGATCATGATTAAAGGCGCGGTATGGGCGGTTGAAAACGGCCTGGGTGAGCAATCCGATTTGGAGAAGATGGAATCGGGGGGCCGGATTGAAGGGGCCGACCCTTCGCTTGTCAGCGCCAGGGCTTATGAAAGGGGGAGGGCACAGCAGGGCACCCTCGGGTCCGGAAATCATTTCCTCGAAATTCAGTTCGTCGATGAGATCTATGATGAGAAGGCGGCAAATGCGCTGGGGCTTTTTGAAGGGCAGATCACGGTTATGATCCACACCGGCTCAAGGGGATTCGGTCATCAGGTCTGCTCGGATTTTCTCGAGGTTATGGAGCGGGCCGCGGGAAAATACAAGATAGAACTTTACGACAGGGAACTGGCGTGCGCCCCTTTTCAGAGCCAGGAGGCGCAGGATTACCTGGCTGCTATGAAGGCGGCTGCAAACTATGCATGGGCAAACAGGCAATGCATCATGCACTGGACAAGAGAGACCTTCATGAAGGTGCTCGGGGCCTCCCCTGGTGAGCTCGGCATGAGTCTGATCTATGACGTCGCCCACAATATCGCAAAGGTTGAAGACCATATCGTCGACGGCAAGAAGAAGAAACTGGTCGTTCACAGGAAAGGGGCCACAAGGGCCTTTCCTCCCGGACACCCCGAACTTCCTGAAACATACAGGCATCTCGGGCAGCCGGTCCTGATACCCGGCGACATGGGCAGGGCGTCCTTTGTTCTCCTTGGAACCGAAAAAGCCATGCATGAGACCTTTGGCTCGACGTGCCACGGCGCGGGAAGGGTCATGTCGCGACATCAGGCGATCAGGAAAGCCAAAGGCAGGGCGATCTGGCGGGAGCTCGAAGATAAGGGCATTATCGTCAGGTCAGCAGGCAGAGGCACACTTGCGGAAGAGATGAGTGAGGCATATAAGGACGTTTCCGAGGTGGTGGATGTCGTGCACAAAGCCGGTATATCGGCAAAGGTGGCGCGTCTCAGGCCCCTGGGAGTGGTAAAGGGATGACGCGTATGAAATAAGTCCTTTTTCTGCATACCACCTCTTTTTGTATAATCTATACAGCTGCAATGTCGACAGGCCGTCGGCATGCTTCATATCCTGTCACGACAGACCGATAGCCGGGCATTTTCTTACACTGAAAGGAGAAAAACATTGAAATTGAAAATCGGCAAGATCGCCTATGAAAACCTCTTTCCAATTTTTTATATGCTGCAGTCGGAATTCGAGTCCCCTGATTATGAATACATCGAAGGAGTACCCTCCGAATTGAACGGAAAGATCCGGAACGGTGAAATAGATGTAAGCCCATCGTCTTCCATAGAATACCTGAGAAACAAGGATAAGTATCGCCTGATAGAAAACAATTCGATAAGCTCCGCCGGGCCGGTAAGAAGCATATATCTTTTCAGCAGAACCCCCATTGAAGACCTTAACGGCAGGGTTGTCCTCACGTCTTCTCAGTCGGAGACCTCGGTCGCAATGATTCGGGTGATTCTCAAGAAATTCTATGGCATGGACTGCAGTTTCCGGTCGGCTTCCGTGCCTCTTGATGAGGCGCTGAAGACGGAGTCGGCCTATCTGCTGATCGGAGACGAGGCACTTGTCGAAGTGCATAAGCCCCGGGACCTTTGCGTATACGACATCGGAGATCTCTGGTACAGGAACACCGGCCTCCCCTCCACTTTCGCCCTCTGGATTATAAGGAAGGATTGCTACAGTGAGAAAAGGGTGCTGATAGACAGGTTTTCGCGGGACCTCGACAGGTCACGAACAAAGGCGCTTAAGAATCTGGGACGGATCGCAGACGCATCTGCCATGAGAACCGTACTTCCGAGGGCCGAACTCGTATCATACTGGGAAGGCATATCTTATGAATTCAATGAAGGCCATAAAAAAGGCCTCTCACTTTTCGAGAGGTATGCCAGAGAACTCGGACTGATTTGAGAAGGCCCGATCTCCTGATGCACTGATTTGACAATTCCTGCAACCCGCGGGGGAAACGTCCGGAATCTCCCTAAAAAAGGACGGAGTTTCCCAAAAAGGGAAGCACCGCAATCAAGAAAATGTCATATTTACGGTCAGTTAGCGCTGGCACGGTTATTGTACATATAGCCTCCGGTAATATCACTCAAAATGGAAAGGAGGTGAATCAGATGAAGAAAATTCTTTCAGTATTAGTGTCTCTGGTCATGATGTTTGCCTTTACTGCGGTGTCCTTTGCGGCAGAGCAGGAGGCAGCCCCGGCCGCAGCGCCGGCCGAGAAGGCGGCACCGGCCGAGAAGAAGATGGAGAAGAAGCATCACGTGAAGAAGGCGGCCCACAATCGCAGGATTATGGGCGAGGTCACGGCAGTCGATGCGGCAGCCGGCACCATCACCGTAAAACACAAAAAAGGCGACGTAACCATTTCGGTTGACGCCAAGACCAAGATCATGGCCGGCAAAGAGAAGAAGTCCATTGAGGACGTAAAGGCCGGAGAAAAGGTGACGGTGAAGTACAAGGAAGAGGACGGGAAGAATGTTGCCACCGGCGTCTACATAAAGACGGCGGCAAAGAAGGCAAAGAAGGCGAAGAAAGCGGAGAAGAAGGAAGCTGCTCCTATGGAGAAGCAGGAAGCTCCCGCCGAGGCTCCCGGCAAGTAATCAGTTAAACAAATGCATTATGGACACCTCCTTCGGGACTGGATTTTGAACTTCCCAAGGAGGTGTTCTTATTCGCAGGCAGAGACAACATTTTTTGAACTATCATAAGGAGAATCGGATGAAGAAGAGTTTGATGAGATATGTCGTTTCGGGAATTGCGCTGGTTTTTCTGTTCACCGGCTGCTCCAAGGCGCCGACCCAGGAAATGAACGCAGCCAAGGCATCGATCGACACTCTGATGACCGAAGGAGCGGACAAGTACGCACCCGAGGATGCAAAGAAGGTGAACGACGAATTAACTGCCGCCATGGATGAGGTCAAAACACAGGACGGCAAACTGCTGAAGAATTACTCGAAGGCGAAGGAAATGCTTGCGAAGGTACAGACCGACGCCGACGGCGTGAAATCAGGTTTGGCTGCAAAAAAGGAAGAGGCCAAGAAGAATGCGGCGGCAGCTCTTGAAGCTGCCAAGAGTTCCCTGGACAACGCCAACGGGCTTCTCGCGAAGGCCCCAAAGGGGAAGGGTTCGAAGGCCGACATTGAGGCGATGAAATCGGATGTAAAAGGCCTGGAGGATTCACTTCCTGATGTACAGAAGTCGATAGACGGTGAAGACTATGTGGTGGCTGCACAACAGGCCAACACCATCAAGGAAAAAGCCGACTCTGTCTCGGAGCAGATCAACCAGGCTCTGGCCAAGGTGAAGACGGCATCTGCAAAGGCACCGAAGGCACACGCAAAGAGGAAAAAGAGATCGTAACCGGCATCACGTATCGTGATAAGAAGCACGGTAACCATCGCAGTTTCGCTCTTCCTGCTGCTCCTCGCGGGATGCAGCGCCCCGAAGATACCTCCGGAGGTCAGGCTTGCTGAAGAGCAGGCCCTCAGCCTCCGGAGCGCCGGGGCGGCCGTCTACGCGCCCGGGGAATTCGGAGTATACAATGAGGCCCTGATCAGAGGCCGGCAGGATCTCGCCCATGAGGAATCAAAGCTCGGGTGGTTCAGAGATTATCGGTCTGTCGAAGCCGAATTCAGGAACGTCATTCAGCAGGGCGGGAAAACATTTGAAAAAATAAAGGAAGAAAAAGAGCTCGAGGCCGGCAGGATCGAAGGGCTGCTCACGTCTTACCAGAAGAAGATCGCCACTCTCAGAGAACTGACTCTCAAGATAAGCGGAGGAGAGCGGGCGAGAGAAGACCTGATGAAGGCGGAAGTTATGCTGTCTGAAGCAAGTTTTCTAAATGGCAGGGGAGAATATGCATCTGCAGCGAAAATGATGGGTAGTCTGTCGGTGCGCATAAGGGCTGCCGAAGACATTCTCCTGCCCATATTCGGCAGGTATTCCGACAGGACACAGATATTCAAGTGGCGGAGATGGGCGGAAGAGACTATCTCCGAATCGAGGGAGAAAAGCACCGTGGTATTCATCATTAACAAGAGTGACCGGACTTTGACGGTATACGGGAACGGCAAACCGGTCCGTGTCTTCCATGTCGGCCTGGGCAGCAACGGCGCCATGGATAAGCGTCATGCAGGAGACAAAGCAACACCTGAAGGAAAGTACCGCGTGATCAGAAAAGTACCCGGGAGCCGGTATTACAGGGCGCTGCTGCTGAATTATCCCAATTCGGAAGACAGGAAACAGTTCATTCAGGCAAAGGAGAAGGGGCTTATTCCGCAAAAGGCAGGCATAGGCGGTCTCATCGAAATTCACGGAGGAGGCGCCGGGAGCCTGACAAACGGCTGCATTTCCCTCGAAAATTCCGCTATCAGGGAACTTTTCGGCATCGCTTCGGTTGGGACGCGCGTGACAATCGTCGGCGCGCTTCAGTATGAAAACGGGATTTCCTCAACCCTCAAGGGACTATAAACCATGCGCACGAAGAATATAATCATTGCTTTGTCGGCCTCCCTGCTTGTGGCACTCATGGCAGTGGAAGGCATAGGATATTATGTCGGCAGCAGGGGAGCCGGCGCGGGAAACACCGGCGCGGCTGTGGGAAAAAGTCTCGGCCAGCTGAGGGCCAGGAACACGGCGCTTAAACATTCCCTCGGAAGCCTCAGACCCGCCGGCGTATTTATAGTTGTGGATACGGCGAATAACCTCCTGTTTCTGAAGGAGGGCGACAGAATACTGAGGAAGGCCGTCATTTCAAGCGGCAGCGGCAACATCCTCCGGGACCCCGACGGCAAAAAAAAATGGGTCTTTGATACCCCGCGGGGGGAATTCTCGGTATTAAGAAAATTTGTGGATCCCGTCTGGACAAAACCGGACTGGGCATTCATTGAGGACGGGAAAAACGTCCCCCGCAACTGGAAGGACCGTATGGAGGAAGGCGTTCTCGGAGACTACGCGCTGGGTTTCGGCAACGGCTACTTTATTCACGGCACACTCTACACCAGACTTCTCGGCAGAAATGTAACTCACGGCTGTGTCCGCATGGGGGATAAAGACCTCAAGGCGGTGTTCGCCTCAG
>JBJKPE010000130.1:0-7714 GCA_046706685.1 Thermodesulfovibrionales bacterium | reverse complement strand
CCGCGCCACGCTCCAAAACATCGGCGGCGCGTCATTCTTGTTTCGTTAATCTTAAAATGTTATCATAAGACGGCCTTATTATGCAATTTTGAAAGGAGGAACCTCAATTGGCAAGCTGTATCGCATGTGGAAAGAAAAAAACGGTCGGCAACAATGTCAGCCACGCCAACAACCGGACGAAAAGACGGGTGCTGCCCAACCTTCAGAGGACCAGGATCGCAACGTCAAGCGGAGTGAAGCGCGCCTATGTCTGCACCAGATGCCTTCGTTCCGGAGCAGTGAAGAAGGTCGTCTAGTGGAAAAGGCGGCGTCTCTGCTGGCGCCGATGATCAAGCGGCTGGGCCTGTCAGCGGGTGTCCATCTGGGGCGGATAAGGGGCGAGTGGCATGCCCTTTTCGGCCCGACGCTTTCGGCCCATATGTCGCCTTCAAAGCTCGCCGAAGGCGAGCTTCTTCTGAACGTGGACCAGCCGATATGGATGCAGCAACTCACATTCCATAAAAGGCAGATCGTTGAGAAACTGAGCCCCTACGGCGTAAAAGACGTACGCTTCAGGATCGGGAGGATTCACCGGATGAACACTCCAGGGTGCCCTTCGCGGGTGCCTGAGGAGCTTTCCTCCGAGGATGCCGCCTTCGTCAATACCCTCGTTTCCGGTGTGGACGATCAAAACCTGCAGCAGGCCATCCGTCGCGCCGTCGAGAAGTCACTCAGATGTTCGTCCACCCGGCGGGAATAAGCAAGACTCCGCATCCAGTCACAGGGGGAGACATACCCGTCCCCTTTTACCAATATTAATTCAACTGCAAGGTTATACGGGCCGGTTCGTCGCAACCCGGGGCTTGTGAGGGAGAATGGCTCCCCTCAAAAAAAGGAGAAGCGGAGCGGACACACCTGCTCCCCCGTTACTGTTCCTGCTATGCTGATTCGGCCTGTTGCTCGTAAATCAGGATGGGCTTTTCCTTCTTGACCACAGTTTCCTCAGTGATCATGCATTCCTTGATCCCCTTCTGGGAAGGTATCTCGTACATCACTTCCAGCATGATCTCCTCGAGGATGGCCCGCAGCCCTCTGGCGCCGGACTTGCGCTTCACCGCCTTTTTTGCGACCGCCGAGAGAGCGCTGTCGGTAAACTTGAGCCGCACGTTATCGAAGGACAGAAGCTTCTGGTACTGCTTTATGAGTGAGTTCTTGGGCTCCACCAGTATCTTTATAAGGGCCGCCTCATCAAGTTCCTCGAGTGTCGTCATAACCGGGAGCCTTCCGACGAATTCCGGGATCATGCCATACTTGATCAGGTCCTCGGGTTCGGTCGTGCTGAGGATGTCCCCGATTTTCTTCTCGGTCCTGCTCTGTATATTAGATCCGAAACCCATCGTCTTCTTCCCGGTCCTCTGCTCCACAATGCCGTCGAGTCCTATGAAGGCGCCTCCGCAGATGAAGAGAATGTTCGACGTGTCGACCTGGATGAAGTCCTGCTGGGGGTGTTTGCGGCCCCCTTGCGGGGGGATGTTTGCAATCGTACCCTCTATTATCTTGAGGAGTGCCTGCTGCACGCCCTCACCGGAAACGTCTCTGGTAATCGAGGGGTTGTCGGACTTCCTGCTGATCTTGTCTATCTCGTCGATGTACACTATCCCCCTCTGCGCCTTTTCGACGTCGTAATCTGCGGACTGGAGGAGTTTCAGAATGATATTCTCCACGTCCTCACCGACGTAGCCCGCCTCCGTAAGTGTTGTCGCGTCAGCGATCGTGAAGGGCACGTCGAGGATCCTGGCAAGGGTCTGGGCCAGAAGGGTCTTGCCCGTGCCGGTAGGTCCGATCAGCAGGATATTGCTCTTCTGGAGTTCCACATCCGATTCCGCCGGGTTATAGATCCTCTTGTAGTGATTGTGCACAGCCACCGAGAGTATCTTCTTCGCCCTCTCCTGTCCTATCACGAAATCACTGAGAACGGCATTTATCTCCTTTGGAGTGGGAAGCTTCGGAAGCAGTTCCTTCCCGGCGTCCGCATAGAGTTCATCCGCTATTTTTTCATTGCAAAGCTCGATACACTCATTACATATGTAAACTGTCGGGCCGGCAATGAGTTTCTTGACTTCCTCCTGCCCCTTACCGCAGAATGAGCACTTAAGAGCTTCCTCATCTCTTTTTGCCATCTAATCCTCCGCTAAATAAAACTTCTACTAAACGTTTGCCTTTTCTGAACCTCATTGAAAAGAACCTCCCGTCATACCTGCTTTTTCTTGACGGTGTGAATTACCTCGTCCACCAGGCCGTATGATTTTGCTTCCTCCCCTGACATAAAAAAGTCCCTGTCGGTATCGGCCTGTATCTTTTCGAGCGGCTGGCCCGTATGGCTCGAAATTATACTGTTAAGGATATCCTTCATCTTCAGAATTTCCCTCGCATGGATCTCGATGTCCGTTGCCTGTCCCTGGAACCCTCCCATCGGCTGGTGGATCATTATCCGGGCATGGGGAAGTGCGAATCTCTTGCCCTTCGTTCCGGCGGCCAGGAGAAGCGCCCCCATGCTCGCCGCCTGTCCTATACAGTAGGTTGAGATGTCGGGCTTGACATACTGCATAGTGTCGTATATAGCCAGTCCCGACGACACTACTCCCCCGGGCGAGTTTATGTAAATGTGGATATCCTTGTCCGGGTCTTCAGTCTGCAGGAAGAGGATCTGGGCTATCACGGTGTTGGCCACGATATCGTCTATGGCCGTGCCCAGAAAGATTATCCTGTCCTTCAGCAGCCTTGAATATATGTCATAGGCCCTCTCGGACCTGCCTGTCTGCTCTATTACGATAGGTATTACACTCATTACTTTACGCTCCTTTTATCGTTTCGGCCTTCGAGAGCACGAGGTCCATAACCTTCTCGTCCCGTATCGTCCGGCTGAAGGTGTCCAGTGATCCGTCCCTCGTGACGAAGAGGTTGATCACCGCCTCCGGCGTAGTCTGCAGATGCCTGGCAAGAAGGCTGATCCTCGTTTTCACCTCTTCATCGGTAGCCCTGATGCCCTCCTTTTCAGCGATCATGTCGAGCAGAACGCCCGCCTTCACTTTGTGTATGGCCTTGGGTCTCAGTCTTTCGGCAAGGGCCGCATCGTCCTCTTCATCAGGGGCCTTTTCCGCGGTCTCACCGGCAGCCAACCCCTCCGACTTCTTTTTGGAATGTTTCTCATTCACCACCAGCTTTTCAAGTTCGTGCTCAAGGAGCGATTCGGGGACATCAAATTCATAGGTCTCGACCAGCCTGTCGAGGAGCTTTTCCTTCTGCTCGCCCGCAGCCTTGTCCTTTTTCGCCGTAAGGATACTGTCCTTCACCTTTTCCCGGAAGGCAGCAATCGTTTCGGATCCGAAATCCTTTGCAAACTCATTGTCGATCTCGGGCAGCTTCTTCTCCTTGACTTCCTTCACGGTTATTTTCAGGAGGCTCCCGTTTTCGGTATCGTCTTCCTTCACCTCGCCTTTTTCGAACGACGGCAGTAATATCTCCACAACATCGCCTTTTTTCCTGCCGACCAAGGCTTCCATTATGGCCGGAGGTGCCAGCTTGTTGCCGAGGTTCATAACCTGCTCCTTCGCAGAGGAGAGTTCCTTCGAACCGGAGGGATCGAGTTTGACATAATCGATTACCAGGAGGTCGTCTTCCTTGATCTCCCTGTCCACCACCTCAAACATTGCCCTCTCTTCCTGCACCCCCGTGATCATCTCGTCTATCTCTTTTTCCTCCACCTCCGGCACGAATTCTTCGACCTTGAGACCGGTATAGTTGAAATCCGGCACCGCGGGTCTCACCTCGACCGTCAGGGCAAAGGAAAGGGGCTCGTTCTTCTTTATCTCAACCGCCGTCTCGAACTGGGGAAGCGTCACCGGCACCAACTCAGCCTCTTTTAACGCATCGGAATAGTACCTGGGAACCAGCTTATCAATGATTTCGGCCTTTATGTCTTCGCCGAATTTCTTCTCGATGAGGCTCAAAGGCGCCTTGCCCGGCCTGAATCCCGGTATCTTGGCTCTTTGTCTCACCTTGTCGACCGACTCCCCGTATTCCTTTTCCACCACGTCCGCGGGTATTTCTATCTTCAGACGTTTCTTGGTACTGCTTATATCTTCAACCGCACTGGTCAACTTTCGCCCTCCTCTTGTATTTATCTACTCTAAAATAATACCGCGGGTTTAGTCAATTTTCCCTGTGATGACAGGAATTTATGATCAAGGCACAAGACGATTCAAGACCGGAGGAAAGGGAGGGAGAAGCAGTCCGGGGAACACTGGCGGCACCGCCTCAATTTCTGGTAAAGTTAGGGCATGAAATACCAGCTGATCACAAGCACCTCGAACACACATATAAAAGAGACACTGAACATCGTCAGGAAGCACCACAGACAGAAGCCGGCCAGGATTCTCATTGAAGGCCTTCACCTCATTGAGGCGGCCCTGAATGCCGGAGCACGCATCGAAAAGGTCTTCTTCACGGAGTCCATGGCCGGAAGCGCAGAAGGAGAGAAGATGCTGGGAGTGGTCCCCGAAAAGAGAGACTGTTTTTTTGAGGTCTCAGAAAGGGTCATGGACAGACTGACAGGCACCGAGACTCCGCAGGGCATCGTCGCCGTAGTTTACTGGCAACCGCCGGGACTGGGAGAACTGAGGATGTCCGGTCGGCCGCTGATTACAGTCGTGGACGGCATCCAGGACCCCGGGAACCTGGGCACGATCATCAGGACTTCAGACGCGGCCGGTGCCGATGCCGTGGTCCTTCTACCGGGCACCTGCGATCCTTTCATGCCGAAACCCCTCAGGGCCTCTGCCGGCAGCATCTTCAACATTCCAGTCGTACAGACAGAAATTGGGCCGCTCTCGAAATGGATGAAGGACAGGGAACTCAGACTCGCGGTCACCTCCCCCGATGCGGCGGAGTCTTTGTTCGATACAGACCTCACACAGTCCGTCGCCTTTGCCTTTGGAAATGAGGCACACGGGGTGAGCATGTTATTGAGGGAAGCCGCGGATCTCGCTGTCAAGATACCGATATACGGAAGGGCGGAGAGCCTCAACGTCGGCTCTGCAGCAGCCATTTGCCTCTATGAGGCGGCAAGGCAGAGAAGACACGCCGCTCTATGATAAACCATCTAGCCGGGCATGATGAACAAGCTTTTTTTAGTCGTCATTCCCGAAGTTCTTAATCGGGAATCCATTCCTTCAAGCAGTTCCATCTAACTTGGATACCCGCCTTCGCGGGTATGACGACTTTTTACGAGTCCGTCAATTACGGAAGACATCTGAAGTTCCGCGGTGAACTGTTATTTCTTCATGTTTAGGGATAACCCGTCTAGAATTCTTTGAACACCTTGGCGAGGGAGTCGCCTGCGACATGCATTTTGAACTCGTTAAAGTATCCGAAGGGCGTGGTCATTATTTCGTACCCTGTTCTTTCGAGCCTCAGCCTCACTTCTTCCAGGATCTTCTGCGCAAATTCAGGAGACGATTTGCTGCCGGACAGGTGATTGAATGAATGAAGCACGATGTTTTTCGTCCCAAACTTGCCGGCAAGCCACTTGATGTTCTTAACAAATTTCTGGATAACGCTTTCGAAGCGGGATGCGTCTTCCGCTTCGCAGTGAAAGAATATGACGACCGCGTCCTTCGTCGACTCCTCTCTGTCATCGTCGGGAACATCTGCCAGAGTCTTGGAGGCCGTCTTGAACCACCATTCTTTTGTGTAGAACATGAGAAGTTTCATGTCTGATTTTCCGATAAAAACCGGCCACTGTCAACCGCCGGACAAAAATCCGGAAATGTTATATCATTTATCCCATGAACGACAATCTTTCCCGGGAGTTCCTCAAAACCGCCATCTCCGCCGCCCGGCTTGCGGGCGACATCATAATCGAGAACCTCGGGCACCTGTCAACCGCGGACATACAGACCAAACAGGCCTTCGACTTCGTCACAAAGGTAGACCGCTGGTCCGAAGCAGTAATCATGCAGACGATCAGGGAAAGGTTCCCGTCCCACCGCTTTCTGACGGAAGAGACGCTGAAGCAGGAAGACACCGGAGATTACCGGTGGATCATAGATCCCCTCGACGGCACGACTAACTACATCCACAGCTATCCGATGTTTTCCGTCTCGATAGCCCTCGAATATGAAAGTGAGATGGTCATAGGCGTTGTTTTTGACCCTTTAAGGGACGAGTTGTTTTACGCCGTCAGGGGGAAGGGGGCTTTCCTGAACAACCGGCAGATCAGCATATCGGGGACAGATCTTCTCGAAAGGAGCCTCATCGCCACAGGGTTCCCCTTCAGGGCAAAGGAGATGATCGACCTCTACCTCAAGACATTCAAAGAGGTCTTCGAAGGGGTGAGCGACATCAGGCGCGCGGGATCGGCCGCGATCGACCTGGCATACGTGGCAGCCGGGAGGTTCGAGGGTTTCTTCGAACTGAAACTGAGTCCATGGGATATCGCCGCCGGAAGCCTGCTCATCACCGAGGCAGGGGGTATGGTCACCGACTTCGGAGGAAGCAATGATTATCTTTCAACGGGGAACATAGTGGCGGGAAACCGTCATGCCCAAAGCGATATACTCAGGATTGTACGCAATAATTTCAGGGGGGTAGTAGACAAATAAAGCATGATCTGTCTCTAACAGGGATGAGCACTACTGATGGGCCATATTCAGCCTCTATTCTGTCATTCCGGCTTGTCCGACCTGTCCCGACCCTCACGGGGAATCTTTCCGGGTCTCCAGAAGGATTCCCGACACGCTGCGCTCGCGGGAATGACAAACGCAGGGCGTTAGTCGTGATCTCGCCGTAATGAAGCTTCTTAAAGCCCGGTGGGATGATCGATGAACTCGACCTTAAGGCCGAGTTTCCCGGTCAGCATGCGCCCTACCGCCTTCACACCAAGAGTCTCCGTGGCGTAATGCCCCGAAAATACGAGATTCACCCGCATCTCCTCGGCTAAACTGTAGCCACTGTGCGAAGGCTCCCCCGTCAGAAACGTATCGATACCGATCTTTTCGGCATCGTTGATCGCCGACCATCCTCCCCCCGAGACAACGCCCACATTTCTTACCTGCCTGCCGAAACTTACCCATGAAGACCTCGTCTTCAGCTTGCCGTCGACAGTCGAGGCGAACTGCTCGACAGACATCTCTCTTGCCGTCCGTCCCCAGTAGCCGATCCTCTTTCCGTGATAGGCACCGAATTCACCCATCCTCTTGATGGATAATACCTTGAGCAGTTCGGCATTGTTCCCGTATTCAGGGTGCCAGTCGAGGGGCAGGTGGCAGGCGTAAAGGGAGATTCCCGAGTCCAGCAGCATCTTGATTCTCTCTTTCACCACACCTCGCACCGACTTTATGCCGCCCCAGATCAGCCCGTGATGCACGACAAGAAAATCGATCTTCTTCTCCGCGGCCTTCTCAAAAACATGCCCGCAGGCGTCCACGGCGAGGCCGATTTTCTTTATCTTTTCTTTGCCCTCCACCTGAAGTCCGTTCCTGCTCTCATCTTCCGGGAACTGGTCGAGACAAAGGGCGGCGTCGAGCAGGGAGACCAGTTGCGGGAGTAGGATCTCCTTCATGAGGGCAGGACGGCGGGTGCCGTCGAGCAGGTACCGTCGAGGTTAAACTGGTACGTGTTCCAGTTGCCGCAGCCGGGGCACCTCCCCGACCATTCCTCGGCATTAAATCCGCAT
>JBJKPE010000129.1:0-3659 GCA_046706685.1 Thermodesulfovibrionales bacterium | reverse complement strand
TATATTAAGTCCCATAACCCCTCCCAGGAATGACCCGGGAAGCAACCCGAATATCGCAAACAGTACCACTCCGCATCCCGCTCCCATGTAGGTTAGTTTCTTTGAGTATTTCTCTTTCATCTCTCTCTCCTCCTTTCGTCTTCTTGTAAATATAATTTGCAGAAACCATGCCATGTCTTAACCCCTTGTTTTTCAAGACTTCTTCCCCAACCACCTCATGCATTCCCACAAATCCCTTCGCGTTTGTGCGAAAAAAGGCGCCGGAGAAGCCCCGGACAAAGAAATATCCCGAATTTATTCAGGAGCCGCGCTGACTGCTATAATACAGGTACTTCACTCGGAGGACGGAAAGAGAGCAATATGAAGTGTCCACAGTGCGGAAAAGAGACAAGTCCCGGGAAGGTATGTGATAAATGCGGGGAGGCTGCGCAGCCCCACGAGGTGGAGGTCGAGTATAAGGAGTTCAAGATCTCCGAGTTGCTCGATATAAGAATGGCCAGAAATACCGGCCCCGTCCGGTCCGGTCAAAGGGGTAAAAAAACGCCCCCTCTGATCCGGAGGGAGACAAGGACGGTGGAGGCCCGGGGGACGGAGGAGAAGTCCCGAAAAAAAAGGTTTCTCATTGTCATCATGACCCTCATCATCGTCGTCATCACAGCAGCCGTCGGGTTTTACCTGTTTGAGAACCTGAAATGAGTTTGAGGCCCTGAGTCTGCACCGCAAGCCCTTGTGACTGTCAGCCTTCCGGTTCAACAGGTCGGTGTCGTTTGGAGCTTTTTGCATCCATAAATACGGAAACATGAAGTTTGTCACAGCCGCGGCTCTTTGCAGCTTTATTTTTTTGCCTCCATGCTCTATTCTTTCTTACGCTTTGCTTTCTGCATCGGGATACAATACGGGTATTACAACTCGGGAAGAAAGGATGACAGGCGGATGAACTCTGTTTCACTTGCCATAGCGGTCATAACATATGTGGGAGTGGCTATAGGCGACATCCCGGGCCTGGCTCTTGACAGGACCGGTATCGCCATGCTCGGTGCCATCGCGATGATAGCCTCCGGGGAACTTTCCGTGCAGGCAGCGGTTATGTCGATAGACGTTCCGACGGTCCTTCTCCTCTACGGACTTATGGTCCTTTCGGCGCAGTTCAGGCTCGGAGGGTTTTACACCCGGGCCGCGCTCAGGCTTACCGCTTTTCTTGAGAATCCGGCAAAGTTTCTCCTTGCCGTAATGTCGGCGGGCGCACTCTTTTCCGCACTGCTAATGAACGACATCGTCTGCCTGGCCTTCACTCCTGTCCTCGCCGTGTCCGTGCTCAATGCGGGATTGAACCCTGTGCCGTTTCTCATCGGCCTTGCGGTTGCGAGCAACATAGGGTCGGCCGCTACGATCGTTGGAAATCCCCAGAACATGCTCATAGGCCAGTACGGCGCGCTACATTTCGGACAGTTTTCCCTCTGGTGCGCACCCCCCTCTTTCCTTGCCCTCGGTGCGGCATACCTTATCATCAGGATGATATACCGGAAGGACCTCTCCAGGGTTCCATTCGCGACTGCGGTACCGGAAGGGTCGTGGCAGCCGTTTGACCGGCACCAGAGCGCGAAGGGAATCACGGCTGCCGCAATTCTTCTCGTGCTTTTTTTCACGCCTGTTCCGAGGGAGATAAGCGCCATCTGCATCGCCGGCATACTTCTCTGCAGCAGGCGCATGCACACCCGCTCGATCCTCGGGCTGGTCGACTGGCATCTTATCACTCTCTTCTGTGCGCTTTTCGTCGTAATCAAGGGACTGGAGACAACCGGGGCGCCGGCCGCACTCGTCGCCTCTCTCCAGGCTCACGGTGTCGACGTCAGGCACCCTTTCATACTTACAGCCATCTCCGGGATACTCAGTAATTTGGTAAGCAATGTGCCCGCGACGATGCTCCTTACCAGGTTCCTCGACCCCGCGCGTCACGTCCAGTGGTACATACTCGCCATTTCAAGCACCTTTGCCGGAAACCTGATCACTATCGGCAGCATCGCAAACCTGATAACATTCGAGCAGGCAAGGACATACGGGATCAAGATAGGGTTCAGAGAGCACGCGCGGGTTGGGATACCCGTGACCCTCGCCTCCTTTGCCATCCTTATAGGGTGGATCGCGTTGCTTTCCTGATTTTCAGGGGATCATAAGGTCGTAGGCCCTTTTGTCGATTGACACAGGTTGGATTGGCTGATATAAATCTATTGAGAGCCCCAGACTCGGATTGTTCCTTAGACCCTAAAAAAAATTAACCCGAGGAGGCGGCCTCTTCTTTTAAATCGGCTGAGGAAGAACGAAAAATGAAAAGTGCGCTTATTGCGCGAAAGTTCCAAGGAGGAAACAGGATGAAGGAAGCAAAAGTCGCAATGTCTGTGGTTGTCTTTCTGGTTTTGATGTTGTCTCCTCTGGGGAGATTGGTCGAAGGTGCCTCAGTGGAGACGGACAAGAAGGCGATGTCGCAGGAGGGTGAGAGGATGGTCGCCCATGGACGTGGGATGGTCAAAGAGGGAGAGCTGAGGATGGAAGAGGGGAAAATCCAGATGAAAGAAGGTAAACTCCTGGCCGAAAGAGGGGAGGCGATGAAGCAGGGCCGGATGCCCGGGAAGGAGATGCAGAGTAGAGAGGCGGAACTGCTGGTAGAAAAGGGCAGACTGCTGACCAGGAGGGGGGAATTGCTGAGAGAGAGGGGCAAGTCCATGGCAGACGGCAAGATGGGTGTCGTCACCGGCAAGGTGGTCCCGGGAGGTATTACGATGGATAAAGACACCATGGCTAAGGAAGGACAGCTGATGACGGAGACAGGGAGGAGAATGATGGAGAGGGGCCGGGTGATGACGGATAAAGCCAAGACCATGAAAGAGGGCGCCACTGTGACCGCCGGGGACATGATGACCGGCAACAGGGACATGATGAAGAAGGAGGGCGAGATGTTGATGCTGAGAGGGGACCTCTTGAATAAGGAGGGGGAGCTCATGATGAAGAGGGGTGAGACAATGATGGAAGGCGGCAAATAGAGGAGGATCATGAGAAAGCGATTCATCATAATATTACTTCTCGGGCTTGCGGTAATCTGCGGCGGCTGCGCCGCCGGCAGCGGATACGGCGTTTACTATAGCGACTGTCCGTATTATTACGACTGTTACTACAACAACTACGGGAACTATTATCCTTACGGTTACTACTCCCCCTATTACTTCGGCGGAGAAGGCGGAGAGGAAGAGGAGCACGAGATGCGTGAAGGCGGGACGCATGGAGGCTTCGAAGGGGGCGGTGAGCATGAAGGCCGCGGGGAACATGAGGGGAGGGGGTTCAGGCGGTAACAGTGGCACGGCGGGGCACGTTCCGGCGTAATCCTTTGGCCGCTTACTGGTGATGCTTCTTTGGACTCAGGGCTACTGGAAATTCTGCCAGTAGAGAAACTTCAGGTACTTCGTGAAGCCGATCCCGTATTTCTGTTGCAGTCGCCTGGCTGCCGTCCGGTACGAGGGGAGGTCCAGGAAGATTTCCCGGGTATTGGAGGCAAAGACGGCGGCGTTCCAGTATGCCTCTCCCGGCTGAAGCTTCACGGTGTTGTTCCCGAATGCCTGACGGAGAGTTTCGTAGACTGCGGGGAAATTGTCCTTCGGCCTGCTCCA
>JBJKPE010000128.1:0-21052 GCA_046706685.1 Thermodesulfovibrionales bacterium | reverse complement strand
ATTTTATCGATCACCCTTTTCGAGAAAATGCCTCTACAGCAAGCTCTTCAGGCTATGGGAGAACGATCAAATATTATGGAAATCCAAAACCAGTTGAATCTATTCACTTCTTAACCGGACACTAATGTTGCAATAACAATACTGATTGCGGTTGACTTCATGGTCTTATTATGTAGATTGGTCATCCCCGCGGCTACCAGCAGAAAGAAAGCTGAAGAAGCGACTATCGTGTATTTGGTTACATATATCGGCTGAGAAGACCGGGAAACTATAAGCGGAAGGATGATAGGAGTTATCAGCCAAAGCAGCAGAAAAAAAAACTTGTCGGTGTTTGACAAACAGATTTTCCACCGGTAACTTTCCAGGTCTTTGAAAAAACCCTTTCCATTCGTCCCTTCCCGGAGTTGTTCATATGAAATGACTGAAAAAGGCAAAATTGCCAGGCAGAGAAGCAGCAGGACTCGCGACCCGGAGGAATATGTCATTAAAGTAGAAATTACTATAGATATATGAGGCCTGGGTATCCAGAAACCGTTCTGAACATAAGCCGCCTCATGCAACAATATTCCAAGCCAGGGTGTAAAAAGGAGAACCAATAGAAATTGTATTGAGAACCATTTTTTGAAGTCGACTTTTGCGGCGCCTTTTGATAACAGAAACAGGCAAAAGAAATATATATTTTGTGCAATTATGATAAACAACCCGTATATATGAGAATATATCAGCAACGTGCTGTACGTAACATACCCGGCCAAAACTCTACCGTTCATTCCGTCGAGCAGTTTAATGAAATAATACATGGAAAGTATGGTAAGAAGAACCGATAAACTGTATGTCCGTGCCTCCTGGGAATACTGAATATGGAAGACGGAAAATGCCATCAGCAAGGCACCTATCTGCCCCGTATTGGCATCAAACAGTCTTTTGCCTATCTTGTACATCATCAAGATGGAAAGGAATCCGCAAATTACTGATGGAAATCGCACAGAGGCTTCGGAAATGCCAAATAAATGAGTCCACCAGTGCAAAAGAATATAGTAAATGGGAGGGGAAGTATCATGCAGAAGAAAAATTTGGGACATATTTAGATTGGCATATTTAACCGATAACACTTCGTCAAGCCACAGACTCTGCCCGCCCAAATTATGCAGTCTCAAAAACAGCCCTGATAATAAAATAGCTGACAGCACAACTGTTCCGCTGTTAATATTTATTTTTGATAGTGAACCCTTCATTTTTTTTATTAACCTCGATAAACTTCGCCTCTGCTCAGGGAGACTTCAGAAGCCCGCAGGATTTCCGTGATCCGAATGGATACTGCCGCCATATCCTGGCCTTTCATGGATGCCTGCACTCTCCTTTATGCACCGTCAGGATAAACTTGGCCGTCAGAAATGTCGTTATCTCCGAAATATGTCACATGAGGCCGCTGAGCGCATCCTTCGGGCAATGCGAAGGACCTTTTTATAAGGAAATGACTTCCGCCGATGAAACTCAAACACAATGTACCTGGCAATCACGTTTCCGGGATTGCACATCCCATGAGGTTCTCCTGCTGCATAAAAGATCACTCCGTGAGGGCCCAACCTCTTTCCGAGCGTCTCGACCTCGCCATCAAGAGCGATGATGATCACATCATAGGGATCTATATGAGGGTCATATCCCCCGCCCGGGGCCAATGTAGAGGTGTGACACCGGAATTTCTCCAGAAAAGCGGTAGGGCCTTCGAAGATCACCCGCGAGTGAAACGCCTGTTTCACCTCGCCGTCTTGCCCGTCCTCATTCATGTTGAATAGCCCATATTCAAGTTGGTGCTTCCTTTTGTTACCCGGCGCATGCCATTTGAGCATCAGGTAGGTAGACGGCGATTTACTTGCTGTCTGAAGGGAATGATAAAATCCTGAAGGATAATAGACAAACTGGCCCGCCGTCAAGGGCCGACGACGATTTCCATACGGAGATCGGTTGGCGGGAAAAATCAGATCCGCGTCCCCGCTGAAGAGCAGCAACAACTCTTCTTCTTTATGCGAGTGGGGCAGATGCGGACAATGGTCCTGGTTCAGCACGGAAATATGACACGATAGATTGCTCAGCCCCTTGGTTGAGCCACTGAAGATCGGATAGGGTTTCCATCCTTTTTCTTCATCGGGCGGAAGGGGAAGGTTCAGGCTGTCAATCCGGCTGATCAGCCGGTTTCGAGCCATATGCAGCGGTCGACGAGAAAGCCTGCGCTTCGCCCTTCCCAACACTCTCGCCAACTCACCTATATGTTCTCTGCTTAGCCCAATCTTTTCAAGCAGACCGGAGACGCGATGACGAATGAAATCCTCTTTCACCTCGTCCGGGGTCAACCAGGCCTGGTTCTCTTTCATGCTTTTATAAGCAGTGCATGCAGCACAGGGGATGCCTTGTTTTGTTTCCCTTTCCCCCATTAACATTCCTCGTGCATACTGGATCTTTTCATTGTTCAACTCTTCCATGAGTCCCGCACGGAAAGCGTTGCCATAGTCGCCCCAATAGTTCACCGGGCATCCCAATACGCGACCGTCATAGTTAATCTGCGGCATCTTCCAAAGATCAGAGCAGCAGGCCCTTAAAGCGTACTCCCTGCCATATTTCTCCCGGTACTCGTGACGGTTGGCGACCGCGACGCCGGCTTCGCGTCGTATCAAAGCGGTATCTTTTACAGGAGAGAAAGGATGTCCGTAAAGATCCTCCCATGATAGTTTGAGGGAAAATTCCATGTTCAGATCAACAGCCATCCGCCGGGCCGAACCTATCTCGTGTTCATTATGCCCAAAGGCCACAAGCAGCCATTTCAGCGTCGGATAAGAAGAGCGATATGACAGCTTATATTCGTTTATTGTCCGGATATTGCTCAGCACCCTGGATAAGTTGCCGTTGACTCGATAAACTGAATAAGTCTCGTCTGTCGTCCCGTCAATGGAACATGTGACCGACCTGAATTTGTATTTCACCAGGGACTCCAACACCTCCTCGGTAACATTGTTGAGATTGACGCCGTTGCCTGCCGACAAGGCAACATTCTTCCCGTATGCATACTGCATCATAGGTATCAGTTCCCTGTTCAGAAATATTTCTCCCCAGTTTGACAGCTCGATATGGGACACCCAGGGGTTCCGGTCGATAATATCCTTAAAATCCGCCAATTTTAAGAATCCACTCCCGAGATGCCCGGCGATCTCCCCCGAAGCATTCGGGCACGAGGGACATTTGAGCTGGCACACCGTCGAGACTTCGAGACGGATGCTGCGCGGTCTAATGATGTTTTCTTTCCCGGGATGCATGAAGTCTCTCTGATAAAGGGGCCCTTTCGAAATTCAGCGAGGTTGCACTGTGTTGCCAAAGCTATGGCAATGCGCTCGATGGGACGCTCAAAGAGAAGGGCTGTCCTCTAATGTCTCCTTCTCTCTGACTCCTGCTAGAAGGTCCATCTTCAGAGTGGGTGGTGTTGAGACTGATCGTCAGGCTCTTTAGCGTTTATGGATCCAACGCCGTCTTTGTAAACCATTCGGGAAGAGATTTAGCAGGCCCTTTTCCTCCGGAGCGCCGCCGATCCAGAGATTTTTTGAGTGTTGTCATGAAATACCTCCGGTCAAGCTCTCTCTGATTCGTGATATTGTCCTGATGCCGCCGATAATACTGTGTTACGTCCTGGTGGACTATCATTTTTATTTCATATTCCTTCGCCCGCAGCAACCAGTCACAGTCGTCACCGAACAGCTGGTTTTCGTCAAAAAAGCCGACCCTGTCAAAAGCAGATCTTCTCATAATCGTACTCCCCATACTCGGGGCTGGCCATGCGCGTGACATCCTTTCCAATTTTCCGGCGCGATCTCCACCTGAAATATAACGCACAAGCTGCGTGTAGCCCAGGACAATTTCTACCGACGGATCTTTTGCAAGATGCGAAAGCTGTATCTCCAGCTTGTTCGGGGACCACAGGTCGTCCGCGTCGAGAAAGGCAATAACATCGCCACCGGCCATATGCAGTCCTTTGTTGCGTGCAGCCGGCGGTCCGCTGTTAGTCTGGTAAAAGTATCTTATGTTTCCTTGTAAGCCGGCGACAAGATCAGCAGTATTGTCCGTAGATCCGTCATCTACGATGATAATTTCGAGAGGCTTATGTTTCTGGCAATGGATACTCTCAACCGCTTCCGCCAGATAGGCCTCGCCGTTAAAAACCGGAATAATCACACTTACGTAATATTCTGTTTGGTTCATGATCCTATAAGTTGCCGCGCCGCAAAGATCTCCTCCCTGTAAACCCGGCGGCAAATGCAACGCAGGTAAAATCCTTCAAGCCGGACTCATCCCGAAGACGAATGCGAATATTCAGAAAGACTCTTCCCTGATCCCAGGAGGTCATGGATCGTGACAAAATCATAGCCCCGGCACTTGCAGGCTGTTACGATGGATCTGACGGCCTCTATCGTGTTGCAACTGGCGGAACCCCCGTCGTGCATGAGTATTATCGCCTCTTCATGCAGCACACTTATGACTCTGTTTGCGATGCGGTCGGCGCTGTTATTCTCTTTAATCCAGTCCCCGGCATCGATTGACCAAAAGACTATCTTCATTTTGTCTTTCAAGGCTTCTATGAGCTCGTCAGTAGCCCTGCCGAAGGGCGGACGCATAAGAGACGGCTCAATGCCAATCGTATTTCGATATATAAGTTGCGTCTTTCCGATCTGTCCCCTAAGAGCCTCATCAGTGCTGATTTTTGTGAAATCAGCATGGTCAAAGGAGTGGTTTCCAAATGTATGACCTTCAGCACGGGCCCGCCTGGCCACCACTTTGAACTCCTTGATGTTTTGCCCGACCCAAAAAAAGGTGACCTTTATGCCAAACTCCTCAGCAAGGTCCAGCAGCATCTCCGTAAGATCGGAAGGCCCGTCATCAAAAGTGAGTGCCACCTTCTTTTCAAAATGCGGCCCTTCTATGTGACAAACGCCGCCGTATTTCGCAGCCTGCCTTTCCTTGTGGTTAGTGGGAATGCGGGCAAACTTCCCCGCAGGCCTCATCTTCTGGATCTTTTTATCTCTGTTCAAAGGAGCAGTCATAGCCTGTACTCCGGGCTGACCGGTTTCAGACACTTTTCTTAGGTCAAAATGGCATCCTTTCATGAATCCCGGCCTGCATTATCCGACTGTGCCCTGTTGAGATGCATATTCAGCCACTTGGCCCAGATGCCGGTGCACGGTTTCTCCAACATATCCATATGAATGGCGCCGGGAACAGATTTCACCGTTACCTGACCGGCCGCCAGATGGCTCCAGTCCGAGTCGGCCGGATGGAGGCCTTTTTCGGCCTGAATAACCACAATGTCCTTCGGGAAGGGTCTCTGGACGTAATCGTGGGCAGCCTCGTGAATAACATCGAGGGCATACTCTATTCTAAGAAAAATCGGCATTGGACGACCCGTTCTCAGGTAAGCTTCGGCCATGAGCCGAAAGACATACAACCTTCTCAACAGGTCTTTTGCCAGGTACAACATTTGTCCGGAAAAAGGTCGCCGGGCAAGTTCGATACCGTATCGTTTGATCCGATGATAGATTTTTTTAACCTCCGAATGTCCGTTTGAAAGCAATGGTTCGACAACAAACAATAAGCCGACATCTTCTCCCTGCTGCAGCAATTGGTGTGCTATTTCAAAAGCCGCCAGACCGCCCCAGCAAAAGCCGCCAAGAAAATATGGCCCCGACGGCTGAACAGACCGTATCTCCCTTAAGTAGTGGGCGCTTATCTCACTAAGACTCCTGCAGCGTGCGCGCCTTCCGTTAATACCATGCGCCATCAGCGCATACAAAGGCTGATCCTCTCCCAGATAGTCCGCCAGAAAAGAAATGAGCTCCGAGTGAAACCAGAAAAAAGGCGGCTTCGTGCCGGTGGGTTTAACAGGATGCAGGGTAGTTGAGTGCTGAAGGTCGATCTCTTCCGGCGTCATCTGTCGTCTTTCATCAATAGCTCTACCCAGTTCTGTCAGAGTCGGGAACTGGAAAATGGTAAGAGACGGTACTTCAAACTTTAACTTTTCCGACAGGCTGACCGTCACCTGCATGGCCAGGAGGGAGTCTCCGCCCAATGTAAAGAAATTGTCATGCCTTCCCACCCGGTCCAGTTCGAGAAGCTCTTGCCAGCACTGTGCGATAACCATTTCAGTTTTCGATTCAGGGGGGGCATATTGGGGCTTTAACAGGTGAGACAGTTTTTCAGCCAGCCCTATACGCTGCACCTTTCCCGTCGGACCTTTCGGAATGCTGTCAACAGGAAGTATTTGCTGAGGCACTTTGTAGGGAGCCAGCCGGTCGGCAACATATTGCCGAAGAGCTCTTTCGCTGACAATTTGTCCCTTCTCCAGCACCACAGCGGCAGCTACAGCCTCGCCGAGGCGGCTGTGAGACATGCCAAACGCTACTGCCTGTGAAACGGCGGGGTGCTCCAGGAGAACCTCGTCGATTTCACGGGGTGAGATCTTCTGGCCTCCACGATTAATGATCTCCTTGAGACGGCCCGAAATATAAAGATATCCCTCTTCGTCCAGATGGCCGACATCGCCGGTTCTGAACCATCCACGGGAAAACGCCTTCCCGTTGGCGCCGGGGTTATTCTCATATCCCCGCATCACGTTTACCCCTTTTATCACAATCTCACCCGTCTCTCCGTTGGGTAACAGGTTGTCGTCTTCATCCATAACGCCGATTTCAGGGCCGGCGGGCAGTCCCACTGAGCCGGGTTTGCGCTTGAGCGGAGGCATGGGGTTGCTTGCCATCTGATGGGCCGCCTCTGTCATGCCGTAGGCCTCGAGAACCGGGACCCCGAACGTACTTTCCAGTCTTTCCATTACAACAGGTGGCAGCGGAGATGATGAAGACCGAATGAAGCGGAATTTCGCTTTTTGTGCCTGGGCCGGATTTTCTTCGGTCAACTTAAGGACCATCTGATGGATCGTAGGAACGGCTGTATACCATGTCGGTCGAAGTTCTTCCGTCCAGTCAAGAAATTTCCTGTCCGAAAAACCACTCGTGCAAATAACACTCCCTCCGGCGTGAATTGAGGCGAGCAGTGCGGCTATCAGCCCATGGATATGAAACAGGGGCATTACATTGAGGCAGCGATCGGCATCGCTAAGCTGCAGCGCCGCACTTACATTAAATGCCGATGCAAACAGGTTTTTCTGCGCTAAAGGGACGATCTTGGGTCGGGACGTTGTACCGGAAGTGTGGAGAATAAGAGCTGTATCGTCGGGCGATGAAAGGCCTGTTCTTGCATTTGGCGATATATGACCGGCAAGTTCACAATTGAATAACCCTGCCGCCCCTTCTTTCAGAGGGATAAGTTCTATAACCGGAATGTTCCTGCATTTGGCGACTGAACGTGCCGGAGATTCTGTTCCGGCAAGAACTATCACTGCCCTGGCATTTATATCGGACAGGTAAAACTCCAGTTCCTTCTTTTGATAAGAAGGGTTCAAAGGGGCACAGGTTGCCGCCGCAATGACAGACAAAAAAGTCAGCGCCATTTCAGGGCCATTAGGAAGGATTACTGCTACCCGATCATTTCTGCCCAATCCGTAATTATTCAGCAGCGCAACCTGATGAGCAATATGGCGGCACAACTGTCCGTACGTGAGCGGTTCCCGGTCCGGGGCGAGAATGCAGGGGGAGGCTGAAATTGTTGCTGCGTCATCCAGAAACTCCCTGATGGAATCCCTGGCAGGCGGGCCATTTGCCCTGCGCAAAATATTCCGTTCCTCCCGCCCCGCCGCGGGAATTTTTTCACTAATGACCGGTCCCATCAAGGAAGAGCCGGGAACAAGATCGGGCATGTCATGCATGCTGAATCTCCGAAGGGGTGCTGCGCCGGACAAAATTCTGTTCAAGGACGGCCTGGCAAGATGCCAGGTCGGCGCATAGCGTATTTTCCGCCGTCAGGAATCCGTCTGTTGACCGAAGGGTATCCATCGATTCCTGGATAGCCGCCTGAGCGGCAAAGAGGCAGGGAGTACTGAACAAGACAGCTGAAATTCCATGCCCTTTCAGTTCGTTCAGGGTCAATGCCGGGGATTTACCGCCGACAATGTGGTTGAAGACAAGAGGTTTCTTCGTATAACACCTGACTGCCCCGACCAGATCGAGATTGGAAACCCCATCAACCAGGAGCCAGTCTGCCCCTGTCTTATCAAATGCCTTCACCCTTCTTATGATCTCATCAAAATCATGAGCATCCGTGCGGGCAACAACGATCATGTCCTTTCTGGTCGAGATGACTCTTTCGAGTGTTTTCAGGTATTGGTCAAGGTCCAGGATTTGTTTGCTGTCGAGATGACCGCATCGTTTGGGTCTTTTCTGGTCTTCCAGAATGATGCCCGTGGCTCCCATGGATTCAAGAAGTGCGGTCACATGACAGGCCACTTCAACATCGCCATACCCGTCGTCGATGTCTACAATTATGTGCTGTCGGGGCAGGATGGTTCTGACACGCTGGACAAATGCCACAATGTCCGACCAGGAGATAAGACCGATGTCCGGCATGCCGTAAAAACTGGCGGCGAAGCTGTAGCCGCTCACAAAGATTCCGTCGAAATATCTCGCCGACAGCGTTGCCGAAAATACATCGTACACTCCTATAAACGGCATAATCTCTCTTTCCGCCAGACTCTTCCTTAATTCACTGCCGAAGTTCAAATTCATAATCTTACCTCCGTAATCCTCAAAATAAACTTGTTCGATATCCAAGCTACAGACCACTCACAGATAAGGAGAGGTGAAAGAATGATGTGAAACCGGAAAATACATACACCGGTTGCTCGGTTTGTCACTTGCCTTCCACGTGTGATGATCCGGCGAGGGACCCGCCCTCGACATCGACTCCCACTGAACGATTGCCGGGGGCATCGTTATCCATTTTCCGCCTGCGGTCCAGGGCTGCCTTCAGAATTCTTACCCGATCGTTAATGAACTGTCGGTGGGTAATGCCCTTATTGCTCTTATGAAGACGTCTCATATATATCAGGTCCGGCAGCATCAGCATCCGCAGTCCCTGTTCCCTGGCCCGCATGATCCAACTGACATCCTGCCCCACCCGCCAGTTCGTCTCAAACATACCGACCCGAAAGAATGCGGCCCGTTTTATAACCATTGCATAAGGCAGGTATCCTGGCACTACTTCATCCGGGCAGAGTATTTTGCTTTTAGCAGCCTCATCCAGGTCGGGACTGTAAAATTGTTTGACGTGACCGAATACAATCTCGGTTTCAGGGTTGTCACCAAAGGCCGCCATTTGAAGTCTCAGTTTGTCCGGCATCCAGAGATCATCGGCATCCAGAAACGAAAAAAAGTCTCCCCGGGCCTCTTCTACACCGTGATTTCGCGCCGTTCCCGTACCGGCATTTGGTTGGTAACAGTATCTCACAGTGGGAGAATATCTTGAGACTACCTCTGCAGTTCCGTCTGTCGAGCCGTCATCGATGACGACTACTTCTTTATTCCCGTAACTCTGCGCCAGAACGCTTTCAATGGCTTCAGACAGATATTTCTCGCCGTTATATACGGGGATAATGACACTCACCAGAGATTCTTTTTTTCCCATTTGTCCTCCTATAACTCACTCTTCAATTCTGCGCTTGCGATTAATTGAAGCCTTAAAGATATTAACCAGATGTGAACGGTCATCCCTTGCCTCATAGGTCATGTTGCTGTCGTGGAACCGTCTCAGGAAAAGGACGTCCGGAAGTGTTTCCAACGTTATGCCCTTATCCCGCAGCCTCATGAACCAGTCCATGTCTTCCCCTGAGCGGAGCTGGGGGTTGAAAGACCCGACCTTTTCGAAAACAAAGCGGTGAGCAAGAAGTGCACAGAGGCTGCAGTTGGCGACGCAAATATCTTCAAAATATTTTCGGGGCAACCATTCTGGTGTTGAAACACCGGGTTCCCTGAAACACCTGTTATGTCCCACGGTACAGTCCACGTGTTGATTGCCTTGAAGGTAGCTCATCTGCAGGCTTGTCTTTTGAGGGGTCCATAGATCATCGGCGTCCAAGAAGGAGATGAATTCGCCGCGAGCACGTTCAAGGCCGGCATTCCGTGCTGATGCCACTCCTTTGTGTTCAAGACCTACATAGGTCACGTCGGGAAATAATCTGACAATTGCAGCCGTATTATCAGTAGAACCGTCGTCCGCTACGATAACCTCAATGGGGTAATAATCCTGTTCAAAGATGCTTTGCAGCGCCGCGCGGAGATATCGCGCCCCGTTATAAACGGGTACGATGACACTCACCAGGGGCCTGTTCCCGGGAAAATCAGCCTGCTTTGACATATTTTTTGCTCTTTCCCCCAGTCTCATCAAGAAGAGACTCGGAATTTATTCTGGGACAGAACCCAAGCCTGTCCACGGTATCAGATATGTTCCAGGGTTTGCCGGGATTGTCGGAAACGCCGTAATACACGCCATATTTTATCTTTGTCTCGATCGCTTTTTTGAATATGTCGACGGTGTCGGTCTTGCTCAGGATCGTTCGATGCGCTCTGTCGTCAGACCGGAGAAAAGACACCTCATCTTCTACTACCGTTCCTATCCTGAGGCAAGTAACAGAGATGTTCTTCTCTCTGGAAAAAATATAACCGAATAGTTCCCCGCATAATTTCATAGCACCGTATACACTGTCAGGGAGAGGGTAATCGTCGGCTCTTATCTCGCGCCCGAGAGAAGAAAGCCCTCCGGCTTCATATGAGCCTGTAACATGGTTGGTACTGGCAAAGACAACTTTCTTTATGCCTTTCCTTGCGGCCGCCAGAAGTACATTGTAAGCACCGACGACATAGACATCGCTGCAGAGGCGGACCCCTTTCTCATCGGAGACGGGAGACTGATCCTCGACCTGCGTCAAGTTTACCAATGCGTAAACATTTTCCGGGATAGCTGACATTAGCTGATCGATCCTTGCCACATCGCACCTGATGACGTTTTTATTTTTTTTCGAAGGTTCCGAAATATCCAGGATGATCAGTTCATAATCATCAGAAAGTCCTTCTTGGAGAATTCTTCCGATGGTACCCAGCCCCCCAACCAAGACGATTCTTTTTTTTTCCGCGGGAGTGCGGGAGTGCCTCCTCTCAAAAAAAGATTTGATCATGATTCAGGCAGTGCGGGATTGATAATCCCGACTTGTCCGACAACACTGCAATTCCCTCGCCCGCGAACGTACACGATCGAGAGACTTTTTGTAGACCCTCAGAGCACCCAACTCGACAAGGTCTTTGCCCCGGGTCATATTCTGGCTGTGCCTCCGGACATATAGGGTAATCTCCTCCAGTCGTTTCACTTTAACTTTTAATTCATTGGCCCGTGTAAACCAGTCCGAGTCTTCTCCGAACCTGAGAGTATGGTCAAATAACCCCACTTTGCTGAAAACAGTCTTCCGGTAGATTGCGGCTCCGATATAATGTTTGAAAGAATCCATGGGGTTTCCGTCAAGATCATACTCACCGGTCTCTGCATTTTTTTGCATGAGCTGAGCATACCCGGTGATGACCTGCATGTCCGGTTCCTGGAGCATTTTATCGACCAATATGATCAAATTATTTTCCGGCCACAGATCATCGACATCGAGAAAGACCAGAAATTCCCCGGACGCATCTCTTATGCCCCGATTCCGGGCGGAAGCCGGTCCGCCGTTCTCCTGCTTGAAATAGCGAATATCGGCTGGAAGTCTGCCGACAGTCTCCCCCGTACCGTCTGTGGAACCGTCATCAACAACGATGATTTCGAGAGCAGGATAATTTTGGGCCAACACGTTGTTCACCGCATCCGCAATAAAGCCTTCGCCGTTGAAAACAGGTATGACCACGCTGACTAAAGGCCTCTTGCCGGAGATATCTGGAAATAACGGAGCGGGGTCATGGAAGGGCCTGTGAGCCGGCATCGCGGCCAGAACATCTGAAATGGCAGCGGGAATCTTTTTAAGGTTCCGTCCGAGTTCCAGCACATAACTGGGCAAGGCCGCCGACAATCTGGTAACGAAGTCATGGGTGTGGCGACCCACACAGGGCAGCTGCGACATTGTTGTAAACGACAATGCTCTCTCGATTGTCCATCTGGACACCGCGCTCGTCCCGGTTTCGTCCCGGCTCATTACGCGGGGTGTCAAAATGGCCTTCAGCGGCATTTCCGGCACAATCTTCTCGTTGAGATGAGGATAGAGAAACATAACCGCCTTTTCCTGATCCAGCTTGTCGGGGTTTGTTACGAATCTCTTTAAATCGGGAAAGTTCAGTACATGATCGGCATTTAATTTCGCCGTGCTGTACAAACTGTAAACAAGCGGCTCCGGCTCCACGCGCGCAATGACATAGTCGTCTGCCAGGTAATAAAGATCTGACTGCAGGCAGGAAAGGGCGGTTGTGGATTTGCCGATGCCACCTTTCCCTGTAATGAGTACGGCCCCCTGCTCCGTCCCCACTGCAGCAGCGTGGAGCAACTGGCATCCGTTCTTCTCCATCCACCAATGAAAAAGTGTGCGCAAGGGAGATGCATGCACCCAATATGGCAAGCTGTCGGCCGTCTGCACCCAATAAATTCCGGTGCCAGTTTCAAGATCCATCAGATTGAGCGAACACTCAATCCAGTGGAAAGCTGTCTTAATGCGTCTGCTGTTAAAGCCCCAGATGTCGCCTCTGTCGGTAAAGCAGTCCCATTTGAAGGGCGGAGAGACCATTTTCGTATTTGTAGAATCACTGTCCCAGATGCAGAGGGTGACGTCCGGCGTATCCATTTCAGGTATCCGAAGATGCTCCAGAGCAGGGGTGAGATAAGGGACCATATTAGTTCCCGCGAACAAAAGACGCACTATGGTGCCGCCTATCCGATAGAAATGAGAGGACTCTCCGGCCTTATCCCTTGCTGTTTCAAACCTTTGATAGCAGGCCCGAAAAAATGCGAGTTGTTCGGTTTCCGTTTTCTGAGGTATGTCCATTTATCAGAAGCCCCTTTCTTCGCTGATATTTTTCGACAAAAGAAGAAACTATTGCTTACCTGCGGGACAGCCGCTTATTCGCCCGGGACACGGGGTGCTTACGGAGCTACCGGCATCAAAACATGGGGCATCAGCATGCCGTTTTCGAGACGGTAAACCTCGTCGACATGCCCGACAACATCCATATCGTGGCTGATCATCAAAATCGCGGGACGGTCATCGAGGTCGTCAAGGTTAGTCAAAAGTTCTCCGACCGCCTGCCTGTCAAGGTGGTTCGTCGGCTCATCCAGTATCAGCAATCTCGGTCCGCGAAGAAGAGCGCGGGCAAGTGCAAGGCGCTGTCTCTCACCTCCCGAGAGAAGAACGCCGTCTTCACCGATGTGCGCATCATATCCTTCAGGGATCTTCCGGATAAAATCGTCCGCCATCGCGAGTTTCGCCGCCCGTGTTATTTTTTTTCTGTCGGTCTCCGTCGAGCCATTCCTGATATTTTCGAGAATCGTTCCGGAAAACAGGGCTGAATCCTGCATGACGACGCCGATCTGTTTTCTTAGATGAACAATATCCACTTCCTCGTAGGGGACATCATCCGCATAAAGCCCGCCTGCCAACGGCACATAAAAGCCCAGGATGAGATGTGTCATGGTACTTTTGCCGGCGCCGTTTGCCCCGATTATTGCCACCCTTGAGTGCGGCTGCAGGCTGAGACTGACGTTCTTGAGGACAGGCTGATCTTCATACCTGAAAGACACGGATTCCAGGGAAAGAAAACCTCTGAAAGGAATTTGTTTCTTCCCCGCATAGGGCTGGATATTCTTTGTTGCGGCCAATTGATGCAGCGTAACGATCGATTCATTCCCGGCGATAATATCGGCGATCGACTTCGTGATTGTATCTATATACCCGTTAAGATATCCCGCCGCGACATAAAACGATATAAACTCCCCGATCGTTATAGACCTGGTTGCCACCGTTATTCCCCCCACAACAAGAATTATAATCCCGGAAAGGCCGGTCAGAATTGTTTGCACATTCCCGTGAACAGCGTAGATAAAAGCCATCTTTCCCGTTTTCGCTCTCAAGTCTGCCAGCGTCCCGGTTTGTCGTCTGATTTCCTGTTCTTCCGCGGTCTGGACCCGCGTCAAATCCATGTGTCTCAGGGCAAACATCATGCCCTTGCTGAATGCTTCAAAGGCCCGTTGAAATTTGAACACCTTTTCCTTGACCAGCTTTCCGGTATGTCGGTTTGCCATGAAGATTACCGGAAAGAGTGAGATCATGATGAGAAAAAGAAACCAGTTGAGAAACAGTAGAATGATGCAAAGCGCCAGACTGGTGAAAAGAGAAGGAATGAGGCGTGAAATAAGTGCATCACTCATGTTGCTAATCCGCTCAGTATCCTGCACAATCCTGGCATGAGTTGTCTTTTGGTCAAGCTGTGTATGAACGGCGCGCGAAAACCTGTATATTCTGTTCAGGAGATCTTCACGTAAATTAAAAATGGCATTTTTTATGATGGAGATGTTTACAGATCTTATCCAAAGGGAAACGGCTGAATTTATGAGACGAAATACAAAAATACCGATACCGATAAGCACCAGGAGGCGGATGTTCTTTTGTGGGATAGCCACATCGAATACGTAGCGGACAAGAAGCAGTGTAGGCACTATTATGAGCGACTGGGCGGCAGATATAACAGCGCTCAACGCGAGACGCCTTCGTTGCCCCCGATAAAATCCGACAAAATAACGCCATGCCGCTCGATCAAAAAACGGTCTGCTCGGCTCTTTATCAGTTGGCTTATTCATCAAAAACGAATTGGTCGACTCTTCCGGATCTGACTCTTCTTCCGATGCTGTGCCGGATGGCAGGTTTACCGATCTGAATGGGCACTGTGAGACACGAGCTCCCGCAGCAATTTTTCCTTTGAAATTCTTATGCCCCTTACTGCGAGGTGAGACAAAAGATGTCTCATATTTTTTTTCTGCATGACGTGTTGGAGATATCTGGGAAATCCGGCGAACGCCGGGAGAAAAGCGGAATCCCTCGTTAATCGCAGATATTCGACAAGATAAGCCGGGAACCCGCCCAAAAGCGTACCGCTATAATACTCACCATTGCTTATTAAACGCCGGTATTCAAATCGTTCAAGATATGACACGGGAATAGCGCCAATATCGTCCATGACCGTCTTTGGCACCGGTGCCCGAAACTTCTCATATAAGTAGTTTAAACCTTCCTTTATCTGAAGACAGACCATATATTTTTTTGCGTGGCTGATTATCCTCGACCAGTCTATGCGCAGGTCGGGAGATCGCATAATGGTCACAGCGTCTGCAATCCAGCGAATGGGTGGTTCCTCGTTCCACTTTATGCCATGAACAATTACATGGAAAAGCATGTCCGTCGGGTCCAGCGCGTAAGAGGGTACATTCTGTACCTTAATTGGAACAGCCTTGTCCCAGAAAACAGAGGCAGTGCCGACCCTGGTGGACTCGATAATAAGGTTCCAATGAAGGTCTATCTCCGTCCCTGATTCGCCGACAAACTTTTGAGAATGACGATACTTCATAGGGACGTCCAGTGATTCATCGGTCGATGGGTCCCAACCAGCCCTTTGCAGCGCGTCGGATGTCAGTAATGTCTGAGAAGCAGGAACAAGGATATCAACGTCACTCATCGGCCTGACACCGCAGTTTTTGTAGTAAAGTATCGCCAGGGGGACCCCTTTGAGCACAATCGTCTGAATGCCTTCACCGTGCAGATAATCTATAATTCTGCCTGCTTCGAAAAATAACCTTTGGTTCTTATACCATGACTTGAGATAGATCCCTTTCAGTTTGCTCATTAAAGGATCCCTTATTCCGAGCCGTTTTAAATTCATATAAAGGAGAGGAAGCAAACGAAATGACCCATTGTCGATCTGCCCGTCCCAGTCGACACCGCTTTCCCATTCTTTCCAGGCTTTAACCGCATCGGCCCCGTTGAAGAGAGCTGCACGCAGAAGCAACTCCTGATTTTTTGTCGCGAATGGGTTATCTTCAGTCAATTGTCTGGATGTTCTCGTAAAGATCAATGCAGACCCCCTGTTGTTGTGACGTTATCATCATGAACAGCAAGAGACATCGACTCCTCTTTAAGACCCTGAAAAACATGGATTCCCGATCGAAGCGAGTCGCACAGAGTGGCACCGGCCGACTCAAACAAACCGATTACGGCAGAAATTCAATCCTGAGACAGGTTCTACTTATTGCCGGGGTGCCTTGTTAGTCGGCCATCCGGCTTCTTCATCAACATCATGGATCGGATCCAGTAAAAGCAAGTCTTGCATGTCACTATATTTATTCAGGACCGGCACACTAAAAAAAAGCCGCTTATCCCCATTTGCGTCCGGTGATCCTATTTCAGCGGGCCACCGGAAGCCCTCGTTCGTATCGGCTTTATAAGAGACTGTGAGACCTTCCCTGCAAAGTTCCGATACGAACTTTTTCAAAGATCCGTCTACGTCCGTTCCATTGCTGGCATAATCGTTTTTCACTTTTTCGACAATCTCATATACCGGCGCACCATTTTCGATATATCTCCATATTTGAGCGCCGAGCCCTAACAGGCTGTAATAGTTACCGTTATCGAGGTTTAATATCACTGTTTCGCCATCGATTGTTTCATGGACAACCCTCGGTGTATTAATTCTCAGCCAACTATCCGTATTCATAAGGCACCTCCATAGTCAAGGATTAAGGTTTTATCTTCACACGCATTCTTTATGACACCTGTAATATCTAACCATAAAGGGCAAAGCTTCGCTGCCTCACTTACAGAAGCTGGTGGGCAATAAGAAATAAATCTTTTCTAACTAACTGCTGCTGTCGAAGAAATTAGCAACATATATGCCATTGAGCAGATTTTGGGAAGGATCTTCTCGGGAATTGCACGAAAGCCCTTATTTTTTGTTGTGTCAAAGGCAGGAATAAGATGCTTGCGGCTATTGATACGGAATCATAACAGAATCAGAGGATTTGAAGAGTGCCGACCGGCGGCACATTTGTTTCCATCAGACACATTAATAGCGACCTTTTGTAACCAACGGTGCCAATATTCGTCCAATCCACCAACTCAAGCCCGTCATCAGGCAAAAAAGCCCCTGCCAACAGGGTCAAGTCAAATGCTTATGCTTTACTGCGAAATACAGTTTTCGACTCATATCATGAACTCCTGCCCCCTCTCGGGAACGTGGGTCTTATAATGGAACCTCTCGTCGATTAAGGCCTGGAAATCGAGGGATGCCTGTTCTTCGCCGTGGACAATGAAGATCTCGGGTCTGCTGGTGAACCTGGATATCCAGTCGACGAGTTCCGTCTGGTCGGCGTGAGCAGAAAATCCGCCCAGCGTGTGGATGCCCGCTCTCACCACTATCTTTTCACCGAGGAATTCAACCGTCCTGGCGCCGTCTATGATCTCCCTCCCGAGAGTCCCCTCCGCCTGATAACCCACGAATACCACGCTGCACTCGCTCCTCCAGAGGTTATGCTTGAGATGATGGCGAATTCTGCCCCCTTCACACATGCCGGAACTGGCGATAATGATCGCCTCCTTCTTGATCTTGTTCAGTGCCATGGAGTCTTCAACGCTCTTCGTGAAGCGGATCCGCATGCCTTCCGTGCTTTCCGTGTTGAACAGACGCTTCGCCTCCTCGTCGAACAACTCCTCATGGGTTTCATACACACGCGTGATGCCTTCAGCGAGCGGACTGTCAATAAACACATCGATCCTGAAAAGTCTCTTTTCCTTTACCAGCTTATTCAGGACGAAGAGGATGTCCTGCGTTCTCCCCAGGGCAAATGAAGGGATAATGACATTCCCGCCTTTTCTGAACGTAGTCTTTATGACGTTGACGAGTTCATCTACCGAACTCTCCATGCTCTTGTGGTTCCTGTTACCGTAAGTCGATTCTACGGTGAGATAATTGGTCTCCCTCACGAAAGCGGGGTCATTGACAATGGGGTTGTCCTTCTTCCCTATATCTCCAGAAAATACGATCTTTCGTTCTGCCCCGCCGTCCCGGTACCATAGCTCGAGGACCGATGAGCCGAGGATGTGGCCGGCATTAACGAACCTGAAGCGTATCCCCTCGCATAGCGTCTCGATACTGTCATACTCTTTGCGCTCGAAAAGAGGCAACACCCTGTCGACATCGGCCGAGGTGTATAAAGGCTCTATAAGGTCTCCTCCCGACCGCAGTGCCCTTTTGTTGTACCACTCCGCATCCGATTCCTGTATATGGGCCGAGTCGTAAAGTATCAGTCCGGTGATGTCGGCCGCGGCCCCCGTCGTGATGATCCTTCCGGTAAACCCCTCCTTTACCAATCTCGGGACCAGCCCGACATGGTCGAGGTGTGAATGGGTCAGGAAAAGACAGTCGACGCGGGAGGGGTCGAACTCGAATTCCCTTTTGTTTATTTCATCAGCTCCATGCCCCTGATACATTCCGCACTCGACGAGTATCCGGTGTTCTCCCGTAAGATAAAAACATGAGCCTGTGACCGTCCTTGTACCTCCGAGAAATCTTATCTTCATTCAGCCTCCCCGCTCATTCCTTGTCTGCAACATGAAAAGTATCCCGTTTACTCCCCCTCCTGTCAAGGGGATAAGCTGCCTGCAGGCAAAAAAAGAACCCCGCCGGAGGGCGGGGTTTTATCACTTCAGCAAATGTAGTCCGCGCCGCTCTGGGGCACGGAAACCGCCCGCTATATCTTGAACATCATCTGCAGCCTCAGGAACGTGGCATTGTGGGCCTGGTCGGAGTAGAAGCTCTCAGGCACGAAGTATTCCAGCTGTGCCATCCCGCTGACCTTCTTCGAAAAGGTGTGGGTAAGGATGGCGGTAGGCAGATGCCCCCTGGTCTTGCCGCTGTTCGAAAACATGGCAGGATTAAGACCGACAGTACTCTCAGGCGCCGTCAGGTACTGGTATGATAAGTCCAGCTTGGTGTCTGGCGTAAGGCTCATGTTGAATTTGGCCTCGTACAGGTTGAGGTTTGTCCAATAGCCCGGTATGGCGCCGCCAAGGTCGAGCGTTTCATAAATATAGGTATAGATCATGAGTTCGTTCCATTCGGGCGCCCTCGAAAAGAGGGGGTCCCATGACTCATTCGTCTTGGTATTGGGGTCATCACCCGAAAGGTAGACATAACCTATGTCGAATCCAGGTTTCAGGGCGATATCGTTATACTGGCGTCCGACGAAAACATAACCGCCGTTGGCCCGTCTCTTTTCCCAGGGACCTCCGCTGCCATACTCGCCCCACTCGTGAGCATACTGGCCTCTTATATTCCACGTGCCGAGGGAAACAACCACCCTGGCCCCTACGGCGTTGATGTCGAGATCGGGAATATAGTGAGCCACCTTAAAACTCTGCTCCTTCTTGTACATGTAATAGGGTTCCACCGTCAGGTTATCGCTGATCTTGCTCTTGCCGTAAGCAACGAATCCCTGCTCGTTCGAAACGTTCAACTGCCTCTTGGCGGCTGCGAATATCGACGGAGCGTAGACGTCGTAGCTGGGATCGGTGATGTAGATCAGGTCCACACTATTGTTCTTGCCCATATGGACCGTTGCCTTCGCGGCGTTGAAGTAGAAAGTCCGCGAACCGTCGGCTGGGGTACCGTCCAGGATCAGGAAATAGTCACCGTAGCCTGTAGGGCCGATAAAATCCTGCCGGCCTATCTTGACATCTATCGGAAGGTTAAAAACGTTCTTCGACTGGTAATTAAGGTTGTCAACAACAATCTCATCCTCTTCCACTTTCCTAAAGGTAGGACCAGGCCTGTACGGCCCGAGGTGATACTTGGGCTCGCTGGTGAGCCTGAGGTAAAAATCGTTGTCCGGGTTCAGTTTGAGATTTCCCCACAGATTGAACCTGAAGCGAAAGAAATTTCTGTCCGGCTGTGACGGGATGGTTCCGAGAGCAACGACGTCGTCCCATACCTCCTGCCTCAGTCTCAGGTCCGCTCCGTAAGTGAAGCTGTCATCAGCAGCCCGCGCGGAAGAAACATACGCAATACTGCTTAAAAGCAGAGCCAGAAAAACTGCGATAAATCTTTTCATGCTTCTCCTCCTTTCAGTTCAGTATTTTTATATATGCAGCAAAAAATTATGGGTAACATAAATCAAGAGATTCCAAACTGAGCAACCGGCTCCCCGAGGATGAAAATCTTCTATTCGAGGTGGTGAAATATTAATTTCACCGGACCATTAAAGTCAAGTCCTTTTTATGCCGGCATGGTAATCCCTGGGTCATATGGCAAAGAATCAGTTTTGAGACAGGTTCCGGTCATGACTGAATTACCGGGGCTCCTTTGCTCTTGGCGCACAGATTTGCCTATAATAATTACCGTTATGAAGGGAATCATCGATTTTCATACCCATGCCTTTCCCGATGAACTTGCAGATCGGGCCATGAGTTTACTCACGGAGGAAGGAGGCGTCAAGCCCCGCCTCGACGGCAAGATCTCGTCTCTTCTCCGTTCAATGGACGTTTCCGGCATCGAAAAGAGCGTTGTCTGCTCCATTGCTACCAAACCTTCTCAATTCGACCCAATCCTGTCGTGGTGCAGAAAAATCAGGTCTGAGAGGATCGTTCCCTTCCCTTCCCTGCATCCGCAGGACCCTCAATTTTCCGAGAGAATATCCGAAATAAAGAGAGAAGGGTTTAAGGGGATAAAGTTCCATCCTTATTACCAGGATTTCCGGATCGACGACGAGAGGCTCTTCCCTATCTATGAAAAAATCTCACGGGAGAACCTGATCGTCCTGATCCACACGGGCTTTGACTTCGCCTTCGAGAGGATCAGGAAGGCCGATCCGGCAAAAATCGTCAGGGTCGTTGAGAGCTTCCCTGATCTGAAGATTATGACATCACACCTGGGCGCCTGGGACGACTGGGACGAGGTGGAAAGACATATTGCCGGCAGGAAGATCTTCATGGAGATATCCTTCTCCCTCGAATATCTGAATCCGGACTCTGTAAAAAGAATAATCAACGCCCATCCGGCGG
>JBJKPE010000127.1:0-10350 GCA_046706685.1 Thermodesulfovibrionales bacterium | reverse complement strand
ATAGCCATCGGTGAATTTTGTACCAGTCTGCCGTCCATTTTACCCCTTCCCTCAATGTTGTTTTTGAACTGAATCCCAGTTCGCTTTTTGCCTTGCCGACGGCGCAGGTCCAGTTCGAAAAACGAAGCTCCCTCACCTTGTCGCTATTAATTATACTCTTTTTGTTAATTTTTTCACCCAGGAAGGCGAAAAAGGGCACGAGTGACATAGGCAGCCTTATCTTTAGAGGTTTTGTTTCGAGCGCCGCAGATATCTCTTCAATAATATGCTCGTTAGTATAAACCATCTCATCAGACAAAAAAAACGTCCCGTCCTCTCCTTCTTTCTTCTCGGCGGTCAATTTTTTGCCATAAACAAGGTCTTGGACGTATAGCATCGAATATATACGCTTTCCCCAATAGGGGATAATACCCCTCTTAACCATCTTTAACATCACGAGAAAATCGGCGTCTCTCGGGCCATAAACAGCCGGCGGCCTTATGATGGTTATCGGCATCACGTCCCGGCGGCGAAGCACAGCCCTCTCGCCTTCCAGTTTGCTTTTCCCGTAAAACGAAACAGGCATCGGCTCGCAGTCTTCATTTAGGGGCTTTCCATCACTGCTCGGTCCGGCTGCAGCCAGACTGCTGACATAGACAAACCTCTTCAGCCCTGGATTTCTCTCTGCGGCAATATTCGCCAGTTTCCCGGTACATACCGCATTTGCAGAAAAGAACTCTTTTTCTGTCGTTGCCTTGGTGCGTCCTGCAAGGTGGAATATGTAATCAAAGCCGGCCACCTGGTCGGCGCAGGAATCAATATCGGCAAGGTCGCAGGAAATATATTTAAGATCGAGGTGTTCGATCCATCTGAGATTGGAGGTGCCCCTTGAGATGCAGGTCACCTCGTAACCTCTCTTCAACAAGGCTTCCGTAAGATAGCTTCCGATGAAGCCGGCAGCTCCCGTCACCAAGGCCTTCATAGGTTGCAGTTATTGTTGTTTAAATTAACGGCATTAGTCAAGTGCAAATGTATGAACGGATGAACACGCCGCGACCGGTTGCCTGTCATTATGGAACAATCTTTCCGTAAATCACAGCGGGAAGTCCTGCCGGACTTTTTCCGCCGCGCCGGGTCCCCTATTGGGACCCATAGCTGTGAAGACCGGAAAGCAGCAGGTTCACACCGAGATAAGTAAAAATGACCGCGATAAAGCCGATGACCGCTACCATGGCGACCTTCTTGCCTCTCCATCCGCGCATAAGCCGGCTATGCAGATAAAAGGCATATAGAAACCATGTTATAAGCGACCATGTTTCCTTGGGGTCCCAGCTCCAGTACTTGCCCCATGCCTGGTTGGCCCAGAGGGCCCCGAATATGAGCCCCCCAAGGGTGAAAATGGGAAAGCCGATGGCTATCAGCTTATAGGTAATTTCATCGAGTATCTCCGCGGAAATATTGAAGCCCTTTATGACTTTCTTCATTATTCCCCCGTATCTCCAGACGAGGAAAGTAAACGCCGCCGAGACGACCCAGCTTACCGTCTCCACAGCGCCCGAACTGCTGCGGAAGGTCGCCTTGAAGAGATAGCTTTTCAAGAACTCCTGCTGGCTCTGCCCGCCGACCTTGAAAGTGAGGAAATCAAGGCCCATCGCCGCAAGGACGATTATGAAGATACTCAGCATCACCGTCCAGAAAATGTATGCGGGTTCGTTCCTTTTTTCGGTCCGAACGATCAGGTACATGAGGCCCGTGCTGAAAGATATACCGAACATCGAATATGAAATAAAACTCATCATGACGTGTGCGAGAAGCCAGTTGCTCTGGAGTGCGGGAACGAGTGGCTCTATACTCTTTGACATGCCCGAAAGATCGATGAAGGCCAGGGCGAGACCGGCAACAGGGGTGATGAAAGCCCCGAATGAGCGGTTCTTGTACTTAAACTCTATTACGAGATATGCCAGTATAAGGCACCATACAAAGAAAATAAGCGACTCGTACAGGTTTGTAAGCGGAACGGCACGGAGGAAACTCTGTTCAACAGCATAAAACTCCTTCCACCTGAGAATGAGCGCGATGGTCTGTGATACAAAGCCGGTGATCGTTATAACAGACGCTACCAGGCCGATCTGCTTTTTCTTGAACCCCAGATACGTTATATATGTCACCATGGCCAGGAAATACGCGATCGTAGATATTCCAAAAAAGAACGAACTGTCCATCAATTTTCCCCTTTCTGACCGGAGCCGAGTGCCGTAGCCAGTTTTTCTATCTTTTTCTCTAAAACGGCCCTGTTCCTGTGGGCAGAAGCCCCTATCAGTATTTTTGTGCCGCCCTTCTCCTCGGAAATATACATCCAGATCCGTCTGTGGCTCATGAAAAATGAGACAAAGAGGCCGAAGGCCAGGATAAAGCAGCCAACATAAACAACCCCCTGACCGGGGTCTTTCCTGACCTGAAGGCCGGTGTATTGGACACCCCAGTAATCCAGGAATTCCACCTTGCTGCCGTCGGGCAGGTTCCACGTCTGAGGGAATCTCTTAAAGATCCAGCCGGAATAGTGTTGACTGCCGGGAGCAGAAAATTCTACGAATATCGCCGGATTAACCATGTTCTGACTGTAGGTGACAGGCTTTCCCGAGTCGTCCACGGTAAGAGCCGGGCTGAAATCTGTGATATGCCCTTCTATTCCGCTCCCCGGGATGGTGAAACTGCCCCCCAGCCTCGTGCTGAAATCTTCCGACTTCCCGTCTTTGGAGACCAGCTTCAGCATTACGATGCCGTCCCCCAGACTTTGCGGAACCGTACCGAAGCTGGATTGATAAATGGTAATACCTTCATATGTAAGAGGATCGTTTACAACAATGGCCTTGCTCGCCACTTCGACGCCATTTTTCCAGATAGTCAACCAGCTCTTGTAGCTTTTCGGCATGTCGGTATTTCCGTAAAACTGCACCTCGAATTTATCGCATCGCACCTCAAACCCGAGGGGTATCTTCTTGTCGTTGGACTGGTATGCAAACGGCGAAGTCTTTCCCTCCTGCAGTCCGAGGAACGCGTTGAAACCGAAGACAACGCCTATTATCGCGCCCGCAAGAATAACGAGTATGCTGGCATGAGTGATATATACGCCGAGACGCGTAAAATTGCCCTTCTCGGCATAAAGCTGCACGCCGTCTTCCGAAGATGACTCGGAAGGTCTGAACCCGATCTTCCTGAAGGCCTGGGTTGCGAGGTCCTTGACGTGAGCCGGCTTGCCCTTTACCGTAAAAGTCTTCTTTATCGACATCTTCTCAATATGCTCCGGGGAGAGGGGCCGGATTGGCTCCCTGACAATCTTCCATATCCGCGGAATTCTGTCGAGCGAGCAGATTATGAGATTGGCCGCGAAAAGGAGGAGAAAGGTGATGAACCACCATGAATGGTACATGTCCATGAAGCCGAGCCTGTCGAGGACGCTATAGGCTGCCGGCGCACCGGACTCACCAAAGAACTTTGCAAGGATCTTAATGTTCTTTGCCGGTTCGGCGTTCTGTTCAATGACCGTCCCAACGATCGACGTCAGCGCTATTAATGAGAATATTACGGCGGCGAACTTTACGGACGCGAAAAGACCCCATATCCTGTCGGTTAATGTCTTATTCTTTCCTTTTTCCATTAAAATAATCTCCTGAACGTAACTTAATATAATAGAATATTGCTTTCGGACAAAACAAGGAATTCCTCCCTCCGGACCCGCGAGCTAACGCAGTACAACCGGCCTGTCTCTGCGTGCGTTTACAATGCACAGGAAACCGAAAGGCTCATCAGAAGGGTTGCTCAGCTGATGCACCGTGTCTGGAGCAATGTAAACGGTATCGAGAAACCCCATATTTCTTTTCTTTCTGCCTGTGCGGACCAAGCCTTCGCCCCTTATGCATATCACCACATGCTCGTGTTTGTGCCTCTCCAGGCTGCTGAACCCGCCCGGAGAGATCTCGAAATATCTCACATGGAATTTTGTCGATTCCGCGTGCGTTCCTATCAATACCCTCCTGACGACATCCGCCCAGCCCCCGCCTTCAACCTTGTATTGCTCATCCTCGATGCCGTACCAGCTGCACTCGCCCCTGTGCCGGTAAAAAGCCGACCGGTTGGCTTTTCTCGGCGCGCTCTTCTTCTTGTCGGGCATTTCGCAGAATGACGTTTCAGATTTCTTTTTAACCATCAAAAATACCTGCCTCGTTCAGTCAAAGCTCACAATGCATTTCAGCGAATCACCCGCGGCGGCGGTAAGCCTGAAGGCTTCGCCCGTCCTTCCAACAGGAAACCTGTGAGTAACGAGTTTTTTCGCCGACACGACTCCCTTTTCGATCAGTTCAAAGGCGTCCGCAGTATCGGCAGGTCCGCAGGAGTAACTCGTGATAATGTTTATATCGTTGAAATAAAGATGATTGGGGTCGATCGTGAGTCTTTCGTTCGGCTTTGCGGGGGTAAAAAAAAGCACCTGCCCTCCCGCTCTTACGCAGCTCAGGCCCTGCATCATGGCATCTGCGCTGTTGGGACCTACAACGACCAGTTCGGCCATATCCCCTTTAGTAATGTCTTTCAGACTTTCACCTGCATCATTTGCAGATATATCAATGACCTCGTCGGCTCCGAATTCAAGCGCCTTATCCATCCGGAACTTCACCCTGTCGGCGCCTATGACCCTGCCCGCGCCGTAATGCTTCGCCACAAGCAGGTGTATCATGCCCATCACACCGAGCCCCATGATAAATACGGTATCTCCCCGCCTGACCGGCGCGCGTCTGAAGCCCTTGACCACGCACGCCGTGGGCTCGATCAGCGTTCCGTCTTCGAAGCTCATGCCTTCAGATAGGGCGATGCTGTCGTTTTCGAGATTCAGGGAGGGGACCAGAATGTATTCGGAGATCCCGCCCGGTATGATGCGCGAACCTTTCCACTCGGAACATTGCACATAATCGCCCCGTCTGCAGAACCTGCAGGTGAAGCATGGAGCGTGGTGATGGATAAAGACCTTCTCTCCCTTTTCGAAAGAGGTGACATCCTTTCCGACCTCCACGATTTCCCCCGCCGGCTCATGCCCCAGCACTAGCGGCGCTTTCTTCCCTATGTACCAGGGCATCACGTCGCCCGAACAGATGCCGCAGGCGCGCGTCCTGACGAGCGCATCCCCGTTTCCGATTTCAGGTATGGGAATATCCTCTATCCGGATGTCGTCGAAACTATAAAGCCTTGCAACCTTCATCTGCCCGTCTTCGCCCTTTGAAAGCCGAACTATCCTTAATAATCAGGATATTTTAGCATTTTTCCCCGGTTTCGATGTCGGTCGGCAGAGTATTCCTCCACCGGATGGTCAACCATGAAGGGCGCCGGTATGTATAATAAGGTCTGATAATAAAATGGTTTTTCGTCTCTAACCGGCATTTGTGCAACAAGCTTATAATGTAAACCAGGGAGGATATCATGATCCGGGTGGGGACGTGTTCTTGGACTGAAAAATCTCTAATAAAAAGCGGCGAATTTTATCCAAAGGGAATGAAGACTGCGGAAGAACGTCTGAGGCATTACGCCGCGGAGTTCTCGACGGTGGAAGTGGATTCGACATACTACGCCATCCCCAACGCAGCTACCTCTTCACTATGGGCGGAGAGAACGCCGCAAGAATTTGTATTCCACGTAAAGGCATACGGCGCCTTGACAGGCCACGGAATTGACCCCAGGACCCTGCCGCCCGACATCGCGGAGTCGCTTCCGGCCGCCGAAAGGGACAGGAAGTATGTTTATGTAAAAGATGCCGCCTTAGTCGAATCCATCGCCGGAAGATTCAGGTGCTCGCTTTCGCCGCTGATAAGCGCCGGCAAGCTCGGGGTTATAGTATTTCAGTTTCCCCCGTGGTTTCAGTATAGTACGGCGCATATGGACAGACTTGTAGATTGCAAAAGACTGATGCAGGGACTGGATATCGCGGTAGAGTTCAGGCATGGCAGCTGGCTTTTGCCGGAAAGGGCCCAACCGCTTCTGCGCTTTCTTGCCGAAAACGGTCTTACATATGTCTCTGCGGATGAACCTCAATACTCCAATCTGGCGACCGTTCCTTTTATGCCGGCAGTGACGACCGACATCGCCTATTTCAGGTTCCACGGCAGGAACAGGGAAAACTGGCTCAAAAGAGGAATTGAGACTTCTCTGAGATACGACTATCTCTATTCAGATGCTGAACTGGAGGAATTCGCTCCACCTGTTATAAAGTCGGCTGCAACCGCCAAGACTGTTTTTACGATGTTCAACAACTGCAACGGAGCCTCGGCGGTTAAAAACGCAATCAGCTTCAAGGAACTGCTGAAAAGGAAAAATGCGGACTAGCGCCCATAGATACGAAAATTCATAAACTCACATATTCTCAGGGCAGAGCAGGCGATAAGAATGTCATTTTGCAGACGGGAAAGATTTGTTGAGTCATACCCGTATTTCTTTCTGCACTTTGCCATGATTCCGCATCCCAGGGAGAGCTTTTCATTCCCTGAATCTCGGATCCCCTGCCAGGATGTCAGTTTTGCTCTGAAACCAGTGTTAAAAAGTCCGGAGTTGCTTCTTCAGAATGCATGTCTAGGGGACGATCGCGTATTTTATGCCTTCGCCCTTCATCAGCTTCTGAAATGCCTCACCGATGTCCTTGAGCGCATAGGTCCCCGAAATTAATTTCTTCACTTTTATTTTCTTCTCTTTCAGAAGCAGCATGGCTTTCTTTACATCCCCGGGGGTGAAATGAAAGGTCCCTTTGACGGTAATCTCGTCGTAATGGAGTCTTGCCGCATCAAACTTCACCGTGGAGCCGGACTTGCAGCCGCCGAAGAGTACTACTGTTCCACCCTTACGCACATAATCGACTGAAGATTCCCATATGGAAGGCTGCCCCGTGCATTCGAATACAAAGTCGGCACCCATGCCCTTCGTGAAGTCCCTGACGTATCCGACGGCATGGGAAGGATCGAAGGCAAGGTCGGCGCCCATAGACCTGGCCGCTTTCAGCCTTTCATCTTCGAGGCCCGTGATCATGACCTTTGCGCCCCTGGACTTTGCGAGGAGCAGATGCAGAAGTCCGATCGGACCGGCTCCGATAATAAAAACCGTGTCGCCTTTCCCGATATTCAGCGGCTCCATACCATGTACGACGCAGGCAAGCGGTTCCAGGAAAGCCGCTTCGCTGAAGCTCAAATTCTCCGGCTTTATAAAGGCGTTCTGTTTCACAATATGTCCGGGAAGCAAAACATACTCCGCAAATGCTCCGAGCACTTTAGTAGACATGATATTGCGGCAAAGATTAAAGAGCCCCATGCGACAGTAGTCGCAGTCAAGACACGGCGCGCTGTGGACCGCCATGACCGGGTCGCCGATCCTGAACTTTCGGGCGCCCTTGCCTTTTCCGATCACTATCCCCGAAAATTCATGTCCGAAAGGACCGGGCATCGGAATAAGCGAGTGGCCCCTAAGAAAGGCCTTAAGATCCGTACCGCAGGTAAGGGCCGCCGCGACCTTAACGAGCAGCTCGCCATCGGAGGGCCGCGGAATATCCGCCTCCTCTAATATTATTTTGCCTGGACTTGAGAGGACCGCCGAGAGCAATTTTACCCGACCTATATTCTTGCGCCGAGTATCTGCCCCGCAACTGCCGCCGCAACGAATATAGGCACGTATACGAAGCCAAGATGGGCAGATATCCGGGCCAGGAATATAAACGGTATGGGCAGGTGTATATAGAGGAACCACTTGAAGGAAAACTTCCGTGTCTTCTTCCTCCAGTGGCCGAAGGGGAGATTAACCAAGAGAGTAAATGTTGCAACTAAAATAACAAGGGTTGCTGTAGTCATAAGCAAATTCATACCTAAAGATATATTACGTTAAGAAATGGGGTCAAGTTCTTACGGGGCCTTGCGATAAGGCCCCGGTTAGAATACACAACTCCGGTCAGGCGGCGACCGCCTTGCCCTTCTTTTTCTCAGCCGCGGCAGCGAATACTTCAGCCGCATTAAAGGTGCCGTCGATCGCCTGCACGGGACATTTTGCGGTGCATATGCCGCACCCGATACATGCGTTTTTATCAATGACATGCATCTTCTTCAGTTCCCCGGAAGGTGCGTTCACAGGGCAAACCTTGGCGCAGATCTGACACCCGATGCAGTTATCCTTTATAACCGCTTTCGACCTCTTCGGTATGAAGTCCGTGATCGCCTTTGTCGGGCATTTCGAAACGCACAATCCGCAAACCTTGCACTTGTCCAGGTCTATTCTTGAAAGACTGTTATTGACCGAAGGGGCGTCAAAAGGACAGACCTTCACGCATATGCCGCAGGCAATGCAGCCGACCTGGCAGTTTTTACGGGTGTCGCCGCCCTTGTCTTTGGAGTGGCAGGTGACGAGGACCTCCCTAGAAGCCGGAAGCACTTCGATCACCTTCGTGGGACAGGCCGCCTCGCACTTGCGGCACCCCGTACATTTCGTGATATCGACGAAAGGAAGATGGTCGTCGGTCATCGTTATGGCCCCAAAGGGACAGACCCTCGAACAGGTGCCATATCCCAGACAGCCGTAACGGCACGCCTTGTCTCCGCCGCCGGCCAGAATGGCCGCCCGGCAATCCTGAACACCTTCATATTTGAACCTCTTCACGGCCTTGGACCAGCTGCCCTGGCACATGATCCGGGCAAATTCCGGCTCTTTCGCCTCCGCCTTTTTCCCGGTTATCAGAGCGACTGCTTCAGCGGTAGCGCCTTTCCCCGGAGTACACAGGTTGGGCGAAACATCGGGATTGGCCACGACAGCCTCGGCATAACTCTGGCACCCGGCAAATCCGCAGGCCCCGCAGTTGGCGCCCGCCAGCACATCTCTTACACGTTCCACCTTAGGGTCCACCTGGACCGAGAATTTTTTTGCCGCAACAGCCAGCCCGACTCCGAAAACGGCGGCAACGCCGCCAACAAAAAGCACTGTCACCTTTATAACCGAGAAGACATCGATAGACATCTGTCCCTCTCCTCCCCCCCCGGCGGCCACTAGAGGCACCGGCACATGACTTGCGATCATCTGAAGAAGATGGTGAATTATGAATAAAGCTTGCGCACCTATGTCTGACATCATTTCACCTCGGTTAAAGTCTGGTTTATATATATAATACTATATTTACCCAAGATAACTACATGGTTATCAGCCCGGAAAAGCCGGTAAAGGCCAGGGCGATAAGGCCTGTCGTCACAAACGCTATAGGCAGCCCCTTGAAGGGCCTCGGCACGTCGGCCAGCTCGATCTTCTCCCTGATGCTGGCCATGATGATGAGCGCAAGGGCAAAGCCCAGGCCGGAGCCGAGACCGAAGGCAAGGGCCTCAATAAGGTTGTAACCCTGCTCCGCATTGATGAGAGGCACGGCCAGAATAATGCAGTTCGTCGATATGAGGGCCAGATAGACGCCGAGTTTGTAATAAAGCCCGGGGCTCACCTTTCTCATGATCGTGTCCGATGTCTGGACAAAGGCCGCCACAACGCCGATAAAAAGCACGATCTTCAGAAATTCAATATGCAGAGGTATCATGATGAGAAAGTAGATCAGCCAGCTCAGGGCGGCGCTGATCATCATGACAGAGGTAAAGGTTATGCTCATGCCGACAGCGGTCTCCATTTTTTTGGATACGCCGAAAAAGATGCAGAGCCCGAGAAATCTCGTGAAGACAAAGTTATTGATAAGCGACGCTGCTATTACCAGTTCAAACAGTTTGCCGAATTCCATTGTTCTTTCTCCTTAGTGTGCCGCCCCGGAGGCACCCGAGCCGCCGAAGAACCTTATGTCTATCCAGTTAAAGAAAGCCATGAGAATACCAACTGCAAAAAATCCCCCCGTCGGGAGTATCATGATGAGGAGAGGTTTCGACGCAACAAACGCATGCCCCCAGAGCGATCCGAGTCCGAGCAGCTCCCTGAAGAAACTGATGATGCAGAGGGCGGTAAGGAAGCCTACGCCCTGCCCTATCCCGTCAAAGAAGGAAGGCGCAACCTCGTTCTTGCTCGCAAAGAGCTCCGCCCTCGCAAGGATGGAGGCGAAGGCGACGATCAGCTCGATGTAAAGGCCCATCTCCTTGTACACGGAACGCGCATAGGCGGCCATCAACATATCGACGACCGTGACCCAGCCTGAAATTATAAGCATGAAGATCGGCAGCCTTATCCTCGGATGGATAAACTTTCTCAGTGCGGAAATAGTGAGGTTCACCATCACCTGCACGAAAAGAACGGCGATACCCATCATGAAGCCGTTCTTCAGTTTATTTGTAACGGCTATGGTAGGACACAGACTCAGGGCGAGTCTGAATATGGGGT
>JBJKPE010000126.1:0-28769 GCA_046706685.1 Thermodesulfovibrionales bacterium | reverse complement strand
GGGTCGATATATCCGACCAGGAAAACAGCATCATCAGTTACATAAGAAAAGGGAAGACAACGAAGGACATCATGCTGGTGGTATGCAATCTTACGCCTGTCCCGCGCTACAACTACCGGATCGGGGTTCCGGCAGACGGATACTGGACGGAGGCCCTGAACAGCGACTCTAAGGAATACGGCGGAAGCGGACACGGGAATTTCGGGGGCGCAGAGGCGACGCCGGTTCCGTGCCACGGCAGGTCCAACTCCCTGTCTCTCACACTGCCGCCACTCGGTATACTGGTTTTCAAGAGGGAAGGGGAGTAGGATGCAGGTCGGTGCTCACTACATCGGAGAGGGCAGATGCAGGTTTACCGTATGGGCCCCTTTCCTGGAGGATGTCTCGGTGCATGTCGTGGCCCCCGCCGACCGGCTCATCCCTATGGAGAAGAATGATCGGGGCTACTGGGAGGTCACTGCTTCGGACGTCTTCCCGGGTACACATTATTTTTACCGGCTGGACACTGAAACGGAAAGGCCCGACCCTGCCTCTCAGTCACAGCCCGGGGGCGTTCACGGACCCTCCGAAGTGGTGGAGCAAGGCTCGTTTCCCTGGGAGGACCACGCAAGGGCGGACATCCCCGTCGGGCAGATGATCATCTACGAACTCCACGTCGGGACCTTTACGCCGGAGGGCAGTTTCGATGCGGTCATTCCCAGACTCGATGAGCTTCACTCCATGGGGATCAACGCGATTGAACTCATGCCCGTCGCCCAGTTCCCCGGCGAGAGGAACTGGGGATACGACGGCGTTTACCCGTATGCCGTGCAGAAGTCCTACGGAGGCCACGAAGGGTTGAAGAGACTGGTGAACTCCTGCCACTTGCGGGGCATGGCGGTTATTCTGGATGTGGTATACAATCATCTGGGCCCCGAGGGAAACTACCTGAGGGACTTCGGGCCTTATTTTACGGAGAAATACAACACGCCCTGGGGGGCGGCGATAAACTTCGACGACGCTTACAGCGACGAGGTGAGAAGCTTCTTCATCGAAAACGCGATATACTGGTTCGGATACTTTCATATAGACGGTTTGAGGCTGGACGCGGTCCACGCCATCTACGACATGAGCGCAATCCCTTTTTTGAGGGACCTTGCCGAGAGCGTCGACGGCTTCGCGGCGGAGGAGGGCAGGTCTTGTCATCTGATCGCCGAGAGCGACAGGAACGACTCGACCGTGATCCGCCCGAGGGAGCAGGGAGGATATGGAATGGACGCGCAGTGGAACGACGACTTCCATCACTCGCTTCATACACTCCTGACGGGCGAGAAGACCGGCTATTACAGCGATTTCGGAATGACGGACCACCTTGTGAAGGCATACAGGGAGGGGTTTGTCTATTCCGGCCAGTACTCGGTCTATAGAAAGAGGCGGCAGGGCAACTCCCCGGCGGACAGGCCTCTATCCCAGTTCGTCCTTTTTGCCCAGAACCACGACCAGACAGGAAACAGGATGCTCGGAGAAAGACTTTCGGCCCTCGTTTCCTTCGAGGCGCTTAAACTCGCCGCCTCCGCCGTCCTTCTCTCGCCCTGCGTGCCGCTACTCTTCATGGGAGAGGAATACGGTGAAGAGGCCCCCTTCGTCTATTTTGTTAGTCATTCGGACCCCGGTCTTATTTCAGCGGTGCGCGAGGGAAGAAAGAAGGAGTTCGGCTCGTTTGAGTGGCTGGGTGAACCGCCGGACCCGCAGGATGAGGCGACGTATCAAAGATCGAAGATAGGCTGGGAGAAGAGGGAGAAGGGACATCAGCGGGCGCTTCTCGAATTCTACCGGACCCTCATACGGATGCGCAGGGAATCGCCTGTCCTTTCACGCACTGATAAGGCGGGCCTCGACGTCGAGGGGTTCGAGGGGGAGAGAGTTGTGATGATGAGACGGCGGCATGAGGAAAAACAGGTGCTCATCATATTCAATTTCAATATCGCGGCTGCGCGCTGCACGGTGCCGGCAGCGCCCGGAGGGTGGGAAAAGATTCTTGACTCGGCCGACCCCGCATGGAACGGACCGGGCTCGTCTCTGCCGGCAGAGATCACGCACGGACAGGCACTCACCTTGAGCCCGGTGAGCGTCGCGGTTTACAGAGGGGCATAGATGGAGAGATATATCTGCATCCACGGCCACTTTTATCAGCCGCCGAGGGAAAACCCCTGGCTGGAGGCCATTGAGATACAGGACAGCGCCCACCCCTACCACGACTGGAACGAGAGGATCGCCTCGGAGTGTTACGCCGCGAACTCTGCTTCCCGGATACTGGACGGCGAGGGGCTTATCACCGACATCGTAAACAATTACTCAAGGATAAGCTTCAACTTCGGGCCTACCCTTCTTTCGTGGATGGAGACCAGTGCTCCGGAGGCGTATCGGGCGGTCCTCGACGCAGACAGGCAGGGCATGGCCTGGCGTTCGGGCCACGGCAACGCAATCGCTCAGTGTTACAACCACCTTATAATGCCGCTGGCCAACAGCCGCGACAAACGTACACAGATTCTCTGGGGGATAAAGGATTTCAGCCGGCGTTTCGGACGCTTTCCCGAAGGCATGTGGCTTCCGGAGACGGCCGTTGATCTCGAAACTCTCGACATCATGGCCGGGCAGGGGATAAAGTTCACCGTCCTGGCGCCCCGTCAGGCGGCCCGCATCAGGAGGACCGGCTCCGAGAAATGGCAGGACATGAGAGGCTCGCGGATAGACCCCACCAGGGCATATCTTTGCGTGTTGCCAGCCGGAAGGAGGATAACCGTCTTTTTTTATGACGGGCCGATATCCCAGGCAATCGCCTTCGAGAAAGTCCTTAACAGCGGAGAGGATTTCGCCGGGCGGCTTGTCTCGGGCTTTTCCGATGCGAGACAGTGGCCGCAGATCCTGAATATAGCGACGGACGGAGAGACTTACGGGCATCACCACAAATTCGGCGACATGGCGCTTGCCAACGCCCTGGGTCTTATAGAGAAGAAGGTGCATGCCGGCCTCACGAATTACGGTGAATATCTGTCGAAATACCCTCCGGCCTATGAAGTCGAGATCCTCGAAAATACCTCCTGGAGCTGCTATCACGGTGTCGAACGGTGGAGGTCCGACTGCGCGTGCAGCACGGGCGGGCACCCGGGCTGGAACCAGAGGTGGAGGGCACCCCTGCGAGAGGCCCTTGACTGGCTAAGGGACAGGATGGCCCCTGCATTCGGGCAGAAGGCGGGAGAGTTTCTAAGTGACCCCTGGAGGGCGCGGGACGAATATATAGATCTCATCCTCGATCGTTCGGAGGAGGCTGTTGAGGCTTTTCTTGCCGGACAGGCACTGAGGGAACTCAACGCCGACGAGAAGGTGACCGTCCTCAAGCTCCTCGAAAGCCAGAGGCACGCCATGCTTATGTATACGAGCTGCGGATGGTTTTTCGACGACATCTCAGGCATCGAAGCCGTGCAGGTTTTACAGTATGCGGCGCGAGCTATACAGCTGGCGGAGGAGCTTTTCGGGACCGAAATTGAGAAGGGCTTTGTTGAAATACTGGAAAAGGCAAAGAGCAATGTCCCCGAAGAGAAAGACGGCAGGCAGATTTATGTTAATACGGTCAAGCCTGTCATGATCAATCTGACAAAGGTGGGAGTGCATTATGCCGTCAGTTCGCTTTTCGAGGAATATACCGACAAGACCTGCATCTACAGCTACGAAGTGTGCCGCGACGAGTACCAGAAGAGGGAGGCCGGCAAAATGAAGGTTGCGGTCGGTAAAATCTCTGTTTCGTCCGGGATAACGCGGGAGACGGAGGCCCTGAGCTTCTGCGTATTTCACCTGGGCGGCCACGCTATTTACTGCGGTGCAAGGGCCTTTCAGGGTGACGATCCTTACCTTTCCATGAAGGAGGAGGTTTTGAAGGCCTTTGAAAGCGGGGACTTTCTGGACATCGTGCGGCTGATGGATACGCATTTCGGCATGCACAATTATTCCCTGAAGGACCTCTTCAGGGACGAACAGCGGAAGATATTGGACACTGTGATACATTCGACTCTTGAGGAGTTCGAGGCGTCTTACAGGCGTATGTACGGGAACAGCCGTATACTGATGGGTTTCCTGCAGGAAGCCGGCGTACCTATACCGCGCGCCTTTTATACGGCTGCGGAGTTTACTCTCAACCTTGACATGGGGAAGGCGCTGACGGAGCCCGCCCCCGACACCGCGGCTATGCGACAGATCATCGGCGATATCAAGAAGTGGGCTGTGGCGATCGAAAAGGTGGACCTGGAATTCGTTGCCAGACAAAGGGTGGAGAAGATGATGAGCGACCTCCACGAAAATCCGTCGGATCCCGACGGTCTGGAGGATATCCTGGATGTGATGGAGTTGGTGGAGTCTCTGTCGCTGGGACTGAACTTATGGGAGACGCAGAACATTTTCTACAAGGTGGCGAAATGCTGTTACCATAAAATAGCGGCGGAGGCGGTGTCCGGTAATCCCGACGCAGTCCGCTGGGTGAACGCCTTCGGCCGTCTGGGTCAGAAGCTGACTTTTAATGTTCCTGCGCTGACGCAGAAATAGGATGGACATGGAAGAAACCCCGGTGCTGCCGAGAATCCCGGTGGCTACATACAGACTGCAGTTCAACAGCTCGTTCCGGTTCCGGGACGCTCAGGCTATTGTCGCCTACCTGAATGATCTGGGCATTACGGACATTTACGCGTCTCCCTATCTGAAGGCAAACAAGGGGAGTATGCACGGCTACGATATCGTCGATCATAATGCGCTGAACCCGGAAGTGGGGACGGAAGAAGAGTACGCGGAATGCGCAAAGGAACTCGAAAGGCACCAGATGGGGCAGATCCTCGACATAGTGCCTAACCACATGTATATCCAGAGCAGCGAGAACAGATGGTGGATGGACGTCCTCGAAAACGGTCCGAGTTCTGTCTATGCCGGATTCTTCGACATAGACTGGGACCCGGTCAAGAAGGAACTCAGAAATAAGGTACTGCTCCCCGTCCTTGGAGACCAGTACGGGAAGGTGCTCGATAACCAGGAGCTCCAGCTCTCGTTTGAAGAGGGGTCTTTTTCACTCCACTATTACGACCTTAAATTTCCGGTCGTCCCGAAGACTTATATTACGCTTCTGGAAAACCGTCTTGATGCCCTTGAAGAACGCCTCACGGGGGAGCATCCCGAGTTCGTCGAACTTCTCAGCATCATCACCGCCCTTACGCACCTGCCTCCTTATACCGAGATGTCTCCGGAAAAGGTCGCCGAGCGGTACCGGGAAAAAGAGATCACAAAGAAGCGGCTTGGCGCACTCTATCAGGAAAGCGCTGCGATAAAGGAACACATAGATGAAAACGTCGGCATATTCAACGGGGTCAAGGGAGACCCCAGGACCTTCGATCTCCTCGACGGACTCCTCGATATGCAGGTTTACCGTCTCTCCTACTGGCGGGTCGCGACGGAGGAGATCAACTACCGCAGGTTCTTCGACATAAACCACCTGGCCGCTATCAGGATGGAGGACCCGGAGGTATTCAGGGAAACGCACAGGCTGGTGATGAAACTGATAAGGGAAGGGAAGGTCACAGGCCTGAGGGTGGACCACCCCGACGGGTTGTATGACCCTTCGGAGTATTTTCACCGGCTGCAGCTGAGCTGCTTTTCTCAGCTGAGGGGAGGACGCCGTGAAGGTCTGCAGGAGGATGCCCCACTGGCGGGCTCCCCTGATCTGGCCCCGGAGGTTATCGGGCGTTACGATGAATTGTTCTCGTCGGAATCCGGTCGCAAGCCTTTTTATGTCGTCGGCGAGAAGATCCTGCTCAAGGGCGAAAGGATGCCCGAGGAGTGGCCTATTTTCAGCACCACGGGCTACGTTTTTCTCAACTCCCTGAACGGCATCTTCGTCGAAACGAAGAACGCCAGGGCCTTCGACAGTCTCTACAGGAAATTCATGCTCTCCAGCCTCAGCTACCAGGATGTCGTTTACGAGAAGAAGAAACTGATCATGGAAGTCGCCATGTCGAGCGAGGTGAACACCCTTGGCCATTACCTTAATCTGATCTCGGAGAAAGACCGGCATACCAGGGACTTCACGCTCAACAGTCTTACCCACGCAATCATCGAGGTGATCGCATATTTCCCTGTTTACAGGACCTACGTAAACTCCTATAGCGTAGTCGACAGGGACCACCAGTATGTAGAGATCGCGGTATCGAAGGCCAAACGCAAGAACCCTGCGATAAGCGCGTCGATCTTCGATTTCCTCAGGGACGTCCTCCTGTTAAGATTTCCCGAAAACATTGCCGGGGACAACAAAAAGGAGTGGCTGGATTTCGTGATGAGATTCCAGCAGATAACCGGGCCGGTGATGGCGAAGGGACTCGAGGACACCGCCTTCTATGTTTACAACCGGCTTGTCTCCCTGAATGAGGTGGGGGGGATGCCGGAGAGGTTCGGGACGCCTATCGAGACCTTCCACGGACAGAATATAGAAAGGATGAAATCCTGGCCACACGCGCTCATCGCCTCATCGACGCATGATACCAAAAGGAGCGAAGACGTCAGGTCCAGGATCAATGTCCTGTCCGAAATCCCCGACGAGTGGCGGAGGCATCTGGCCCTCTGGAAGCGGTTGAACAGGAAGAGGCGGCTCATGGTCGACGGTCAGTTTGCGCCGGACCGGAACGAGGAGTATCTGTTCTATCAGACGCTGGTCGGCGCGTGGCCGCTGGGGGAGATGGACGAGGTGAGCCACGCCGGATTCAGGGAGAGGATCAGGGGCTATATGCTTAAGGCGATTCGCGAGGCGAAGGTCAACACGAGCTGGGTAAACCCGAATACCATCTATGAGGATGCGGTTATGATCTTCGTCGATTCCGTATTGAGCGACGCACGGGGAAACCAGTTTCTGAAGGAATTTCTTCCATTCCGGGAGAGGATATCGCATTTCGGCATGTTCAATTCACTGTCGCAGACGCTCCTCAAGATCACCTGTCCCGGCGTCCCTGACTTCTATCAGGGGACTGAGACATGGGACTTCAGCCTTGTCGACCCGGACAACCGGAGGCCCGTGGACTACGGGCTGAGGACGGAGATGCTGAGGGGGCTCAGGGACCGCGAGGGACGGATGCCGGGCCACGCCCTTTCGAGGGAGCTCACACTTAATAAGGTTAGCGGAGAGATAAAGCTCTACGTGACTTATAAGGCCCTCGGCTGCCGAAAGACCAACAGGAAACTTTTCGAAGAAGGCGAGTACATGCCGCTTGAGACCGGAGGGGGGGGTGCCGATCACATCTGCGCCTTCGCTAGACGCCTGGGAAATGTTGAAGCGGTTGTGGTTGTCCCGCGGTTTCTGATACGGCTTGTCCCTGAGTCAGACCGGCTGCCCTTCGGCCCGGAGGTATGGGGGGATTCCATCGTCATTGTGCCCTTTGCCGAAGAGGGGAGTAAATACCGCAATGTATTTACTTCCGAGAGGATCCCGGTCCGCAGGGAAAGAGGGGCACTCTGCCTTTATGCGTCGGAGGTGTTCGCGAATTCGCCGGTTGCGCTGCTGGAGAAGTCGGAATGATGGGTGACCATGGGTTGCATCAGAAAGTGTCGTAGTGTAAGATTTAGTATTATCGAATTCCGGATGACCGGAATCCTGCTCGAAATAAACAGAATAAACCAGACACATCATTCAATGCCGGTGGAGGTATATCATGAGGCATCCTAAAGTTCTCGCATTCGTGCTCGCCGGAGGCAAGGGGGAGCGGCTTTTTCCACTTACGTCGTTCCGTTCAAAACCCTCGGTCCCCTTCGGCGGAAGATACAGGATCGCTGATTTCGTTCTCAGCAACCTTGTCAATTCCCACATATATTCGATCTACCTTCTCGTCCAGTACAAATCGCAGTCCCTGATCGAGCACGTGAGGAGAAACTGGTCGCTTACTTCCGTCATGGGCGACCATTTCGTGGCCCTCGTTCCGCCGCAGATGCGCACGGGGACGGAATGGTTTCAGGGGACGGCGGACGCCGTATTTCAGAACATGAACCTGGTGCGCGAGCACGACCCCCAGCTCCTTATCATCTTCGGGGCCGATCATATCTACAGGATGGATATCCGGCAGATGATAGATTTCCATCTGACGAAGGATGCGGTCGTCTCTGTGGCGGCCCGTCCCGTACCGATCGAACAGGCCTCTGCCTTCGGCGTGATAGTTACGGACAGTGAGCACAGGATAATCGGGTTCCAGGAGAAGCCGAAAAAGCCGACGCCGATGCCCGGCGACCCCACAAGGGCATATGTTTCCATGGGCAATTACATATTCAACCGCGACGTTTTATCCGCTGAACTCGGCAAGGCCCAGAGGAAGAAACAGCACGACTTCGGCGCCCACGTCATACCGGGGCTGGTGGGCACCGGGAAGGTCTTCGCTTACGATTTTGCGACGAACGCCATACCCGGTGCACTGCCCTATGAAGAGAAGGGTTACTGGCGGGATGTAGGGACCATTTCGGCGTTTTATGATGCGCATATGGACATGCTTGGGGAAAAGCCCGGGTTTGAGCTCGACAATAAATTGTGGCCGATACACCCTTCGGGCTATGAAGGACCGGCCACAAAGGTATTGAGGGGAGACATAAGAAACAGCATTATCGCCGAGGGGGCTGTCATCCACAAGGCGAAGATCCGGAATTCCGTGATAAGGAGCGGGGTCGTCATGGAGGACGGGGTAAGCGTAGAGGATTCCATAATTATGGACAGGGTGGTGCTTAGGAGGGGATGCAAGCTCAGGAGGGTGATAGTAGACAAGCTGAATGTGATCGACGAAGGTTTGGAGATAGGCTTTGACCCTGACAAAGACCGGTTTCGCTGTCATATCGACGCCTCCGGGATAGCGATTATTCCGAGGGCCGGAACGACCAGAGGCGGCAGGAGATGACCGGGAAGGGTGGCCCTGCCTGAGGTAATTTCATCGGCTGGAATGCAAGGAGCGGATTTTTGAGATGGACAGTGTTGTTCTGAGAAGGGAGATCGCCGACAAGATCGGTGAGATCGAGAGGGCCGATATACTGGTGGGGATACCGAGCTTCAACAACGCCCGGACCATAGGCCATGTGGTAAAGGCGGTCCAGGCCGGCTTTGCGAAATATTTCCCCGAAAAAAAGTGCGTGCTCGTTAATTCGGACGGGGGGTCCACAGACGGGACTATGGATACCGTCCAGAATACGACACTTGATGACACCCAGTCGATCCTCCTCTCTCACAGGAAAGAGCAGCCACTAACCATCGCGACGCCTTATCACGGCATACCGGGCAAGGGGAGCGCTTTCAGGACAATCTTCGAGATCGCCGGGATGCTGGACGCCCGGGCCTGCGCCGTGGTCGACTCCGACCTCAGAAGCATCACGCCGGAGTGGATCGAACTCCTCATCAAGCCGGTGCTCGAAAACGGGATGGACTATGTGGCCCCGCTTTATCAAAGGCACAAATATGACGGGACGATCACAAACAGCATAGTATACCCTATCACGCGGGCGCTTTACGGGAAGCGGGTCAGACAGCCTATCGGCGGGGACTTCGGTTTTTCAGGCAGGCTGGCCGGGTTTTATCTTACCAAGGACGTATGGGAGACCGACGTAGCCAAGTACGGGATAGACATCTGGATGACGACCACGGCCATTGCCAACAATTTCAGGGTCTGTCAGTCTTTCCTTGGAGCGAAGATCCATGATCCCAAGGACCCCGGGGCCGACCTGAGCGCCATGCTCTATCAGGTGGTGGGGGCGACTTTCGGTCTTATGGAGACTTATCCCGATGTATGGACGAGGGTGGAGGGCTCCGATAGCGTCCCGGCCTTCGGATTCCGGTATGCGGTGGGAGTGGAACCGGTCTCGGTAAACGTCGACAGGATGATCGACAAATTCAGGCTCGGCGTGCAGGAGCTTACGGATATATGGAAAGAGATTCTGCCGGAGGACATCCTCGAATTTCTGAGGGGTGCGGAGAGCCTCCACAGGGAACGGTTCCGCATACCTGATGAAATATGGGTGGCGATCATATACAGCTTTGCGGCGGCGGCACACCGGAAGATAATCAACAAGGAACACCTCCTCAAGTCTCTTACCCCGCTTTATATCGGACGGACCGCTTCCTTTGTGGTGGAGACCTGGGAGAGCAGCCCGCAGGAAGTGGAGGACAAGATCGAAAGGTTATGCCTGGCTTTTGAAAATAAGAAGACCTTTCTACAGGATGCATGGAACTTCATAAAATGAACAGGAGGGCCGCATGAAAAATATAGTCGAGAGGCTTATCACACAGCCGGTGCAGGAGTTCATAGATAAGGTGATCCAGTTTCTGCCGAATCTCTTCTCTTCTATCTTTCTGCTGATCATAGGTCTGATCGTCGCCTGGATCATGAAGTCCATACTCGGCAGACTGTTCAGGTTCTTCAGGCTGGACGAGGTCTCTGAAAGATCGGGTATCAGCAAGGTCATAGCAAAGGGTGGGATACGGGACTCTTTTTCAAACCTTCTGGCGCGGTTCGTGGGGTGGGTGATCGTACTGGCCTTCGTGATTATTGCCCTCAATGCCCTGAACGTTCTGGCGATAGAAAGACTGTTCGAAACATTTTTTCTCTATCTCCCCAACGTGTTTGTCGCCCTCCTTATAATCATCTTCGGGGCGCTGCTCGGCAATTTTTTCGGGCGCGCTGCCCTTATCGCCTCTGTCAATGCGGGACTGAAGGTGTCGGGACTGCTGGGCAGGGCGGTGAAGCTCGCAATTTTCCTTTTTTCCCTTTCGATCGCCCTCGAACAACTGGGCATAGGGAAGGACACTGTGATCATATCCTTTGCGATTATCTTCGGCGGCATCGTCTTTGCCCTTTCCCTGGCCTTCGGCCTCGGCGGGAAGGACATCGCGAAGGACTACCTTGAAAAGAGGATCAGGGGCGACGATCAAAAGGACGAGATCAGCCATCTCTGATTCGGGTGGTTCGGCATAAGGAACGGGCGGGCACGAATAAGATCAGAGGGAGATATTAAGGGACTCCTGGGGAGATATAAGTTTCTATGATGGAATCATTGAACAGAAACCTTCGCTTTGGCTCGTACCTTGTGGAGAAGGGGCTTGTAGATGCGCTGGATGTGCTCAGGGCCAGGTTGTTTCAGAGAAATAATAACCGTAAAATCGGTGAAATGGCTCAAGCTAAAGGCTGGCTAACAAACGATGATATTTTAATAATATTGGAACTCCAGGAAGAGACAGGTGAAAAATTCGGCGAGATAGCGGTTAAGGAAAAATATCTGGCTGAGGAGCGGGTGAATACGCTTCTGAAGGAGCAAAAAGGTTTGTACACGTTCTTTGGTGAGGCCCTGGTTAAAATGGGTGCCATCCCGGAAGAGAAAATGCTGGAACAACTTAAAGAACATGAAAGACTGAAAGTTGTAGCTCTTAATAAGGCCCGCAGGGAGAAATGAGGCCGCAGTTTATTCCTGCCGGCTGATGCGGAAAGGAGGGCAGACAGCCTGTTTGGCCTGCCTGCCCCCCACGTGAGGCAGAAAATATGTTTAGAATATATTGTTTTGTTTCCAGTAAGCCCTGATCTTGTTCTTCAGAGATTGCGGGAGGGGGACATAAATCAGTTCCTTCGCCTTTGAGTCCCCGTTTTTGAAAGCCCAGTTATAGAACTTTACTGTCCTCATGTTGGAATCCGTTTTCTCCTTCGCAAGGAGAATAAAGGTAGCGCCTGCGATCGGCCATGCGTCCTTTCCGGGGGCGTTGACAAGCCAGAGATGGAAATCCTGCTTCGGGTCAAAATTCGCCGTAGCCGCCGCGTTTTCGAAGGTGGCGAAGCTTGGTGCAACATAGTTGCCGGCCGGGTTCTTCAGGAGGGCGTACGCAAGTTTATTCTGAACCGCGTATGCAAACTCCACATACCCTATTGAGTCCGGAGCCCTTCTGGTATAATTTGCCACGCCTTCATTCCCCTTGCCGCCGATGCCTGTAGGCCAGCTCACGGAGGTCCCCGCCCCTACTTTCTCTTTCCAGGCCGGGCAGGCGCCGCTGAGGTAGTGCGTGAATATGGCAGTTGTCCCAGAGCCGTCGGACCTGTGGACAACGGTTATTTCATGATGGGGCAGCTTTACCCCGTGGTTCAGGGAAGTGATTTCCGGGGCATCCCAGTACTTCACTTCACCGAGGTATATTTTGCAGACCGCGTCCGAATCAAGCTTCAGCTTCCCAGCTTTCACTCCCGGGATGTTGACTACAGGGACCACTCCGCCCATGACTGCCGGGAACTGAAACAGTTTGTCCTTCTTCAGCTCTTCGGGAGTTAAGGGAGCATCCGAAGCGCCGAAGTCCACTGTCCTTTCAGTGATCTGTCTGATGCCGCCGCCCGATCCTATAGACTGGTAGTTCAGTTTAACGCCAGTGTCCTTGTTGTAATTATATGCCCATGCCGAGTACACCGGATAGGGGAAGGTGGCGCCGGCGCCGTTCAGCATGTCGGCGGCATCCGCCTGCGAAAAAGAAAAGACCAGAGCCAATGCAATTACAAGTCTGAGAATTATTTTCATTATACTACCTCCTCTTTGATTTTAAGCCGGAATATGTTTCGATTATCACAGTCATCTTCAGGACTGTTTCTCCGCGTTACATGCCCCTTTACCTCCTTTCGCCAAGTAATCGGCTTACCTTGTGTCAATTCAGTCTCCAAGAACTTCTTTCATCAGTCCGTAGACTAAAAAAAACGATCCGGCCCTGAGAAAAGCTGCCAGCGAACAACATCCCGGGATGACAAAATCCTTAATTCACGAAGTAAAATAACACAGAAATTTTACAGGAGTATTAACTGGATGTTACATTCCGGAGAAGGACGCCCATGTTGCCTTCCATCCGGTCTACACATATGATGCCCCGCAGATAAAACGGACACTTCCTGTGCTCTCCGCTCCTGCAGTATTCGGCGAGCTGAAACATGCTTGGGACATAGGATTTTTCCAGGGCCCTGCAGTACAGGGTTCTCCTCTTGACAAGATGGGTGCATTTCATGTTTTCCTCCTCGTGCTTGACAGTTTTCCCGGGCGCATCATGCCGGACCGGTCGGGGAGCGTCTTCGACCATTGGAACAGCGGACAGCGCTCGGAGTTTTTCGCACAGAAATATTCCGCGAAGATAGGGGCCAGCGGCATACCGCGGGCGCACCACGAATCTTCAGCCGAATAATCACCGCACTTCATGTGCCGCTCCTTTACTCATGTAATCGGACACGTCGGCGAGGCGTTTCAAATCAGTAAGGGCCATTTTTTTCAACAGAGGTATTTCGATCCTTATTCTGCCCGGGACGTGGTCTTTGACGGCATACTGAATCATGTATTCTGTCCTCCGCTTTTAATTCAGAAATTTTTTGATCATCTGCTTGATACGATACCAGTGGATTGTTGCACCTTTATGTCGGTGGCGTTACATTTCAATAAATTTAGGCAGGTAATGAAAGATTTCAGGTCGGCGGCTCTATGTTTTGAATTGGCCGGAAATCAGAAGGAAGGTTTGCGTGAGAAATGAAACGACGAGCGCAACAGCGAAGGGACGGAGTACAGCTTTTTCAGACGCGATTTATCAATCTCTCTTTCTAAGCATCCTGGCAAGAAAAATAGGACAACTGTCGTAATTGTCGCCGCTGCAGTATGCCTGCCTGCGGGATGTCCCGATGACCATTGAGGACAACGACGCGGAGCAGATGCTCGATTCCGCATTTCCGAATGGGCAGCCATGTTCCCTGTCCATGACGCTTATCGTGCGAAAATGCATCGATGATGACATGTAAGCCTCCTCTCTCATGACTTGGATAAAGCCAGTTTAGTCCTGATGGCGCCAATAATTGCCGGCCTCCATTGCCGCTTCCCGGCGGGAGGACACGGAAACAGTTGAGAGTCCTTGCCGATCAGGTATTTGTTGTCCCTCCAGACGACCTTGTTGCTTAGAACAGGGACAAACCATATGCACCCTATCAGAAGATCTTTTAGTGGGACGAGGAGATAGAGAAGGGGGTTCATTCCGGCCCCGAGCTTCCTGCCAATATAAAAATCGCGGACAACCTTCACCGAGCTCACCGCTCCGGCAAGAAGCAGCGAAAACCTCAGCGGGGAAAAAAACAGGGACAGGCAGGAAACGAAAACCGCGTTGCCTACCAGCTCTGGAAAGTACTTTACGCCTCCGATGTGCCATCTCAGTTTGCCCCACCGGGTATGCCTGTTCAAAAACTTCCCGATCTCCCAGTATTCGTTGACATTCCTGATAACATGGTTTGAAAGGACAACCTTTTTGCCGAGCTTATGAATGCGTTCCCCTATGATGTAGTCTTCGGCCAGGAGATCCTTGACCGCGATGAAACCGCCTATGGCTTCGAGGTCGCCCTTTCTCATAAGCATCGATTTACCGATGACGCAGGGCATCATGAGGTACTTGTCCAGGAAGCAGACACTCCCTGCAATGAAGGAATTAAGGTGGAGGTTTTCGAGGACCGCGCCGACAGACCGTCCGCTGACTCCTTTGATCAGATTGCTGACAAGCCCTACTGAGGGGTCTGTCATGTGGCCGGCGATGTCCGCAAGATAGTCCTTTTCGACGCGGACATTGCTGTCGCTGATGAGCAGGAGGTCGTATTTCGCCCTTTTGTATGCCGGAATGAGATTGTTGACCTTGGGATTCAGCCCCTCGTTGCAGTATTCGACAACGATCGATATATCTCTTAAGGGATATTTCTCCTTTATCTTTTCGGCCACTTTGCAGGCCGGATCATTCCGGTTCTGGAGCGCAAAGATGATCTCGTAGACGGGATAGTCGAGATTGCAGAAGCTTTCGAGGTTGTCGAAGAGGCCGTCGTCCAGTCCCTTGAGAGGCTTCAGAATCGAGACAGGCGAAAGATTCGTGCAATAGGGGAGGGCTTCCCCGGCGGAGCGGGGAGCGGTGCAGGACCGTACCGCTATCATCTGCAACAGATATCCGATTACTCCAATGAGGGTAATGCCGGTGCATATCCAGAATGAGATCATGCTCACCTCCTAATTCCTGAAGAGCGTCATAGCGACGCCCTTGTTATGTTTTATGCATTCCTTTATCGAAGTCGTCTCCTTCTCGCAGTTCAGGAGCGTCTTCCAGGAATACAGATGTCTGGGTTTGTGGAAGTCGCTGTTTGCGATGTAGGGATACTTCTTCAGGCTTATCACATTGAACACGTCGTCCCTGTTGGCGATCTCCCATGCATCGATGTAGCGCGCATATTTGTCCCGGTTGTTCCAGAGGAAGAGGGTGTCCCTGTCGGTCTTGGGAGACATGTAGTGCGGATGGCAGGCCACCGTCAGCGCCCCCTGTTTCTTGGATTCAAGGAATATCTCCTCGTAACTCCAGCAGGCCGGAATGAAGTCCCGGATGTCGATGATCAGGATATGGGCCGATTTGTCGGCGGTGAAGTGGTTCTTGCTGATTTCAACGCCCGGGATGACGAGCATATCATATTTTTCGAGTGCCCGCTCGGATTCTTCCTTTATATGGTCGACGTACCGATAAAAATTGTCTGACGTAACGGAATACTTGAACCGGTGCGCCAGTTTTCCGAAAGAATTGTCCCCGTTGACCACATGGTCTGTAATGGCGATGGCATCGAAGCCGGCCTGTCCGAAAATATCAATGGTTCTTCTCAGCTCCACCGAGCCGTCTGAGTATGTCGTGTGGATATGGAAATCACACAGAAGCATTGAGCGGTTGTTTGGATAAATTTTGTTTCATACTATATTTATGGTAACGGCTTTTCGTTGCAGGATAATGAAGCCGCTGTTACATTACGATTAAATGTGCAGGGGGGACGGGCTTTAGAAGTTTCGGCTCTTTATGATATAGGAATAGTATGACGCCGCATTTGTGGGTGTGCGCCGGAGGGTATCGAAATCGACTTTGTAGAGACCGAAGTGCGCATCAAGCCCCTGAAGCCATTCGTAATTATCTATCAGGGACCAGTAGAAATAACCCCTTAAGTCCATCCCGTCCCGGAGGCACCGCTCTATAACATCGATATGCCTCTTCATGAAGGCGATCTTCTTCTGGCTGTCCCTGGTGGCTATCCCGTTTTCGGTGATCATTAGAGGTACGTTGAGCCGGGAGGCGTAACGGAGGACCTTCTCAAGACCCTTCGGATGTATCTCCCATCCCATATCGGTGAGCCCGTAGCCGTCGATGTCGCGGTGTCTCATTTCGACACCCATCTTCTTAAGGGGGTTGAACCGCATGTGGATCCTCGTATAATAATTAACGCCGAAAAAATCGAGCTTCCCTTTTATGGGGACGGCAATCCTCCTCTCTGCCGCAAAGGGAAATTTGATCCTCAGCGTGCCGGTGAGAAAGGCGTCGAGCATGGAATGATTATAGAAATACTTTGCGATGCGGGCCAGGAGTCTGTCCAGCGGGTTCCACCTTTTCCAGGGCGCAAGGGCGGCCATATTGTGGGCGACGCTCACCTGTGCATCAGGGCAGACTGAATGGATAATATCATAGGCTCCGGCATGCGCCCTCAGTATGTTTGTCAGTGCTGCAACGCCCAGCCGCGCGTCTCTGATCGCCGGCGGCGTGCAGCCTTCAAAGTATCCGGCCAGTACAAGCACATATGGTTCGTTGAAGGTTATCCAGAACTTCACTCCGCCAAGCCTGGCGACGATCTTCTCCACATATTCGAGAAATTTTTCGACGGAGGCGTCCTTATGCCAGGGATATTTTTTTATGAACCAGAGAGGATGGGTGAAGTGATGAAGGGTGACCATCGGCTCGATATTGTAGCTCCGGAGGATCGAAACCACCTCCTGGTAATGTTCGATCGCCTTTTCGTCCCAAGTGTTTTCGCGAGGCTGCATTCTGCTCCATTCGAGTGAGAAACGATAGGAGTTGACTCCGAGGTCCCTCAGCAGGGCAAGGTCTTCCCTGTAGAGGCTGTAATGGTTCGTGATTTCCGGCCGTTCACCCAGTGTCCGGTCCCATGACGTCCAGTCTGCGTTGGGGGAGCCCTCAAGCTGAAAGGCGGACGTTGCAACACCCCATAAGAACCTGCGGGACGGTGGATTCATCAAGTTATCGGAGAGGTGATTGAGATAAGTGGTGCTTATACATCCGCATTGGCATAGTAGCCGATCCCCCTCCGCGTCTTTATGTAGAGGGGATTTGCGGGATCATCTTCGATCTGGGAGCGCAGTCTCCTGATATGGACGTCAATGGTCCTGGGCTCGACATAGCCCCCGTCTTTCCAGACAGCGTTGAGGAGCTGGTCGCGGCTGAAGACCCTGCCCCTGTTTTCGACCAGATGTGAGAGTATCCTGAATTCGGTTGAGCTGAGGTTCAGCAGCGTCTTTCCCTTTGTTACGCTATAGGTCGAAAGATCGATCGCAAGATCACCGAACATTATCACCGTATCCGCCTCTTCTCTCCCAGCTGCCTTTGCTCCTGATCTTCTCAGGACAGCTCTCACGCGGGCCAGGAGTTCCCTGGGGCTGAAAGGTTTGGTAACATAGTCGTCGGCCCCCATCTCAAGGCCGAGTATCTTGTCCAGCTCTTCTGTTTTTGCGGTCAGCATGATAATCGGCAGAGAAGCGGTCGCCTTGTCGTTTCTGATAATTCTGCAGAGTTCCACGCCCTGCAGGCCGGGAAGCATGAGGTCAAGAAGGACAAGGTCGAATTTCTCTTTCCTGATTTTTGCAAGGGCGGCTTCGCCGTCCGACGCGGATGAGACATCGTACCCCTCCTTCATGAGATTGTAGGAGCAGAGTTCAACAATGTCCGGTTCGTCGTCAACAACAAGGATTTTTTTCGCAGCCATTATTTACATATACCATGCGATTATACCGATATGCAAGAACCGCAGCGGCATTTAACGCAAATTTCAACGAGTTTTAACATAACTTTAATAATTGCCGGCAAAATGAATTGAAAATCACGGCAAACTTCGTGCCGAGCGCAAAAGGTGATACACTGTAAGAAAGTCCTGACATACTTATCAGGGAGGGCTCCTGCGATGGTACGAAAAATAAAAAAAGTGTGGAAGAGCAAACCGACGATTGAAGGGGCTGGTGTCCATCTGAAGCGGGCTTTTGGCTATTATCAGGTGCCTCAGCTCGATCCCTTTCTGCTCCTTGATGACTTCCATTCCGGCAACCCCGATCATTACCTTGCAGGCTTTCCATGGCATCCCCACCGGGGGATCGAGACTATCACATATGTCATTCAGGGCAGGGTCGAACATGGCGACAGCATGGGCAACAGCGGTGTAATACTGCCGGGAGATGTGCAGTGGATGACGGCAGGAAGCGGCATCGTCCACCAGGAGATGCCAAAGGGCGGCGGGGATAAGCTCCTCTGGGGATTCCAGCTCTGGGCAAACCTCCCGGCAAAATTCAAGATGATGGAGCCCCGCTACCGCGAGGTGAAGAGCGTTCAGATTCCCAGGAAGCGACTGCCCTCGGGGGCAACGGTCGGAATTATCTGCGGGATTGTCGACGGCGTTTCCGGCCCCGTCAGGGACATCGTCACCGATCCCGAATATATCGACGTATCAGTTCCCGCAGGCACAACGTTCAATCATGCGGTCCCCGCCGGCCATACTGTTTTTGCATATGTGTTTGATGGGAGCGCTTACTTCGACGAAGAACGAAACCCGTTCGCTCATGAAACGATCGGCAGCAATTATTTCGACTTTAAGAGAGACTGCAAGTTAGGCGCTGAGACCGTTGTCCTCTACGGCGACGGCGATGAAGTCGCGATCAAGACGGAGGACTTGTCAGTGCGCTTTCTTCTTGTTTCCGGCAGACCGATCGGCGAACCGGTTGCATGGTACGGTCCGATTGTGATGAACACCCGGGAGGAACTGCAGGTCGCTTTTGAGGAATTCGAAAAAGGCACTTTCATCAAACACCGGACTTGACGGAGTTCTTCCTGAAGGAAGCTGAGGCCTCAAAAGAAATCCGTGGGGAGGTAAATGAGCTTTCAAGATTCTCGGTTTTGCCGGGAGCCTGAGCAGATTGTCCTTCAACAGGGCCCTGTTGCGTGCCGCACTGGTGCTGGTTCCGGAAGGTGTTGAACTTGAGATCATCGATCTTGAGGGAATCCCTCTCTTTGACCAGGACCTGGAAAATGAACCTGCGAAAAAAGTCACGGAGTTCAAAGCAAAAATCAGGGCCGCGGATGCCATCCTTATCGCTACACCGGAATACAACTATTCCATCCCGGGGGTACTAAAGAATGCCATCGACTGTGCCTCCAGGCCGCACGGAGACAATGCCTTTGAACATAAGCCCGTAGCTATAATGGGGGCTTCCACAGGGATGATCGGCAGTGCAAGGGCCCAGTACCATTTGCGGCAGTGCTTTGTCTTTTTGAGCTGTTTTGCGTTGAACTATCCTGAGGTCATGGTCTCTCTTGCCCCGGAAAAGATCGACAAGGACGGCAAGGTGACTGATCAGAAGACGAGGGAACTGATCGGACAACTGCTGGAAAGTCTTGTAGTATGGACGAAGCGGCTTTCATCGACTTGAACCCTTAAACGGCTGGCTGTTAACCACTGATGAACATAGACAGACACGGATGAGAACAAGAGTTTCTATCTGAAAAGAACCCTCACCTGTTGGGTGAGTGACGAAAAACTGCAAAGTTCTCGGGAATCAGAGCGGCGCAACAAGAATAAACTTCGTCCCGTGGGCAAGCCGGGATTCGATTGTGAATTGCCCCCCGATACTTTCTACCCGCTCACGGATATTTAAGATGCCGAACTCGGTTTCCTTCCCGGAATCGTCGAGTTTCGAGACATCGAATCCGATTCCATCGTCCTCGACGGTGACTATCATAGCCGCCTCCCGGTTTTCGATCGATACTGTTAACTTGTGTGCCTGCGCATGCTTGATGACGTTTATGAGCAATTCCCGGACCGCTTTGTAGAGGATGATAAGGGTTTTTTCGGCGAGTGGTCTGCTGTGCCCTGATTTCTGAAAGTCGGTCCGGAGACCGTACTTTTCCTGAACTTGGTCGGTAAGTGCCTGGACTGCGGCCTCCAGGCCGAGCTCGTACAACAGCGGCGAGCTCAGCTCAGCCGTCAAGGAACGCGTGTACTGAATAGACGTATCTATAAGTTCGCGTATGAAACCCGCGGATTTTACAAGCTCAGCGGACAAAGCCGGTGAGGCACGCAATTCTCCCAGTTTTATCTTTGCAAGAGCAAGGTTTTGCCCGATCTGATCATGCAATTCAGCGGCGATCTTGCGCCGTTCCCGCTCTTCTATCAGCGATAGCTTCAAGCTGAGATTCCGAAGCCGGTTACCGCTTGCCTTCAGTGCTTCTTCTGCATGTCTGTACGATGTGATATCTTTGGATGTTGCGATGACGCCAAGGACCTTTCCATTATCATCACGAAGCACAACGGTATTTGTACTCAGGACAACGGGAGTCCCATCGCTTTTTATCAGGGTGGTCTCATGATTGACTATCTCTTCCTCACTGGCCACAAACTGCCTGAACAGATCCAGTTCACTCTCCGCATGGTCCGGGGAGATGACGTCGGCAAACGGCCTGCCGATTAATTCTTCAGGACTGTAACCGTACAATCGGTGGGCGGCCTCATTGATAAAGGTAATACGTCCTTCGGCGTTTACGGACCAGATAAGGTCATGCGCAGTCTCGATCAGGTTGCGGTATTTCTCTTCGCTCTTTTCGAGAGCCTTTACGGCGCGCCTGCTCTCGGTGATGTCGAGCAGAGTTCCTATCACCGCAGGGCGTGACTTATAAGTCGTTTTGGAGCCATAGACTTCTACATGGATTATCTTTTTGTTCTTTCTAATTCCCCTGAAGCCGTAATGAGTAGACACCATTTCTCCGTCTATCCGCTTCCTTAACTTTTCCCCGACGATGGGCCAATCTTCCGGCAGAACCAGGTCTTGCGGTCCCTTTTTGTCCGTTATCTCCTCGACCGTATAACCGAATGTCTCTGCCAGCGTGGGATTGACATACCTGAACATTTCATCCTGTATAAGGTAAATACCCACTATCGATTTTTCTGCCATATCCCTGAATTTGGCCTCGGACTCCTGCAGCAACGCCTCCGCCTGTCTGCGCGCGGAGATATCAGTGCCCGTTCCGCTGATGCCGGTTATTACTCCCTCGCTATTCTTGAGGAGCGAACCGGTGAACATAAACGGGATCTGGCGGCCATCTTTGGTCAATATCACTGTCTCCAGTTTGACATGTCCCTCTTTCATTGCAGTTTCTATAGCGCCACTTACGCGGCGTCGTTCTTCTTCAGAAAAGAAATCGGTAGGCTTCATTGAGGAGATTTCCTCGTCATCATAGCCCGTTGCAGTTTTGATAGTTTCATTCCACCGAAGGAACCGTCCATTTGTGTCGAAGACAAAGAAAGTCTCCTGGAGTACGTTGAGAGCGCTTTCGGTGAAAATCTTCTCTTTCCTCAATTCCTCCTCCACTTTTCTGCGTTCTTCGACTTCTTTCAGGAGCTGATCATGCGCCCTCTCGATTTCTTTTGTCCTCGCCTCGAAATGGACAACAACCGGAACAACCAATACTGGCACAAAGAGAGCATCGATAGCGCCGACAACCAATACCTCATGAGGAATAAAGCCCCACAGCATGTAACATAGAAATGAACTGATCAAAAATGTGAGGATTTCTGATAGCAGTACCGCTATCCAGAGTAAGCGCAAGGGGTTTATTGATCTGAGACTCTTTGCGATGGCTTTGAGCATGGACTTCACCTTAATATATGCCCGACTCCATATCACCGATGCTAATATGCCCATTATAGCATGTCACAGGGGTGACAACTACAGGAAGAAGTTCCGGGTGGGCGGGAGGGAGTTTCAGGCCGACAGTTCCTGGATGAGCGCTTCGAGAAGTCCTGTGATAACGGAGGGATCGAAATCATTGCCCAGATGGGGGAGGATATTCGGCTCCGGCAGATCTCCTTTGATCTCTTTTTCGAGTACCCGGCAGAAGGCCGCGACTATCTTCCCGTCAAACTGGGTGTCCAGGCATCTCTTTACCTCGATCAGGGCCTCCCGGAGGTCCATTTTGTCCCTGTATGCTCTCTCCGACGTCATGGCATCGAAGGAGTCGGCAAGCGTCAGTATTTTCACTCCCTCATCCAGGTCCTGGGCCATGAGGGCGCCTGGATAGCCGGTACCGTCCAGCTTTTCATGATGGTGTTTCACCATCTTGACCACATTCTTCCAGGGGAACTTGATCTTTGAAAGTATCTTGTACGAAAGTGCTGGATGCCTCCTCAGTTCAAGGAGTTCCTTGTCGGTCAGGGCCTCCTTCTTGTTTAGCAGTTCATTGCTGATAATCAGCTTTCCCACATCGTGGAGGAACCCGGCTATATAAATTCCTTCCACGTCCGACTCGTTCCATCCCAGCTCACGGGCTATGGCGACCGAATATTTTGCAACCCTCTGAGAGTGGTTCCTGGTATAGACGTCCTTGGCGTCTATGGCAGCCGCAAATGCCTGGATCGTGTCGTGATATATTCGCCTCATCTCCTCGTAAAGCCTCTTGTTCTCATCCACATGATGTGAGAGGTCCATGAAGAGCATATGGTGGTTGATCGTGATCGCTATCTGGTTGGCGATGACCTTCAGCAGTTCAAAATCCTCGGGACTGTATGGCTCGGACGTGAATTTATTGCTCAATACGATCAGGCCGATGAACTCATCCCGTACCCAGAGAGGCACGAATATCTCCGCCCCTGTCTGAATGACGCCGTCGCGGAAGCGGTGGAACGCGGCCGTACCCCCACCGTCGGCGAGGCTGTAGGGCTCATTCTTTTTCATCGGCAGTATATGCCCCAGCCCGATCCTGAGTTTCGGCGAATCCTTCCTGTCAAATCCCTTCCTGGCTATCGGGATGATCTTCCCCTTCTTCTTCTCATACCAGAATATCGCACCCCGGTTCGCGAGGAACGTACCCATAATAACGTAAAGCACCGACTGGATTTTATCGGCGAAATCCTTCTCGGAAGTAATTTCCTGCCCGAGATCGGCAAGGGCCGAGATGTTGTAGAGAGCCCTCTTAAGCTCTATAGTCATAAGCTGCTCCCCGGGTTGAAATGCCGCAATGCCTCATCTTCGTCCTTGAATACGAGCATGTGGCTGGTGAGGCCGAGCATTTCAAAGGTGTCCCTGTGAACTTTGCTCAGATTGGTGAAACAGAGGGTGCCTCCCCCCTCCTTCAGCCCTTCCATGATATGCAGCAGGAGAGAGATCCCGATACTGTTTATAAAATCGGTCCCGGAAAAGTTAAGGACCACCTTTTTTATGCCCCGTGAGAGGTAGGAGTTGCACTCGTTGACGAGGCTTTCGCCGGCCAGATTGTTCAGGTATCCCTGGGGGTAAAGCACAACCACATCCCCGGCGAGCTTCGAAACGACCTTAAAATTCGTTGCTTTCATGGAGCACCTCATTGGGCTTTATGTTCTTTATCAATATTACTCTCGTCCTGTCGGCTATTCTCTCGATTCTGACGTCGTCCATTATCTTGCGCATAAGCTTCAACCCCCAGCCCCTCTTGTTGCCGGCAGAGAGTTGTTTTTCCTTCCCCGGGGGCTCCTCCATATCCGGCTGGAAAAACTTTCCAGGGCTTTCTATCATGATCTCCAGTTTTTCTCCGGAGACAGAAAACCTGAGAAAGATCCTTTTGTCGTAGCTCCCGCTGTGCTCAGCAGCATTGATACAGGATTCGATGAGGGCCAACTGGATCTGGTCTGTTACATCGGAACTCAGATTTATGTTTTTGCATATCTGCTCGACCGCCTTGGCGGCGACGAGTTCCGCATCTGAGTCCATTGGGATGACCATTTCAAAACATGAGACAGCACCGCCTGACGGGAAGTACTTGGACTGTATCAATTCCCTTGCCCTTTCCCTCTTTACCCCCTCGACTTCTCTCATGTGGAGGCTGTGTATGAAATCCTGCAGCACATAATCCTTCGACTCCGCTGATGCAGGCTGCACCATCCCGGCGAGATTGACGGCCTCCAGCACCGATACCAGGGAGGACTCCGGCACACCCAGTGCCTTCGAGAGCATCACGGTGTCATGCATGTCGGCATCCGCCCTGGTGGACTCCGCAAGGATCTCCGAGGCCATCCTGCGGCTGCCGATGTCCCGGACGAATTCACCCAGCACCGAAGACCAGTAAAAGAAGATTTCACCCTGCGAAACCTCGTAGCTGTAACATTCCCAAAGGTCTCTCTCGGTGATTTCCTTCTTCTGCATCTTTCGAAGCGACTTAACTATATTCCTGATGTATAGCGGATTGCCTCCCAGAAAGTTCATGAACTTCAGGGAAACTTTCCGGTTGTCCTGTATCCCGAGCCTGTCGCATAGCGAGCTGAAGAGGAAATGCGCGACATCCTCCGGCAGGGGGCCGACGAACATCCTCTCGGCTTTTCCCCGGAAGGAGTTGTCGGTGAAAAGAGATTCCAGGGCACCTTCAGGCGAGCCGGTCAATATGTGGGGACAAAGGGATGTGTTTATGGAGCCGTCAAAAAGGCTTGCCGGACCGGAAAGGTCGCCGGAGTTGAGCTCGTAGAGCTGGTTTGCCATATGGAAATCATCGAGCATTATGAGGACAGTCCTCCCGCTCCTGGCGGCGGCCGTCAGCGGAGCGGAGACCGCCCCGAGGATCTGGTCGTGGGGATCGGAATTCCGAACCTGTCCGTCGAAGTCGTCCACTAGGTCTATAAGCCATCTGAGCTTGAGCGAATACATCACCGGCATAAGCTTCGCCAGGGGGACGCTCATATTTTCCGCCAGGGACGGGTCCTGCTTAATGTGGGCCAGGTACTGCCTGACAAACCTGGTAAAGTAGTCTCTTGCAAAATGGTTTGCCTTCAGCGTCGCCCTTCGGAAGGAATAATAAAATGGTATTACATCACCGTTTTCCCAGAAGAGGATGCGGTAGAGCTGCTTGAGGAGTTCTGTCTTGCCCATCCCCCGGGCACCCTCAAGGAGTACGTTGGCGGCCACCGCATTTCTGCCGGACACGGCGAGATGTTTCAGGTAGCCAATGTCCGCTTCCCTGTTGACGAAATCCTTCGAAGGGATTGAATTAAAAGGCATGACAGTCTGCCCCGTTCAGTCCCATATTGACCGGACCCCATGCGCTGCATAAACTGACGACATCATGTACCTGGCCCCCAGGATGAAAAACTTTCTTCATTATACCACGTTGAGACCGCTCAGATAACTCACCGCCCGGAGAAAGATGCGAGGTCTTCCGGGGGGCGGGGGTTAGAGGGTCCCGTGCGGTTTATGATACAATCCTTCATGTCCTACGTAGATGTGGTATTTCCTGTAAGTCTTGGCCCGCTGACATATAAGTGCCCGGCGGACCTGGCGCGAATAGCAGAGCCGGGGATGATTGTCTCGGCGCCGCTGAAAAACCGGATCACGAAAGGCATCCTCTGGAATGCGGGTTCTGTCCGGCCCGCAGGCGCGGTGAAGGATCTGGCGGAGATACATGGCGACTCCCCGGTGCTGGGGGGGGGACTGATGAAGCTTTTACACTGGATGGCGGACTACTACCTTGCGCCTGAGGGTACGGTCCTTAAGCAGACGGTGCCCAAAGAGATATTTACCATGACAAGAACGGGAAGGAGGTCCGGAAAGACCCGTTTCCAGGATTCGCCGCTGAACCTGACCGCCGTTCCCGAAGAGGATATGCCGGACATCCGCGGGGCGATTGCAGAGAAGAAGTACAGGACTTTTCTTGTGCATGCCGGCTCTTCTATCTACGAGTATTCGCTTGCCCGGGCACTGCTCGACACCGGCCTCAGGAATGTGCTGGTGGTCCTTCCGGAAATTTCACGTGCAGACACGCTTTCAGGGGCCCTCATGGAAAGATTTCGGGACAGGGTGTGTGTGCTCCATGGAGAGATCGCCGCCGGGAGGCGTTCAGAGTACATGAGGGGGATTCTCGCAGGCAAGTACGATATAGTAATAGGCACCGGTATGGCCCTTTTCGCCCCGATGCCGCGTGTATCACTGATAATGATCCTGCATGAACACAGTGGTTCATATAAGCGTGAAGAGGGTATCAGGTATAACATCAGGGATACTGCTGTCATGAGGGGCTATATAGAGAAGGCTGCCGTGGTCCTTACGTCCATATCGCCCTCGATAGATTCCTACTTCAACGCACTCTCGGGGAAATACTCCCTCGTAAGGTCCGGAAGGCCGGCGGGACGTCCGAAGACGAGAACCGTTGACATGAAATTCGAAAAGAAGGCGAGTCCCGGCATCTCAAAAACGGCGCTAGATGCTGCGAGAAGCAGACTGGGCGCAGGGAAAAGAATAATGTTCGTCATCAACAGGCGGGGCCATTCCACTCTCTTCCTCTGCGCGGAATGCGGTCATACCGTGCGCTGTCCCTTATGTAATATCCCTCTTGTGCTGCATAAGACTGAAAGAGCCCTTAAATGCCATTACTGCGGGCTTGTTCAGAGTGTCCCGGAGAGATGTGAAAAGTGCGGGGGCCACCACCTTAAACTTCTGGGTTACGGGACACAGCAGGTCCAGGAGGATATTACGCGGCTCCTCGGCCTGGAGGCGGTCAGGTTCGACAGCGACAAGGTGAAGAAAGATTCTGAGGTCGCCGAAATTCTGAGAAATATATCGGGAGATTCGACAAAGGTGATAGTGGGCACCAGGATGATGACGAGAAGACTGGAGACGGAAAAATTCGGCCTGGCGGTGATCCTGAACGCAGACGCTTCCCTGAACATCCCCGACTTCAGGGCCTCTGAAAAGACGTATATGGAGTTGTCGGCAATAAACGAACTCCTGGAAACTGGTGGACAGATGATAATACAGACACGGTTTCCCCAAAATACGGTCTTCAGATATCTGAGAGAGGGCGACTATTTATCTTTCGTGCGGGAAGAGCTGGCTGTAAGGAAGAGTCTGAATTATCCTCCTTACTCCAGGCTGGTGCAGATAACTTTTTCCGGGAATGTGGACCTCCCGCGAGCCGAAGGAACGATTGGGAGGGCAGGGAAAAATGTGGAGGTGCTCGGACCGGTCATCGACAAGAGCAGGAAGGGTGACGAGCAGATCACGTTTCTGCTCAAATCGGGGGACAAGAGACTGCTGAGGGCGGCCGCAAAAAAAATAATGGGTATCAGCGGGAGCGTTAAGGGTCTTAAGGTCGTGACGGATGTCGACCCGCTTTAGTGCAGCTTTTCCATGTCCTTCAGCAGTGACATGTAGACCTCCCGGACCTGTGCCCCGGTCTCTTCCCTGCTGCCGTTGTTGTCTATAGTGTAATCAGCCAGTTCCTTTTTTCGGCTGATCGGCATCTGGGAGTTCAGTCTCAGCAGGGCCTCACGGTGGGGAATCCCCGCCGCCTCCAATCTCCCGAGAGCTGTTTCCTCCGAGGTGTATACTGTTATGACCTTCCGGAACCTCTCTCTGTAATTGCCCTCGAACAGGAGAGGGACTTCCACTATTACAACACGGCCTTTGTCCCGCATACTCACGGCAAAGTCGTCTACTTTCTCAAGTACCAAAGGGTGGAGCAGGGACTCGACGTTCTTTCTCAGGCCCCCGTCATTGAATATCAGTTCTGCTACCGCCTTCTTGTCCAGCCTGCCCTCGTGGTCCGATACCCCGGGACCCAGCAACTCCTTCATTTTGCAGGCTACCCTGTCTTCCCCGAGGAGTGTATCGACAATGCGGTCGCTTTCGACAGTAGCGGCGCCGAGGCCTCCGAACAGGGAGAGGACGAAACTCTTTCCCATTCCGTAATTTCCCGTTAGTCCCGCGATGAACATTGACTTATTATATTCCTTTTCTCCCAAATTGACGCGATTTCAATGTCTGAGTTATATTAATGAGTTAAGTCCAGTTACGGAGGTACTAGCAGGATGCCTATCTACGAATATCGATGCGAGGGATGTGGTAAGCATCACGAGTTAATGCAGAAAATAACGGATGCTCCCCTCACGGCATGCCCGGATTGCGGCGGGAAGATGAAAAAACAGATCTCCAATACGTCCTTTGTCCTGAAGGGGACAGGTTGGTACGCTACGGATTACGGCTCGGACAGGAAAAAGAGTGATACCCGGGCCTCCAAGGACCGGAGCGGTAAGGCCGGAGACGCGGCCGCAGGTAAGAAGGAAGTGTCGAAAGGGGCAAAGACCGAAAAGAAAGCCGAAACAAAGGAAGCAGCGGTATCGAAGTAGTGACTCCGGCTCACGCACATATCCCCTTCCAGAGGATACCTGAATATATCGACCTGATAAAGCGGCACTCCCTGAACCTGGAGATATATTTCGGCTCTGCTTCACTTGACTCGACATCTTTGTCAGACATCGACGGATTGAAAAAAAAGCTTGACTACAACCCCGGTCTTTCCATCCACGCGCCTTTTATGGACCTGTCCCCGGGGGCGGTGGATTCCATGGTGCGCGGCGCAACGATGGAAAGGTTCCGCCAGATTCTCGACGTTGCAGAGATATTGGGGCCGAAGACAGTTGTTTTTCATTCAGGGTATGAGAAGTGGAAATATGCCCTGAACGTGGACCTCTGGCTGGAGCAGAGCCTTCTCACCTGGCGCGAGATCGTCAAGAGGGCCGCCGGGATCGGGGTGAAGGTGGCGATAGAAAACATATTCGAGGACGAGCCGTCGAATCTGAAGCTCCTGATGGAGAATATGAACTCCGCCGACTTCGGCA
>JBJKPE010000125.1:0-9931 GCA_046706685.1 Thermodesulfovibrionales bacterium | reverse complement strand
TGATAGTGATGCCTGATGCCCCTGGTATCTACTTTGCTCCTGATGTTGGTGTAGACCTCTTTTTCTGGAATGGCTGGTGGTGGCGCCCGTGGAGAGGTCATTGGTATCGCTCACGTCATTATGATAGTGGCTGGGGTTACTATAGTCGTGGTGTCCCGCGCTTCTATGGTCATGTAAACCCGGGGTGGAGGGGATATTACAAAAGTCACCGGTGGGATGGTCGCCCTTGGAACTACCGACGGATCCCACACCGACACTTCGAACGCCGTCGCTAATTAGATTAGCAGCAGAATAATGGTTGTTCCTGGAGAAGATTTGTTGATTTTAATGGCAACGACTATTGCCTGAATGCCGCGTGCAGGGCCACGGGGTCGGAGTGTCCGGGCACTCACTGAAGACGCGTCCCGATCGACCGCTGTAGCGTAAGCTGGTTCATATGCTCCCTTGTCTTGAATGTGAGGTAGTCCCTCTTGTCCAGATCGAAGAGCTGCCTCTTGTAGCGGCTCGTAAGATCGTACCACTCCCTGATTCTCATGCTGAAACGCTTTTCTTCGGGATAGCTCAGCGCATTCATGAAGGACTGGATTGCGAAATAGTACCGGACAGCGTTGCGCTCAATCGCGCCGCGGGGCCCGCCGATATAGACGGGTTTGCCGTTTCTGTCTGTTCCGGCCACCGTGAACCCTGCCTTGCCCCGGCCGAGTGTCGCAAAATAGCCCTTTTCCGCGAGGCGGAGCAGAACACTGTCGCTGTATTCATAACTTACGTGGACAAATGTCCTTCCCTTATCGAGGGGCACGGCCTCGAACCTCATCCCGTGGTCCTTCGTGCCGAGAGGGCCTGCATCGGCAGTGAGAATGACATCCAGATACCCCGGCTGCTGATCGACGTTCCGGTAATGGTAAATGATCTGGCGCGTGGCTTCCGGAGGCCGATAGACCTTGCGGCCGATGTAAAAGGTGAGCAGCCAGGCGCCCGCCAGTTCCCTGTAAGTGCACGCCTTTACATTGGGATGGAGGGACACGATATCGCACCAGTTTGCCGGAACCTTAAGCACGTTGACAATACTGCTGAAGGGATAATCGAAGATCCCGTAAACATCCACGTGCACTCTGTCATCCCGTTCAAAAGATTCCAGAAAGAGAGGGAAGCCGAAGCTGCTTTTCTCCAATCTAGCAGTGTTCCTGTGATAAATGTCGAGCAAGATGTCTTTGCCCTGCCGCGGCTTTTCGACAGCCGGGGCGAAAGCGGCAGAAAAAAAAATCGCGGCGGCGACCATGAACAGAAAGAATTTCGAAAAGTTTCTGATTTTATGCATATGATTCACTTTTATCCAGTGATAAATCTCTAAAGGGACGATGTTCTACATCCAATGGGGATATACTTGCGCAAACCACTCGCCGATCCTTGGGAACAAGGGTTTTTTCCAGTCTTTACATTGGATCCGGTCTGACTCCGCGAGGTCCCCGGCAAAGACGTTCGGCAAGGTCGCACATCCAACGCTGAGGCTCAAGATGGATACGAGAAGGAAAAAAACTTTACGAATTGTCATGGCTTATTATAGCAACAAATAACCATCTCTTCGCCAGCTTGGAAGCAGAAGTGATAATTCTTAAAAAGGTCTGCGATCCTCTTTCGCAGGGCGAGAGCAAGAGAATTTTTGTGATATAATGCAGCCATGCCGACCTCCGGGGAGGCCCGCGAAATGTTCAGCGTCGAAGTAGCGACGAAAGGAGGAACATATGACACTATCACAGGCAAAGGCAATATTCATATGGGGTACGGTCATTTCAGCAGTTATTTTCATCGGGCTCACCTACGATTCCATATCCAAGATGCCGGAGAGAACACATCAAGAGAAGTTGACCGATGCTGTTGCAAACGGAAAGTGGACGTGGCAGCGGCACAACTGTAACGACTGCCACACCATCCTCGGTATCGGCGGCTACTATGCACCTGACCTCACGAAGGTCATGACAAGACGGGATCCTGAATGGATGAAGCAGTTTCTGAAGGACCCTCACAAGGTTTGGCCGGCCAGAAGGAGAATGCCGAACCTCCACCTGACCGATGAGGAGATCGGGAATCTCGTCGCCTTTCTGACCTGGGTAAACGGGATAGATACCAACAACTGGCCCCCGAAGCCGCTCGCCGTCGCAGCTGCGGGGACGGCAGTGATGCCGGGCGAAAGCGTGTTTCGGGAACAGGGATGCTCGGCCTGCCACAAACTGAACGGAGTCGGAGGAGACATAGGCCCAGATCTCACGCATGTGGGAGGCACGAGGTCCGCGGGGTGGATTAAGCAGCAGCTTGAAAACCCAAGGTCCCATTTCCCCGATTCCCCCATGCCGAGTTTCGCGAAGCTTTCTGATAAGGACATGAAAGATCTTGTTGATTTTCTGTCGAACCTGAAATGAGGAGGTCGTAAAAATGAAATACGAAACCCAGAAAATCGCATATCAGTATTTTGTAGTTGCCACTCTCCTGTTCGGTCTGCAGGTGATCTTCGGCCTGCTTACAGGCGCCAAATATGTATGGGACCATGATCCGCTTATGAATATCATCCCCTTCAATACCTCCCGTGCGATTCATATAAATCTTCTCGTGGTCTGGCTCCTAATGGGGTTCATGGGGGGCACCTATTACCTCGTGCCGGAAGAGGCGGAAACCGATATATACAGCCCCGGGCTTGCAGTCTTTCAGTTGTACCTATTCCTTGCTATCGGCGTGACAGCCATCATCGGGTATCTCGCGGGCTGGTCCTGGGGGATGCCCTTTCTCGAACAGCCGACAATCCTGAAAATCGGGATCGTCCTTGTGGCCCTCATCTTTCTCTTCAACATCTTCATGACCATGATGAAGACGAAAAAGTGGACGGTAATCCAGGGGGTGCTGCTCGGGGGTCTGGTGATGCTGGCCTTGCTGTTTCTCTTCGGTGTTTTCTTCGTGAGGAACCTGTCTACACAGTACTATTGGTTTTGGTGGGTCATCCACCTCTGGGTCGAAGGCGCTTGGGAACTCGTAGCCGCCTCAATAATGGCCTTTATACTTCTGAAAATTACGGGCGTCGACAGAGAAATTGTCGAGAAATGGCTTTATGTGGAGGTAGGTCTCGTCCTTGTCACGGGCATCGTGGGGACCGGACATCACTACTTCTGGATTGGAACACCTGGATACTGGCTCTGGATTGGCGGCATATTTGGCGCCCTTGAGCCTCTGCCCATCCTGTTCATGTTGATAGACACACTCAGGAATGTTAGGGAGAAGAAGGTCGAGATAAAGAACAGGATCGCGTTCTACTGGGCGGTGGGATCTGTGGTCATGCACTTTCTCGGGGCCGGGGTATGGGGCCTTGCGATTACGTTGCCTCAGATCAACAAATGGATCCATGGGACTCAGGTCACCGCCTCACACGGGCATTTCGCTTTTTTCGGCGCCTACGTGATGATAAATCTCACCGTGATATACTTTGCGGTTCCCCAAATTACAGGAGCCAGCATGAAAGAACACGGACGCAGCCTCATAGCACTGCGGCTGATGGTTTTTTCCATATTTTTCATGGTCCTTGCCTTCGCAATAGGCGGAGTGGTCCAGTCCTATTTACAGAGAGTTCTTGGCATGGATTATCTCACGGTTCAGGGGTATATGAAGCTCTGGTACGAAGTGATGTGGGTCTCGGGCTGGGGCGTTGCGACCGGAGTATTCGTATACGTGTACGATTTCTTCAGCATGGGAAGACCGTCGAAAATCTCGACCTGATCCGGGATGACGGGTGCAGGAGTCGTGGTTGCGTGCCGCCCTTTTGCGGTACAGTAGCGGGCGAAACTTAAGAATTGGCTTGCCTCATCTGGATCCTCCGGATTCGTTGGATGTGAGATTGCATGATGGAGGCTTATGGGATACATAAAGCTGCGGGGCGAACTCCTCAACTATGGGGAATCTTAATTCAACTCCCAAGAATTCCTGCTATTTATCCAGAAATTTTCAAAAACTCCTGCCAACACTTAATCTGAAGGGGCGATTTTGTTAATATCATGAAAGAAAGGATAAATATAATTTGGAAAGTCCCCCGGATGCGGAGGGGATAACCTATTAATATGTAAGGTTTGTAATGGTGGAGGCGGCGGGAATCGAACCCGCAGGCGGGTAGGGCAACCTAATGAAAAATAAGGCTATTCTGCGGCTTCTTTTGCTTCTGGTGACAGGCTGGTGACAGGCTGGTGACAGTTGCCTTTGATTTCAGGGAGAGTTTTGCAAGATCCGACTTGAGACCTTCGATATTGTGATGCGAGTATTTCTCGGTCATTCTTGTTGAGGAATGCCCCAGAAGTTTTGACACCTTGAAAAGTGATGTCCCCGAGTTCACAAGTTGACTTGCAAAGCTGTGGCGGGTGGCATCATATAGACGAAGATCGGCCCCGAGATTCGCTGCTTTTCTGACAGCGTCCCAAATCCTTCTGAGCTTATTTGCCGAATAATGTGCGCCCCATGAAGTAGTAAAGATAAAAGCTTCCGGGAGATTGTTCTTTACCTTGTCCGCGATATAGTCGATTATCTCTGGATGAATGGGAATAGTGACGGCCTTCGATCTCCGGCCCTTCTTCTTTTCCCTGTATATGCGCCCTGAGAACGTCGCTGATATCTTCAAGGTCCCGTTTCTGAGGTCCACGTCTTTGCACTTGAGTGCCCGGGCCTCTGACGGTCTGCAGCCGTGAAGCATCAGGAACGCTATGATAGGCTTATCCTCTTCGGGGATCTTCTCAAAAAGCTTTATCTGGTCATCCTGGGAGAGCCACTTAAAGTTATGCTCTCGTGTCTCAATGTCCGGGAAGGCCGGCACGTTGTCGATTATCTCAAGGTCGTATTTGCAATATCTCAGAAAGGTCTTGAGAGGTCCAGGATATTCTTTACAGACTTCCCGGACAGCTTCAACGTCTTCTCAACATGCTCCTTGTAGCCGATAATATCAATCTTTCTGATCTCGCGCACGTCCTTTGTCTTAAAATGGTTCTTGGCAAGCTCCACAATGCGCCTGTAATCCTTCTGATACGAAGGCGCGATTGAATCTATCTTATGCTCCAGAAAGCGCCCCAGGACGTTCTGGACCCAAAATTTCTCAAGGTCTGCTCTTACATACTTAGAAGGGTCAAAGGTATGCTCGTCTAGAGCGGTATTGATCGAGGAAAGAAGCTTTGTCGCCCTCTGATAGCTGTCAAGAGGCTGTCCCTGTTTGTCTGAAAAGATACGGATTCTCTGCCCTTTGTGCGGAAGGTCGATATAAAAGCGGGTGGGAAGGATCTTACAGGCGGTACAGATAAAGCCGAGCTTCTTAACCGCCTCAAATGCGTTGCCACATTCCCGGCATTTCCCTTTCGGCCTGACAGTCCCCTTCATCTTCTCCTTTTCGCCCTCTTCAAGAAGATAAAGGATGCTCTCGATGTCTGTCAAGGTCGCCGTCTCGATCACCTGCTAAACCTCACTATTTAGCCCCGCTCTCCCAGGATTGAGGAAGACCGCCCGAAACAAGACGATGCTTTCCCCGTCTTCGCTCCCATTATGCGTTCCTGGGGCTTCTCCGTGAGCCGAATCCCATGTTTATTGCATCCGGCGCTGCATTTTGGGAAAGTCGTCTTCCCGATATCCCGGCAATGCGCACATTTGTTAAATCGGTCCCTCATCTCAGTTTCTTCGGCCTCTTCGCCTTGACCGCGGCCTTGACCTTCTTTGCCTTCCGTCGCGGAGCGGCCTTTTCGCGTTCGCCCTGGCCCTTCACAATGGCTTCGGCGTCGATGCCGGAAAGTTCGCGCAAGGAATCGTCGGCGTATTGCTCCAGGGCACACCTGATTTCATGAACTACTAGCCCTTCAAGACTACCTGCCAGCGTCGGCAGGTTGTGAAACTTCGCTGCGATACGGCCGTTATTCTTTTCGACTTCCCGCTGCATGTCCGCTGCATTGACAAGCTTCCCGAGACTTTTTAAAAAGTCCCGCTCTTCTCTAAGCCGCTTCAGCTTCTCCCGTTCGAGCCTCTCCCGCTTGATCTCGTCAGTCAGTCGACCGTCAAGGTAATGCTTCAGGTGCGCAATATATCCCTTACAACCGGCACGAAGCAGATAACGGCCCGAACCGGCCTTGACTATGATGCCAGCCTGAGCCAGTTTTGATAAATGCCGGGGTCCGACCCCTAGGATTTCTGATAATTCAGTGCTTGAAACGTCGCTATCTTCGCTCATTCAAAACCTCCCTCCGGCCACGGCCATGCGTTTTTTGTCCTGTTCGTTGCCCCCCCGTCGCGAGCTTCGCCGTTCCGCATTTGATTTTTGGGCCACAGGACCCGCAACCCATTGATAACAAAGGATTTTCGAATGATTTCACCATATGTTTTCTCAATCATGGCCCTCCATAATAAAATCCTCCAAAAGAAAAAAAGTGGGGGAAGGCATGGCAGTACCAACCCCCGAGTTTGGAGGTAAAGCGCCGACGCTGCGACACACCGTCGGCTTCTTCTCCCTTTTTGGGAGAATATTTAGAACTATCCGTCAGTTCTTTCAAGTTGGTCGACCAGGCTACGGAAGATCTTATCGAGTTCGACTTTTGTGCTCGGCAAATGGAGGGAAAAAATTTGCCACAGCACCAGGATGGGATTGTAAGCCCCGGTCCGAATTTTGGAAAGGGCTACAAGTCGGAGAAATTTCTTTCTCTCGGCCTGCCAATCTTCCTGCAACTCATTGGTCAGAAAAACGGTTTGGAGTTTCATGTTTCTCGAAATCTTGTCGTTTATATCGTCAAGCCTTTGCGCATTTTCGCCCAGGGCTTCTTCGAGTCGGCCCTTCCGATCCTCGAAAAAGAACTTTTTCTTTTGCAAAGATTCAAACCGCTCGTAACCGAGACTGAGCACGTCCGTTGTGGCAAGTTCTCTTTCCAGATCCGCTCTTTCGGCCGGGAGATCGTGTAAAGCGGTTTCCAGCTTTTCCTTCTCTTCCAGTAGTATTTTCTTTTGCCCGTTCAAAACAATCCGCTCTTGCTTCAGTTCCTCGTTGCTCATTATTGTGTTCCTCCCTTGACGTTTTTTACGGTTTCCTTTTTTTTGCCTTTTTTTGTTCGCTCATATCCACTTCAACAACTCTCTTTTCGATCTGCCATGCAAACTGATCGAAGTAACCGTCAGCGAGACCGACGTTTATGGCGTCGTCGCCGATGAAGTCTCTGCCGCTGCTTATCTTCTCGGCTTGTTCCTTCGTCAGTCCCCGCAGCGAAACGAGGTCCTTTAGAAACTCTTCCAGGTGTTGGCTGGCAACCGACCTTAAATATTTTTCCCGGGCCGCAGTTTTTTCCCGGTATGCTGCCGCCTTCAAATCCCCGCTGGCAATTGGCTCCGTTGAGGTTTTTTTCTTCCGGCTTACGATTACGCCAATTGATCCAACTTCGCTGACGCGACTACTTAACAAAATCCGGCCGCAGCCGGCCGCCAGGTGGTAGGCGGCGCTCATGCACTGGCCCTGCACCAAGGCAGTAATGGGTTTCAATCCGCTGCTTACACGGATCACGCTGGCCAACTCTTGGCAGCCAGGGGCCTCACCCCCAGGGGAATTAAAGACAAGAAAAATCGCTTTCACCTTGGCGGAAAAGAGATATTCCTTGAGTCTCTGCGAGATCATGCCGTAAGTTAAGCCACCTGTATAACTCACCACATGGTGGTTCCGGCAGAATAACGGCCCCTCGATATATATGAAGGCATTGCTCCCATCATCAATACGGGTCCAGTTGTCCAGTGTCTCTTTCATCCCCTGTCGGTCCAGTGAGTCCTGGTACGCTCTTACCATGTTATGGCAGTACTCCGATGAACAAAAAAATTCGCTTAGCATTTTTTCTCCTTAATGTCGGCATCGAGCCTTGATTTTTTCCAGTATTTATACATGGTCCGCGCCTCTGTCCCGCGGACACGGTTTGACTACTTCACACAGTTGCCGTTGCCCTGGCGTGAGTATGCAATAACCGCACTTGCCAGCTTCACAGTTTAATGGAGTGTCTTCCGTGAAACTGTGAAGGTGGAACTGAGGGAATAAATTTTCTTCCCTCGTTCCCCGGTCGTCTCCTGCAGTTCCCTGCCACTGACCCCCTGTAATATCTCCCGCAGTCTGTTTTGACCTATCTCGTGGTTTCTGTCCTTGAGTTCGGTCATTATCTCCTTCACGCCCAGGCTTACCCCTCCTTCAAGAATGTTTACTACCTCATTGGTTACTGCTTGATTCTCGTTTATCTCCGTACCCATAAAGCGGAAAGCCAGGCTATTATTGTCTGTCTCAAGCCTGAGTCTTACCGGCTCGATGGGCTGCATTCTGCTCTTAGGTGATGACAGGATTAAAAAATCCCCCTTCTCTTCCAGGCTTAAACTCATATCCACCCCGCCGAGAATGTCCGAACTGCCCCGGACCGCTTCCTTCTTGTCCCCTGCCCCTTTCCTGTGATGGTGAATGACTACCACGGTCGTACCCAGGTTCACTATGTCCCTTAGTCTTTCCATGACGATAGCCATATCCGCGTCGTTCTCCTTCTGGCTGTGGATACGGATAAGTGCATCGAAGACCACAAGCGTCGGTTTGAGTTCATTGATTATGTGCGTCAGTTCTCTGAAGCAGTCCATGCGGTCAAGTTTGACCTTCTGGAAGTGGAGGAAGTGAAGAGGCATATCCTGAGTAAAGCCGATTTTGCTGAGTCTGTCCTTGAGAAAGCTGCCTGGATTCTCTTCGTCCACGATAAGGACGGACCCTTGCTTTAAGACCGCGAAGTGATCAAAAAGTTTTTTGCCCGTAAGGACGGAATGAATGAGGAAAAGGACCAGGAGAGACTTGCCGACCCCGCTGTAAGCCGTCAAGAGAATCAGAGCGTTTTCCATGAGGATTTTGTTGATCAGGTAGTTCGGATCTTCATGGCTGAATATGTCCCCCAGGGTTGTTAATTTCAGTTTCACAGCTTCATGCCCCCTATATGTACCGTGAAACTGTGAAGGTGAATTGCTTAACAATTTTTCAAGGTTTTTATAGAGGTCATCAATGTTTTCGTTTTTGACCCCGTTTAATATCTGATGGACTCGCCGTCTGAAGGCCTCCTCCTTTAATTCTTTAGCGTGTAAGCGGATATTTGCCCCGGTAACGGTGTCGCTTGCAAGTCTCATGATGAATGGTGTGTCTCCATTGCCGTTCAATCTTTCGGACACGGTCACGAGATCAATTTTTTCCGCTAGTTCATGGAGAGACAGGCAAGCGTTGAATATGCGTCGATTCTGTGCGCTGCTGAAGTCATCGAGGCATAGATCCAAAGCGCCGTCGAGACTGTTGTTGACGAGGATTGCACCCAGGACCGCCTTTTCAGTCTCGCTTGAATAAGGGACAGGGGCGGTCATTTATCGTTGTCCTGAATAGTCATCTGATTTGCAGGCCGGGCATAGTGTGTTAATTTTCATTTCCCGGCCCTCCGCTCAACCCACTTCTGGACTTCGCTTTCCCTGAAGCGAAGCGAGCGATTCCCGATTCTTACCGGGATTAAAGATCCCTCCCCGACATACTTGTAAACAGTCATGACGTGGACCCCGAGGAGATTAGCTACTTCAGCGGTCCTCAAAAGACGATCATGCGGGTTAATCCCCACTTCCATAAAAGCCTCCCTTTCTCTGTAATGGTTGATAAAATGTTGTCATCGGCTTAAATCTATCACAGAGGCGGAATAGACGACGAATCAAAAAAAGAGAAAATCAAGGGTTTTCTGCAACGAGGGAAAGAAGAGGATTAAGACTTTTTCTGTAGGCTGTAGGCGATAACTGGAAGTGCCCCAAGAAGGATAACCTGCCTGTTCCCATCTGAGTTGTTGTTCCCCTGAGTACCACGGTAGTATGATCTGACCTCTCTCTTCTTCATGGCGGTCCGGAGTTTCCA
>JBJKPE010000124.1:0-6518 GCA_046706685.1 Thermodesulfovibrionales bacterium | reverse complement strand
GAGGTGGGATTGCAGAAGAGGCCGGAAAGGACGAAGACGTGGCCGCAAACAGCTAAAAAGAGACCGGGAATGACGGCAGGGAGAACATGGATTCCGGATTACTACCTCGGGAATGACGGCAGTGGATGGGCCGCAGTTTTTTCCGTCATGCCCGAGGGTATCAGTCGGGCATCCATTCGGGCTCTTGTTTTGTGCCTTATGCGGCCATGCTTGTCTCTCGATGAAAAAAGACAATGGATTCCCGACTACTACCTCGGGAATGACGGACATGCTGTTTTTTGGAGGTTTGATTGAGAGGAAAGCTGATATTCATAGACGACGACGAGGTCTTCTGCAGCCTGCTTGTGAGGTATTTTGAGCAGGATTATGAGGTCTCCGGCTTTACCGACCCTGCGGAAGCTGTCCGTTCCATCAGAGAGGACGGTCCTGACGTGGTGGTGACGGACCTCAGCATGCCTTCCATGGACGGCCTCGATGTCCTCCGCACCATTAAGGCCGGCATTCTCGATACGGACGTGATCATAATGACCGCTTACGGGGGGGTGGATACTGCCGTGGAAGCGATGAAACGGGGCGCTTATGACTATATCATCAAACCTTTTACCACGGACGAACTTTCCCTTCAGCTGAGAAACCTCTTCGAAAAAAGGAGACTGCGCGAAGAGAATATTCACCTGAGGAAATTCATCGACATAACATACAGGCCCGGATCTTTAATCGGCGAAAGCAGGGAGATGAGGGAGGTATACAGGTTTATCGAACAGGTCTCGCTTACTGATTTCACTGTACTGATAAGCGGGGAAAGCGGCACCGGCAAAGAGCTGGTTGCAAGGTCCATACACTTTTCCGGGAGGAGAAAACAGTCGAAAATCCTTTCCATTCAATGCGGCTCTCTGCCGCCCGAGCTTCTTGAAAGGGAGATTTTCGGCTTTGAAGAAGGCGTTTTCGCCGATCTGCCCGGAGAGAAAAAGGGCCTTTTTGAAGAGGCCGACGGGGGGACGGTGGTATTCGAAGAGATAGGGGACCTGGATGCGTCGCTCCAGGAAAAACTGGCCGAGGTTCTTGAAAAGAAAAGCGTGAGGAGGATAGGCGGTTCGGAAGAGATACCTTTCGATGTAATGGTGATAGGGACAACGAGCAGGGACCTCGCCGGGTTGAGAAGCGAGGGGAAGTTCCGTAACGACTTGTTCTATCTCAATATCTCCAGCCTCAGGATGCCGTCGCTCAGGGAAAGAAGAGAGGATATTCCCCTACTTGCGGATCACTTTCTTTCTCTCTACAGGAATGAGTTTGAGAAGCCCGGTCTTCGGATATCCGGGGATGCTATAGATGTCCTCAAAGACTATGAATGGCCGGGGAATGTGAGGGAGTTGAAAGGCCTCTTTGCGAGGGTCTGCCTCCTCGAAGAAGCGACCATCATCAGTTCGGAGCAGATTCTTAAGAGGTTGGGAATGCCGTTGCCTCTCCCGGAGGACGCTGAAAGGAACCAGGTCCGTCAGGCGCTGGCTGAGGCAAAGGGCAACATGGCGCAAGCGGCCAGGATACTGGATATCAGCTATGAGACGCTGAGATACCGGATGAAGAAGTTCGGGATAAGACTGCCTCGCAGAGGCTCAGGTGAGCCCATATGGTGGGAAGAATAAAGGCAGGGGAGACAATACGAGAAGGATATATCAGAAAAAATGGATTCCCGATTACTGCCTCGGGAATGACAGCGATCTAGACGGTGTTGTCGGCGATGAATTGTCGCCCCGGCCGTTTTTGTCCCGTCATGCCCGAGGACCTTTGTCGGGCATCCATTCGGGCGTTTGCTGTGTGAATTTTGTGCTTTATGTGGCCATCTGTGGTGGGAAGCGCTTTGGTTCCGGCTTCGCCTGCCTAGTCAGTTTTCGGAGGTTTAAGTGAAGAGAAAGCTTCTTTTTATCGACGACGACGCTGTTTTCTGCAATATGCTAGTGTCCTACTTTGCTGAGGACTATGACGTTACAGGCTTTACCGACCCGGTCAAGGCCGTGCAATACATAAGAGAAAATCCCTGTGAGGTTGTGGTTACCGACCTGAGCATGCCGGATATCGACGGCCTCGAAATCCTTCGTACTGTGAAGTCCGGGTCAATCGATACAGATGTGGTCATAATGACCGCTTACGGAAGCATCGATACCGCTGTGGAGGCGATGAAAAGGGGCGCTTATGACTATGTAATCAAGCCCTTTACCGCGGACGAACTTTCTCTCCATATGAAGAATCTCTTCGAAAAGAGAAGGCTGCTTGAAGAAAATATGGACCTCAGGAAACTCGTCGACACGAAATACAGGCCCGGGAATATCGTCGGCGAAAGCGATGTAATGCAGGAGGTCTACCGGCTGATAGAGCGTGTGGCACAGGCGGATTCCACTGTGCTGATCACAGGGGAAAGCGGCACGGGAAAGGAGCTTGTGGCGAGGGCTATACATTTTTCGGGCAAGAGGAAAGACCGCAGGATAGTCTCCCTGAACTGCACAGCCATCCCCGAGACCCTGCTGGAGTCGGAGCTTTTCGGCTATGCCAGGGGGGCCTTTTCGGGGGCCGCGTCCGACAAGATGGGACTTCTTGAATATGCCGACGGCGGAACGATATTCCTTGATGAGATTGCGGACGCGCCGCTTTCCATACAGGCAAAACTCCTCAGGTTCCTCCAGGACAGGAAGTTCAGACCCGTAGGGAGCAATAAGGAGGTCAGTGTCGATGTCAGGGTGGTCTGCGCAACGAACAGGGACATGATGGAGATGATAAGGGAGAACAAGTTCAGACAGGACCTCTATTACAGGATAAACGTGGTGTCCGTGCATCTGCCCCCGCTGAGGGAAAGACGGGAGGATATCCCCAGTCTGGTCTCGATTTTTCTCCAGGGGAGGAAGAAGATCCATCCCGGGGCAGTAAGCCTGCTCTGCCGCTACAACTGGCCCGGCAATGTTAGGGAACTGAAGAACCTCATGGAAAGGCTGGTCACCTTCACTGATTCAGACACCATAACGACGGACGACCTTCCTCCGGAGTTCCTCCCTGATCCTTTCATGATCGAGGGAGGGCCACTTTCTTATAATGAGGCCAAGAAAAAGGCCGTAGACGACTTCAACCGCTCCATCATTACAAAGTCCCTCCTGAAGCACGAGGGAAATGTTACGCGCGCCGCCGAGGAACTGAAGCTCGACAGGGCTAATTTCCAGCGAATTATGAGGAAATACGGCATATCCTCAAAGGAATTCAAAGAGCAGTCGTCCGACGAGGTGGGAAAAAATGCATCGCAGTCATTCCCGAGGTAGTAGTCGGGAATCCAAGTTTCTCTCATATTGTCAAATCGTCGTACAAATCTTTCCATTCGGGGTTTTGCTCCTCAATGAGCCTGAATTTCCATGCTCTATTCCATTTTTTCATCTGCCGCTCCCTTGACAGCGCTGTCTCAGCATCCCTTGCAACTTCGTAATAAACAAGCCGCTTAGCCCCATATTTCTTTGTGAAACCCTCAGCCATGCCATTCTTATGCTCATAAATCCTTTTTGGCAGATTCGAGGTTACACCTATGTACAAGGTCCCTCTTCTTTGGGATGCCATGATGTAAACGTAAAAGTTTTCTTTCATTATGGAGTTTATTATAGGAAAAGTGGATTCCCGACTACTACCTCGGGAATGACGAGTGCACCGCAACCTTCTTCCGTCATGCCCGATGATATCTATCGGGCATCCATTCTGAAGTTTTTAAAACACTGGGTTTCCGGCTACTGCCCTGGAATGACGACTGCCATTTTATTCCTTTTGTGTCATTGTTGACGCATAAAATACGTTCCGAATCAGTTGCCAAAGAGAATATACCGATGGTCTGTATGTTATAACTCCTTGTAATTAAAGATATATTACAATGCCTCTTAAAGACAGCGTCAGAAGTGACATACTTCTTGGCTATTTAACCTATAGTGAAATTCTGCTCCGCGCCGACAGCAGGGATACCTTTTCTTTCATATAACCTATTGATAATTAAAGCTTTTCAATGGACACAGCCACAGAATCGAAAATTGGAATTATTTTTTCCCTTGAAACAGGAATGGATATCAGGATCCTCTAAAGGACAGTTTTCCTTGCAAAAACAGCCAGTTACGGAGATGGCACAGCTATTGCTCTCTATCTAATCGCCGGAGGTCACCCCCCTAGACGACCTCAGGCATTCAGAATGGCAGACACCGAGGAGGTGTCGATAACGAGAATAGTTCTATCCCATTAAGTTGGACGTAGGTAGTTTTGCGTCCGCGGTCTGAGAATCAAAAAATCAAAATCCTAAGAAGGAGTTAGCAGATGAAAATAACCAAGACAACATTGCTATTTATAGCAACATTGTTTTTCCTGGCGATGCCGCTGATGTTCACGGCCGGCAACGCCGGTGCCGCCCAGTTTGTCCATAATGACGGCGCCACCCACAACGCCAACGGCGGATATGATCTTCCTAAGGGCGTATGCTACTATACCTTGACGACCTCGCCGGACACCAACAGCGACAGCATTCCCAACGCAGAGACTCTTGCTGGCTATAATACTGATGCTGCCTGTTCTGCCGCCATTGCCGGCATGACGGGCCTGTATGACCCGACCGGCGTAATAACGGATGCGGCAACCTGCGCAGCCAATGGTGGTCTGTGGAGCAACTATCGCCATAGCTGCTCCATGTCCGGCTGGGATACCATCAACCCGGACACCGGTGTTCGTTATGGATTGGATACTACTACGTATTCAGGTAACCAGGGCTGCCTTAGGTGCCATAACACCGACTACATGACAACCAGTCATGGCGCTTCGGGCGCCATTGCGGCGAAGGAAAGGTATCTCCTTACCGGCCACAGAAACATGCTCAGGAAGGTGACCACTCCTTACGATCAGTGGCTGAATGACGGAACGATGCTTCCTGCCGGAACGGCGATCCCGATGGGTAACGTCGACTGGACCTCCAGCAATTCAACGGTCCCGGGCTTCCCGACCGTCTCAGGCGCAGCGCCTTATACGCTTCCTGTCGATACAGCATATATCTGGGGCGGATGGTGGGGCAACAAGAAGATCGGCCAGATCCTGAGAGAGACTCCGGCCACTGATTCCCCGAGCAAAGTTGCGGTAGGCGGCAGCTACACCTGCAGCGAATGCCACACCACTGGTTGGGATATGCCGGGCGCATCGACGCCGGCCCAGGCCAGCCAGCCTAACGGTCTTGTCAATACCGCCGGCGCTACCTGGATTTACGAAGGCGTACAGTGCTCAAGATGCCACGACCACTCCGCCGATTCTTCGGAGACGGCATTGACCGACTACTCCAGTTCCCACAATAACGGCACGCTTTATGAGAACCAGGAATCCATCCAGCTCTGCTATCAGTGTCATACCCAGGAACCTTCTGCTGACGCTAATCAGAGCGACGTGGGTGTCGGAAGCCATGGATCATATAAGTGGGCTTTCAATGGTCACTTCAGGACTAACCAATTCCTGAACAGCCCGCATGCCCGCTTCACCGGCACGGCCGGCCAGTTGGGCGACGGTACGGCATACGATACGCACTTCAGGGCAGGAACCTGCAGCGACGAGTTCCTTACCAACTCGACTGACTGCACGGGCGCAGGCGAGACATGGACTTCGGCCGGTAACGGAAGCAACGGCTGCGTGGCGTGTCATGACGTCCACGTCAGCGCAGTCGATCCCGACGTAATGGACCCGACGAACACCATGTCGAACATCAAGGCCGGCGGCACATGCGGCACCTCTTGCCACTCTTACATCAACCTCGGCAAGATCAATCACCCGATTGCCCCGAACACCCCGCTGGACGGCGATCTTTCGACCCCCAAAGGCAAGATGATGGCCTGCACGACCTGCCATATGACCGGTCAAAGTGCAAGCAAACTGTCCCACATCTTCAGGATCGAGCCTGATGAGAGCTACAGCACGTTCCCGACAGCGGCCCAGTTCGCAGCCGGCCAGACAACGGCCTTCACGATTGCCGATCCGGATCACAACAACTTCCCTTCGGTATACATGGATGTGGACCTGGTCTGCGGACAGTGCCACGGCGGCGGAACGTCTAGTACCAGTCCTGCGTTTGCGAAGAAGACTGAAGCTCCTTACTTCTCAAAGGCTGATCTGTCGGTGCTCGCAGAGAACATGCACAACACCTATCCGACAGCGGCGTTCAGCTGGACGAACGACAGCTCGACGAGCTATGTGGTCAATTTCAATGCGATTTCCTCCACCTGTCCCTCGGGCGTAGCCAGCTGTACCTATAAGTGGGACTTCGGAGACACCAGCACGGGCACCGGCGTGGCCACGAGCCATACCTATACGAGCGGTTCGCCTGTGACGGTGACTATGACGATCAGCACCAATGCATACACCACGGACGTTGCTACCCAGGTAGTTACCCCGACGGCAGTGCATCAGTTCCCGACCTGCGGCGGCAGCCTTACTCCGACAGCAGCACAGGTTGGTGGCTCAGTTACATTCACAGACGC
>JBJKPE010000123.1:0-4346 GCA_046706685.1 Thermodesulfovibrionales bacterium | reverse complement strand
GACAGGACACCTTTGAACTGGACGCCCTGGAAGTGAATGACATGCCTTCACGGTATACCCTCTATTTAGACAGGGGCGTATCTGTCTGCGTGAGACCGGAACCCGAAGGAATCTTCCCGCGTATGCTCGACGCCGGCTATTCTCTTGCGAGGACACTCTCCCGTCCATTCTACTCGACATGGTACTTTTTGAGGAAAAGACCGTTTACTGAAGTGGATATCACTTTAAAGAAGAAGGACGCCCGGGCGTTGTACTGGATCGTGTTTAAGGGAACACCCTTCATACTCGCCCCGCCGTAACCCTGTTTCCGGAGTGTCCCCGGGCTACGCGGTAATTGACAACTCTGCAGGACGTCCGTGATAGAATTATGTATGAAGATTGACAAAAACTCAATAAGAGACTTCTTTCTCAGGCTCTCTCTAAACCAGAAGCTGGTGGCGATAATGCTCCTGCTGAGCCTCAGTCTCATGTCCATACTCGTCTTCCTCTACTACCAGACCGAAAAAGAGATATACACCGAATTTGAAAACCAGATTGCCGGACTGTCGAAGGGCATACAGGCCGGAGTTGAAGAAGTGACAAGCAGCGGGACCACCGATGAAAAACGCCTCCAGAACTACCTCAGGAAACTGAACACAAAAGGGGTCAAGGAGATATCGATCATAAGCAACTCGGACAAGATCGTTTCAAGCACCAACCCCAAGAACGTCGGAAAGTGGATAACCAGGAGAAAAAAGGAATTGATCTTCAAGGCGGAACTGGGTGAGCCGGTCACGGGTGAGGGGCAGTCGTATAACGTTATTATTCCGGTGGTTGCAGGTAACAAGCATTACGGCTACATTCATCTGACGATCAATACCGAAGACTTTTCCGCTTTCCTGCGTCTGAGGATAGTAAAGCGAATTTTTGCGGCGGCCTGCGTCTTCGCAGCGGGCATTATAGCGACCGTTTTTCTTGCCAGGAAATATACAAAACCGATAGAGGAAGTCGTCGAAGCGGCAAAGAAAGTAGCCGGCGGCGACCTCAACCAGGAGTTGAACACGGAAAGGAAGGACGAAATCGGAGAACTTACCCAGAGCTTCAACTTCATGGTGAACAAGCTGCGGGAGGAGAGGGACCTGGAGGAGAGACTTCGTAAGGCTGAACACCTTGCCGGGATCGGTCAGTTTTCGACTAGCATCGCACACGAGATAAGGAACCCTCTCAATTTCATAAGCCTCTCCATCGACCACATGAGGGAAAAATACAAACCTCTCGGCAGCGATAACCAAGAGACATTCGACGCGCTCATTCTTAACATCAAGAAGGAGATCCAGCGGGTAAGCCGGTTTGCCGAAAGTTTTCTGGAATTCAGCAGACCGCTGGAACTCAGCTTCCAGAAGACGGACATCGGAAGGCTGGTCGAAGACGTACTGGATCTGGTGATGGCAAAGGCCCGCAAGGAAAACATCGAAATTGTGAAAGAGTATCAGGCAATGCCGGAACTCTTCGTGGACCCCGAATTTATCAAGACCTGCCTTTATAACGTGATCCTGAACGCGTTTCAGGCCATGCCAGGCGGCGGCAAACTTTCCATAAAGACGACGGAGACGGATGAGAGGTTTTGGCTCGCCATTGAAGATACCGGCGTCGGCGTGCCCGAGGAGATAGTCGAAAAGATCTTCGATCCTTTTTTCACCACGAAGAGTAAGGGCCTTGGACTCGGGCTCGCCCTGACAAAAAGGGTCGTTGAAGAACACAGAGGCAAAGTGGAATTCAGAAGCATAGCAGGCAGGGGGAGCGTATTTACGATGATTTTCCCTGTCGAAAGGAAGGGCTGAACATGGCTGTCGTTCTAGTCGTCGATGACGAACCTCTCCAGAGAGACATACTGAAGACCATCCTCGATGGGGAAGGATATGAAACCCACACCGCATCATCAGCAGAAGAAGCGTTGGAAACAAACAAACAGTTCCATCCCGATGTCGTTCTGACCGACCTCAAGATGGAAGGCATGGACGGGATCGAATTAATCGAAGCCATGCCGAAAGAGTCTTTTATGCCGTCTTTTATCATCATGACGGCTCATGGGACAATCTCTTCCGCCGTCGAGGCCATGAAGAAAGGCGCCTTCGATTATCTCACGAAGCCCCTTGAAAAAGACTCACTGATCTTTACCGTCGGGCGGGCCGCCGGACGGGCTGAACTTCTGAAGGAGAACCTGAAGCTGCAGAGGGAATTGTACGACAGGTTCAGGATCGAGGGCATCGTCGGCAAGTCGTCGAAAATGCGGGAGGCGGTAGAGGTCATGAAAAAAGTCTCGACCAGTCCGGCAACCATCCTCATACAGGGCGAAAGCGGCACGGGGAAAGAACTGGTTGCCAGGGCGATTCACTATAACAGCCCGCGGCGCACGAAGACTTTCACCCCCCTGAACTGCGCCTCCATCCCCGAAAACCTGTTTGAAAGCGAACTGTTCGGTTATGAGCCGGGAGCCTTCACCGGCGCTTTATCGCGAAGGATCGGCCTGTTTGAATCGTCCAACGGAGGGTCTATTTTTCTCGATGAGATAGGAGACCTGCCCCTTCTCATGCAGTCAAAGCTGCTGCGCGTACTGCAGGACAGGGAGATAAGAAGGCTGGGCGGCAAAGATGTCATAAAGATCGACGTCAGGATCATCACGGCCACAAACAAGGAACTCGAAAAAGAGATCACCAGAGGAACCTTCCGTGAAGACCTGTATTACCGTCTCAGGGTGGTGACGATTGAGCTTCCCCCCCTCCGCGAAAGAAAGAGCGACATACCGGAACTGGCCACGTTCTTCATGACCAAATATAACAGGGAGTTCGGGAAAAGGATAAAGGGCATCGAGCCTGCAGTCGTAAAGGCGCTCTCCGATTACAGCTGGCCGGGTAATATACGGCAGCTTGAATCGGTCATGGAGAGGGCGGTGCTCATGAGCGATACGGAAACGATACAGATGAAAGACATTAAGGGCGAGCTGAGATATCCCCAGGCCGCCGACGCACTTGATTTCGATATCCCCGATGAGGGTATGAGTTTTGACGAACTGGAGGAGAAGCTCCTGAAGAAGGCGATGTCCAAGGCAAACGGGGTCGTTTCAAAGGCGGCCAAACTGCTGGGCATGAGTTACAAGACATTCTGGTACAGGTGGGAAAAACTCAATCCCGGAGGCTCTTCTTCAAGGAAAGACCTGCCGCCGGAGTAATGCCGGCAGTTGCTTGCCTATAGCTGTACATTTAGTTTTCTCCTTATTTTTGACTTGACATTTCCTCTTTCTTATCTTAGACTCTATTTATTTTTAGGGGAACATTCCTGGGCAGCGCGGGGGGAACAACAAACAATGGCACAGCATTACTTCTTTCTGCTTTTTATCGGACGCCGTCAGTTCCCGGATGTTCTGACGACGGCATAGCGCCCCTTGGGAGCTCGGAGATCCAAAAAAAGAAAGGAGGTGAACAAGATGAAGAAAACATTCGCAATCGTCCTTTCCCTGTTATTCCTCTTCGGCGTGGCATCCCTGTCTTTTGCGTCGATGAAGCAGGTTACGGGCAATGTCACCGCAGTCGACCAAAAGACGATGACCGTTACCGTTCAGGGCAAGAAGGGTGAAGTCACGGCTTCCGTAGACAAGAAAACAAGGATAGTGGAGGGCAAGGAGAAGAAGACCCTCGCCGACGTTCAGGTCGGTGATAAGGTTACCCTCAAGTACAGCAAGGTCGACGGAAAAGACATGGCAAAGAGAATCATAATCAAAAAAGCGGCTCCCGCAATGAAGGAGGCTGCACCGGCCAAAAAAGAAGAAGCACCGGCCAAAAAAGCGCCTAAAGCGCCGGGCTATTAATCCCGGCAGGAATATTTTTTTCTGTTTTGAAATGTCCCCGGGGCTCACTCAACAGGCCCCGGGGTATTCCATAGGCCATTCTGCCTTACCCCGAAGACCCGGAGCCTGATCAATTCAGCGTACTCCCGCAGCACCAAGTCCCTCTCGCGGGGCCTCTTCCACCAGCCTTCAAACTTGAACCAGCTATCCTCCACGGGTGCGCAGATGACCCTGACGCCGTCCCCCATCACCTTTCTGAAAATGACTGCCGCCCTCCTGCTGTGATACGGCGAAGTAACGAGAATAATCGACCTGTATCCATGTTGCTGCATTATTTTACGCGTATATTCAGCCTCCTGGGCGGTATTCAAGGACCTGTCCTCCAGGAGTATGTTTTTCCCGGGTATGCCAAGGGATTCGGCCTGCGATTTCATGAGAGAGGCCCAGGTGTATTTCCATATCAGCGGCCCCCCACTTATAATGAGCCGGTCTTTCTTCGCCCAGTCGTCCTTGAAGAGCTTGA
>JBJKPE010000122.1:0-27026 GCA_046706685.1 Thermodesulfovibrionales bacterium | reverse complement strand
ATCGTAGATGTCGATCTTGGCTTCCCTGATGAGATGCAAAAGCAGATCGAGGGGACCCTCGAAAACCGGGAGTTTTATTTCGTAGAGTTCTTCCATATATCCTGGTTTCCCGTATTCTAACAGATATGGTAGCATGGCGCATAGAGCATAGAGCAACTGCAGACCGGCAAGTTCGAAGTGGATCTCCGCCGGCAGTAACTCCGGCCACTCAAAACCAGAAATGCAGATGAAAAATGCAACCCCCCTTGGAGGAACGGAGCAGGCTTCAATTGTTCGCAGGTCTGTTGCGCTATGCGCTATGCCCTATGCTTCCCTTTCCTGGGCTTGAGGACCTGGACAGATACTCGTGAATCGCCCTGGCAGCCCTCCTGCCGGCCCCCATGGCCGAGATGACCGTCGCAGAACCTGTCACGATATCGCCGCCGGCGTAGACACCCTTCCTGCTCGTGCCCCCCGTTTCTTCATCCGCGGCAATATATCCTTTCTTTGTGAGGGCAAGATCACTCGTGCTCCGGGGGATAAGGGGGTTTGCCCCGGTCCCCACAGCGACAATCACAACATCGACAGAAATCCTGAACTCTGATCCCCTCTTTGCGACAGGGCGCCTCCGGCCCGACTCATCCGGTTCGCCGAGATCCATCCGGATGCACTCCAGTTCTTTAACCCAGCCATTTTCTCCGATAATCCTGACCGGGTTGGTCAGCAACTCGAACTTAACGCCTTCCTCAACGGCATGGTGGACCTCCTCCCTTCTGGCCGGCATCTCCGCCTCCGAACGGCGGTAGACGATGATCGCCTCCTCAGCGCCCAGGCGAAGAGCGGTCCTGACCGAATCCATAGCCACATTGCCGCCCCCTATTACAGCGACACTCTTTCCCCTGATGACAGGGGTATCATGCCCGGGGAAATCATATGCCTTCATCAGGTTCGTCCTCGTCAGGAATTCGTTGGCGGAGTATACACCGTTGAGGTTTTCCCCCTCGATATTCATAAACCTCGGAAGGCCGGCGCCGGTAGCTATATAACAGGCATCATATTCCTGCATTAGCTCCCCCACGCTCAGGAGCTTGCCGATTACGGCGTTCTTTATGATCTCGACCCCCATCTTCTTCAGGAGCTCAATCTCGCATGTCACGATCCGTTTCGGAAGCCTGAACTCAGGTATACCGTAAAAAAGAACGCCCCCGGCCTCGTGCAGGGCCTCGTAAATGACCACTTTATGTCCGAGCCTCGCAAGATCATATGCACAGGTAAGACCCGAAGGCCCGCTTCCCACCACCGCCACTTTCCTGCCCGACGGCGGGGGCACCGACGGGACATTCACAGAGCACTGTTTTCTCTCCCAGTCCGCCGCAAACCTCTCAAGCCTGCCTATGCCTGCCGGCTCATGCCTTTTCCCCAGTATGCAGTGCTTCTCACACTGCTCCTCCTGGGGGCATACACGGCCGCAGACGGCAGGCAATACGTTTTTCTCCCTGATAAGAGCTATCGCGCCTTCAAAATCTCCCTCCCTCAGAAGTTTGATAAAGCCGGGAATAGGCACATTCACGGGGCAGCCCTTCACGCAGCCGGGGTCCTTGCACTGCAGGCATCTCCCGGCCTCTTTCACCGCCAGTTCCGGCGTGTAGCCGAGGGAAACCTCGTCGAAGTTGCCGCGCCTCTTACGAGGCTCCTGCTCGGGCGCCGGTGTCCTGGGCGCAATAATCCCCTGTCTTTTCTTTCCCTCTTTCATCGCCGATATCCGCTCTCACCCCTGAAAGCGGAAAAGCACCGCTTTTGCCACGGGGGGACTTTCCGGTCCGTTTTCACTCGCAAACGATATTCTCATGAGCCCGCTGCCAGTCCGCGAAGGACCTCTTTTCTTCCCTCACGTAGGTCTTCTGCCGGGCCATCAACAAATCCCAGTCGACCAGGTGGCCGTCGAAATCCGGTCCGTCGGTGCAGGCGAACCTGGTCTCCCCGCCCACCGATACCCGGCAGCCGCCGCACATACCCGTCCCGTCGACCATGATGGGGTTCAAGCTCACAACAGTCTTTATACGGAAAGGCTCCGTAGTCCTGCAGACGAATTTCATCATTATCGCAGGTCCGACGGCCATCACCAGCCCGGCCCCACGCTCCTCAAGCTCGACCTGCAATGCCTCCGTTACGAGGCCCTTCATCCCCCTGCTCCCGTCGTCAGTTGTTATGACCAGCCTGTCGCTCACCCCTCGCATCTCTTCTTCGTAAATAAGCAGACCCGAGTTCCGTGCGCCCATAATAGCCACCACTTCATTTCCAGCCGCCTTAAAGGACCGCGCAATAGGGTAGAGAGGAGCGACTCCGAAGCCGCCGCCCACCAGAATCACCCTGCCGGCACTTTCGATATGGGTCGGCTCCCCAAGCGGACCGCAGAGATCCAGTATCTCCTCCCCTGCCTTCATCAGAGACATCTCGTGAGTGGTCTTACCCACGGCCATCACGATAAGACTTATGGTTCCTTCCTCAGGGTTGATGTCCGCCAGCGAGAGCGGTATCCTCTCCCCCTTGGCGTTTAATCGTACAATTACAAACTGACCGGGTTTGGCCTTTCTCGAAATCAACGGGGCACCGACCCTGTAATAAAAGACATCGGGGTCCCTGATCAGTTTTTTCTCTATTATCTTTGCCATTATTTATTCTAACAAAGGTCCCGAATGTTTTACCAAGACGCCGCACACGCCAAGATTGTTGAGTAGTCAATGAGTTGAGCAGTTGAGTCGTCGGGTAGTCAAGGAGTTGACTGGGGTGATTTATGTCATTCCGCACTCAACAACTTAACCACTCAACTACTCAACGCTCTTACATCTCGATTTAGCGACTCACCGACTTTAGTCTTACCTCAACTATGACCTAAACGTCAGGACTCACAGTCCCTTTTGACAGTGGGAAAACTTTGTTTTAGAATAACATCATGTTAAAGAGGGCACTGAAACTTCTTTTACCGTTCTTTGTTGTGGGAATCCTCTTTTCGGGCTGCGACAGGAAGAAAACCGAAGACTACAGCGCAACTATCCTGAATATGCCCAACAGAGCTCGGGACGCTGCCGGAGAGGCCAATCTTGAAGCGCTCAGGAGCGCCGTTCAGGCTTACCGTACCTCAAACGGCGAGTATCCAAAGGACCTCAAAGACGCTGCAGCCCTGCTGGGCTCACCCGTCGACCTGGGAAAGTACGATTACGACCCGGCGACGGGAGCGGTGAGCATGAAAAACTGACCGTGAATGGTGAATCGTGAAAAGTGAAAGGTAAAAACCGGCTAACAAGCTTTCAAGCCTGCAAACTGGTGAGCCTTTTGAGGGAGGGATACTCGTGAAGATATCGGCGGGACTCTTGAAGGGAAAAAATATAGGCTCCCGGAAGATGTTTGCGAGGAGGGAGGGAGATGAGGGTTTCAGGCCGACGTCATCAAAGGTCAGGGAGGCCATTTTCGACATCCTGAGACATGACATTCAGGACGCCGCCTTCCTGGATCTTTATGCCGGGAGCGGCACGGTAGGCTTTGAGGCGCTTTCGAGAGGTGCTGCCCGGTGCTGTTTTGTGGAGCGGGACCCGCGCCGCTTCAAAGAGCTTGTTTCTTCCGTCAAACAAATGGGACTGGATGACAGGGCCGTCGCCTTCAGGGAAGAAGCATCGGATTTTCTCGGAAGGGTGTCGAAGTCAGGCATGACCTTCGGTATAATCTTCGCAGATCCCCCCTATTGGTCCGAAGAGATAAGCGGGATATTTCACCAGATTGATGAGGGAGCGATACTTCCGCAGGGCGGCATCCTGATGATAGAACACCCCTCGAAAAAAGTTCTCGGGGAGACCGGCGGGTCATTGAGGCTCGTCAGGAATTATAAATACGGAGACACCATGCTCACATTGTTCAGGAAGGTCCCATGAAGAAAACAACGGCCATCTACCCAGGTACCTTCGACCCCTTTACCAACGGTCACCTCGACCTTGTAGAAAGAAGCCTCAGGATCTTCGACGAAGTGATCGTCGCAATAGCGCCGAGTCTGAAGAAAACGCCTCTCTTTGCCGTCGAAGAGCGCCTCTCCCTTACAAGGAAATGTCTCAGGGATTATGAAAGGGTGCATGTCGAGGTCTTCGACGGCCTGCTCGTGAAATATGTCGAGGCGCGGAACGGCATTGCCATAATAAGAGGATTGCGGGCCGTTTCCGACTTCGAATATGAGCTTCAGATGGCCCTTATGAACAGGCGGCTGAGCAATAAGATCGAGACCGTCTTCATGATGCCCAACGAGGAATATTCCTTCCTTACCGCCACGATAGTCAAAGAGATCGCCTCACTGGGCGGGCCGGTCACAAAGCTCGTCTCCCCGCTGGTCGAAAAGGAACTGAAGAAGAAATTCAAAACAAAAAGTAAGTAGAACCTATCTCAAAATCGGTTATCGGTTTAAGGCTGTCATTCCCGCAAGCCAAGCGCGCCTGCCGGCAGGCAGGTCGGGAATCCTTCTGAAAACAAAGAAAGATTCCCCGTGAGGGTCGGGGAATGACACAAGAAGCGGATATCATAATAATTTAATTTTGAGATAGGTTCTAATGAATAGTGAAAACCCCTATGCCCTATGCAGCCTTGCTAGCTTGTCAGCCTGCCAGCTTGTTGGCTTGCCAGCCTGACCATTCACCTTTCACCTGTCTTTAATCCCAGTATGACGGCCTCCGGCCGGCCGTATCTGCTCATGCTGTCGTGCCGGGGTTCGCCGTCCGACAGTATGCCGATGCAGTTTTCATCCTGGGCGAATGCCTGGCATGCTGTGCCGCACATGAAATTGTCCCTGCCCTTACTGTCCATCAGGATCCCGATTCCCCCGCGCGTCGCGGCCCCCTGAGAAAGTATGCCTCCAACGTAGCGGTCGTCCCCTCGTTCGTCGCCGAGATACCCGACGCCGTAATCGTGGCCCATTCCCTGCGATACGCCGAAGGAAGAATAATAGAAATCGTTGCCTCCCCGGTCAATCAGGATACCGACAGACGAGTGGATCCCGGCGCCCTGCGCGTACCGTCCGGCGATATAGCGGTCGTTTCCCGACATGTCGTCCAGAATGCCCGTCCCGTAATAATAAGACGCCCCCTGTCCAAAATAATCGGCACTATATATGTCGTCGCCCGCCTCGTCGATAAGTATGCCCATCCCGCCCGACACGCCGTACTTTTCTCCCTCCGGTCTTATCCCCCAGCCGAACCCCTGTCCCATGCTCACCGTAGATCTTGAGGGATCGCGGAAATCAGGTTCGAGTCCTCCAAGTTGATAATAATCATTTCCCTTTTCGTCCATAAGCATGCCCAGCCCCTTGAAGAGCCCCAGGCCCTGTCCATTCCCGGAGCAGAGATAGCGGGTGTCGCCGTCGCCGTTCCAGAGCAGACCTATTCCCATCTCTCCCACCCCCTGCGAGTACGTCCGGGCCTTGAATACCGCCTTGCCTCCGCCGTGATATAAGATTCCCATGCCGAAAAACCCGGCGCCCTGACCGCCGTCAAGGGCGTCAAATACATCATCACCTCCCAGGTCAAGCAGGAACCCGCCGCCGAGAAGGCCCGCGCCCTGTGAAAAGTCTTCCTTCGTCAGATAGAGATCATTGCCGCCCCAGTCTATGACTATCGCCACAGGCAGTCCGGGCCGCGTACCGCCTGCGTTGTTCAGATATATGTCATCCCCTCCCAGGTCGAGTATCAGTGCCGCATCTTTCTTATAAACGTTGCGGCCGGGACCGCCCACTATCACTTTTCCCACGGGAGTGTCTGCCTCGAATAATATCGGCCCCTTATTCTGCCCGAACCGCGCCGTCACGTCCCTCTTCAGCAGAGCCAGGTTCTCCCGCGAAAAAAAAGGCAGGAGCGGACTGAAAGAATCGAGAAGCTCCCTGACGTTCATTCCGGCTGACACCTTTACTATATCGTTCCAGCGGCTGTCATCCCACGGGTTCAAGGCCTTTTCACGAAGCAGTTTCCTCTCCTCCGGCGTCAGACGGTCAAAAAGCCTTGACAGTCTCTCTTTTACGGTCTCCATGGCACTGATCAGGCCCGGGAAAGTAATGTCTTCCTTCACACCCGGGGTCAAACCGACATCGAGAAGCCCCGCAGACCTCTGCACGACTAAATCCATACGAAGGTCCCTGCCATGGGCCGCGCCTACCATCCCGTCCGTCAATTCACGGGCAGCCTCTCCCGCTTCCAGCGGATGACGGATCATATAAGTGAATTCGGTCAGCTGAAAAGGATTATACGGACCGTCGCTGAACCAGGCCGCGTTATGAACCTCATTTGATGCCTGACGAAGCCCGGACAATATCTCATCGAAGGCAGGAAGAGCCTTTTGTTCCCGCAGTGCCCCTTCGAGGGCAGAGGGCGGCCGGCCGGCGCATCGGGACGATTCGGGCGCCGCCGCCTCGGCCTGCTCATGGACCGGCCTATCCCCAAGTCTCGCTGAGATTTCACTTCTAAGGCCGCCGCGCAGGATAGCCAGATGCGCCACCGACCCGACCTTTTCCCCGGCTATCATGTCTCTGAAGGCGTCGCCGGCATCACTCTTTTCGCGGCATATGGGAGAACCGTTGAATGAGAGAATGACGTCACCCTTCTTCAATCCCGCAACCGCCGCAGGTGTGCCGGACATCACGCCCTCGACCTCGACGAAGGTGGAGCTTCTTTTACACAGGGAAATCTTTCCCCCAATGTCCTTCGGTCCGAAGGTAATGCCCAGAAACGGTTTTGGAGACCGGGGTCTGCCAGACGCGGAGGCGGCATGCAGGAGACTGCAGTAGCAGGAGTCTGCAGTTGACTGTCGATTGGGCAACATTCCGCTGCAGGAGTAAACAAATAGGGCGCAGAACAGCAGGCCGGCAAGGCGGAGGAAGCAGAGGAAACGCATATCTGCCCGACCTCAGGAGGCTTCGGAGCGAGTCTTCTTTTCGACCTGATCCAGTCTTGTCTTCAAGATACCCATCTCCTGGGCGAGACGCTTGTTCTCCTCACTGAGCGAGGATACGATCATCGAGAAATGGAGAAGAAGGACGATGAGGAAGGTGATGGCCAGCAGGAACAAAAACGAAGGCGGATAATAGATGCCTAATTTCAGCGAGATGTAATCTAAAAGCTTTCTCCAGACGGAAAATATTATTAGTACGAGTGAGGTCGTAAGCCATATCAGACTGTACCGTTCCTTCAAGTGGTTTCGACGGATAAGCTCGATGACAACGACAAAGATAAATATGCTGACACTGATCGATATTAACTGCACAAGCCCAATCATCATCTTATCCTCGCTTTCTCATTATTAAAACAATAGTTCACCGCTGAGACGCAGAGGTCGCAGAGAAGACAACCTCATTTGAAACTTCGAGAACCTATCTCAAAATTGAAATATTATGATATCCGCTTTTTGTGTCATTCCCCGACCCTCACGGGGAATCTTTCTTTGTTTTCAGAAGGATTCCCGACCTGCCTGCCGGCAGGCAGGCGCGCTTGGGCTTGCGGGAATAACAGTCTTGAACCGGGAACCGATATTGAGATAGATTCTAATTACACTCTCCGTGTCTCAGTGCCTCCTTGGTAAAATGTCTTTAAAGCGTTTCACCCGGTGCGGTTATTCAATCTTCTTGATCAGGTCCACAAAGATCGCAAGGAGCACTTTCACCATGTAATATACCGCCCTGCCGACGGTTATCGACGATTTGCCGGCCGCCCTGGGCTGAATCTCGGCAGGGACCTCCTCGATCTTCAACCCCTTCTTATGGGCGAGTATCAGAGCCTCGACCTCGGGATAGTCTTCAGGATACAGCGAGGAAAAAAACTCCAAGGCCTTCCGGCTGTATACCCTGAATCCGGACGTGGTATCAGTGATCCTCTTTCCCGTAAGTGCCGACACCACCAGAGAAAGGATGATCGATCCGATCCTCCTCTGCATCGAGGAAGTAAACCCGCCCTCCGACAGGAATCTGGAACCGACCACAAGGTCGGCCCCCCCTTTTTGGTACGGCTCGAAGATCTTCGGGATCTCGTCGGCCATATGCTGGCCGTCACCGTCGAACTGAATAGCCACATCGTAGCCACCACTGAGGGCGTAAAGAAAACCGGTCTGGATCGCACCTCCTATCCCGATATTATAAGGCAGATCGATGACAGCCGCGCCACGGGCCCTGGCCTTATCAGATGTATTGTCGGTAGAGCCGTCATTTACGACGAGGATGTCGCCCTGCGGGAAATTGAGGCGCAGGTCCTCTATCACGCCGACTATACTGTCCTCCTCGTTATAAGCGGGCACGACTGCAAGGATCTTCAATCATTCCCTCAACATGAGTTCTTCCGCCGTTATTCTATACTTTTTCAGCATAGCCCTGTATTCGCCCATATTAACGCGCCTGCGTCTCCATATGTTTCTTCTTTTCCTTAAAGTCCGGGGGAGCCCGATGAAGGCGTCCCGGTAGGCCCTGCCAACAATGCTGAACAGACGGCCCTTTCCCGCAGTCTCGGCAAACCTTGCAACACTCCCCCTGCCCGAGAAGAGGCCGTAAACCTGAATAATATATCTCCACGCCGTGTAAAAAGGGAACAGAAATAAATAAGAAAGGGGCAGGTTTTTCAGCAGGACCCAGACATGATTACGTTCGACATGGTATGCCTTGAAGTCGGAATATTTCCCCCCGGTCTGAGAATAGAGGTGCCTGACGACGGCCCCGGGGGCCATAACCGCCTTCCAGCCGGCAAGCCTCGCCCTCAGTCCGAGATCGGCGTCCTCACAGTAAGAAAAGAAATCTTCGTCAAAAAAACCTGTCTCTTTTATCATCTCACGCCTGTATAGCGCCGCACAGGCGCTCGGGAAAAGGATCTCTTCAGCCTCGTCGAATCTGCCGTCGTCAGGCTCACCCCTTCCCCTCTGCCTGGTCATACCGTCGGGATAAACGAGCATCCCCGCTGAATCCAGCTGGTTTCCTTCATTGCCAAGAAGAATCTTCGATGCGACCATGCCCACCCTTTCGTCCGCCCCGGCAGCCTCGACGAGCGCCCCGAGCCAGTCCCTGTCCACCACGGTATCGTTGTTCAGCGTAGCTATGTACCGCCCGGAAGATGCCTCAAACCCGACATTGTTTCCCCGGGCAAAGCCGGTATTTTCGTCCAGGGGAATTACCTTCACCCACTCGAATTCATCCCTCACAAGGTCTAGCGATCGGTCCTGCGAACCGTTGTCGACGACAATCACCTCAAAATCCCTGAAGGTTTGAGCGGAGAGGGCTGCGAGACAGTCCCGGAGATATTTCTCGCCGTTCAGATTAACTATGATAACCGATATGGCGGGATGGGACATATTATAAATGGGTTGAGGATTAGCGGTGGATCAGCAAATAAGGTGAGTAGTTGAGCATCACCGAAGCGGTAGTACCACCATGTCCTTCAAAAAAAACTTCCATCATTGTTCAATGAAATGAGAGCCGATACAGTTATGCGAAACCGCCAATGATCCCTAATAATTCCTCCGTTTTCTCCCTCATCAACCCGGCATCTCCCCTCGACTCCACATTCAGCCTCAAGACCGGCTCTGTATTCGAGGAACGCAGGTTGAACCGCCAACGGGAGAATTCCATGCTCAACCCATCTGTGTAATCGACCGAAGACGACTCTTTCTCATATTCTTCCTTAATCCGGCTCAATACCGCGCCACTTTCTTTGACCGTCCGGTTGATCTCGCCGCTGGCCGGGAACATCAGCATCCTTTCACCCACCAATTCGGAGAGGGGCTTGCCCGTCACGGCCATGATTTCAAGCACCAGAAGCCACGGTATCATGCCGCTGTCACAATAGGCAAATTCACGAAAATAATGATGAGCGCTCATCTCTCCGCCGTAAACGGCATCCTCCAGGCGCATCCTCTCTTTTATGAAGGCATGTCCCGTCTTGCTCATAACCGGCAACCCGCCGGCGCTCCTGACCATGTCGATAGTGTTCCATATGAGCCGGGGATCGTGAATGATCCTGGCTCCGGGGTTCTTTGCAAGAAGCGATGCGGCAAGCAGTCCCACAATATAATATCCCTCGATGAACTTCCCATTTTCATCGAAGAAGAAACATCGGTCGAAATCCCCGTCCCAAGCGATCCCGATATCGGCTTTATTGTCCAGTACCGCCCGTATCGTAACATCCCTGTTCTCAGGAAGAAGAGGGTTCGGTATGCCGTTTGGGAAATCGCCGTCCGGCTTATGATGGATCTTTATGAATTCAAAGGGAAGCCGCTTTTCCAAAAGGTCTATCACCTTCCCCGCGCAGCCGTTTCCGGCGTTCGCAACCACTTTGTATGGACGCATTTTTTGAGGTTCGATATAGCCGAGGAGATGGTCCGAATACTTCTCCTGAACGTCGACAGACCTCACACTCCCCCTGCTTCCTGTCGCGTTAAAGTCATTTCGGAGCACAAGCTCTCTGATAGCATTAAGACCGCTGTCTCCGCTGACAGGCCTCGCCCCTTCCCGCACAAACTTCATCCCGTTGTAATCCCTGGGGTTGTGGCTTGCGGTGACCATGATCCCCCCGTCCATCTTTTCAGAAAAGGTCGCAAAATAGACCTCTTCGGTGCCGCAGATGCCTATATCGAAGACGTCTGCGCCGCTGTCCGTGAGCCCCTCGGTGAGCGACTGTGCCAGGCTGTCGCTCGAAAGCCGTATGTCTCTTCCAACGACTACCCGACAGGGCTTCAGGAAAGCGGCATACGCCCTGCCGATACGGTAGGCCACATCCTCATTGAGCTCATCAGGAACTTTTCCGCGAATATCATATGCCTTAAAACATGTCAGACTTCTATCTGTCATAACTTTCCGCCAATATAGTCCTCCTCACGTCAATGCCGGTCTTCAAAGTACATCCCCTTATCGTTTGACGGAATCGGGCATCCATTTCAAGTTAAATTGGATTCCCGCCTTCGCGGGAATAACGGTCAAAACTTACTGACCGTTATGAGACGGCTAACCACTCAACCACTCAACCACTCAACTACTCAACTATTCAACAACTACTCAACTATTCAACCACTTTCTAATCCTGTAATTTACTTTTCACGATTCACAATCTCCCGATATGCCGCTTCTATTTTCCTCATAACCGCCCCGCGTGAATAATGCTCCTTCACAAAGACCCGGCCGTTCACGCCGATTTTACCTGCAAATTCAGACTCCTTAAGCAGCCTGACTACTGCCGCCGCAAATTCATCGGGACCGTCTGCCACGAGAAGGTCCCTCCCAGGCACCGCCCCCACGCCCTCATTTCCGTAAGACGTGCTTACGACCGGGACGCCGGCCGCCATGGCGTCAAGGATCTTCACTATTATTCCGCCGCCCACGAGGATGGGAGCCACAAAGACCGCGGCCTTCTTGTAGCACTCGTCGATATCATCGACAAAACCTGGGACCACCACATTCGGGTCTCCTTCCTGAATGGCGGTCAATTCTTCGGGCGGACCATAACCCGCAGCTATAAACCTGGCATCCGGCACCGCTTTTCTGACCAGGGGAAACACAAAGCGATAAAAGAACAAGGCCGCATCTACATTGACCCTCCGATATTTGTAGGAGGCAAGAAAGAGAATCGTGTTCTTCTCCTTCTCGAACTCCTTCTCCGTAATGTCCAGGCCGGCAGGGATAGACACGGTTCTGATTTTCAGGTCCGGGTGCAGCTTCTCAAGATATCCTCGGTCATAATCCGACAAGGCAAAAACCATGTCGAATTTTTTTACAAGTCTGAATTCCATGTTCCTGATGACGATGTAGCGGAGGAAATAGAAGATCCTTCTGAAACCGCGGACGTTCTTCATCAATCTTTCTGCCGGCTTCGTGATAACGTCGTGGGCGTCGAGGATCATGGGAGTCTTCTGCCTTTTCATCATAATCGCCGCTTCCGTCCATTCGACCTGGATGATATCAAAGTTCCCCGTCCGTGCCAGCTTATTCGAATAACGGCTGAATCCGATATAATTCAAAAAAAGTCTTATGACATCTACGGCCCCCCTGTTTTCCCTTGTCCTGTAAGTGTAGGGATAAATCGCTTTGCAGAAAGGCCTGAGATCAAACAGGAGGGAAAGCTCACCTTCCTCGAGTCTCGTGGCAAGATGGATTTCATGCCTTCCCGAAAGTTCCCTTATGGTCTCATACACATATCTGCCCCCGGCATGGTATGACCTTTCCTGGGGAAGGAAAAGACTGATAAAAAGGATTTTCACTTCTCAATAAGTTCAAGGCGTCAGGACATTGAGATCCTAAGCGATAATGCCGCGCTTACTGTACATACTGTTGTAATATTCCTGATACGAACGGTCGATCACCGCCGCCACCCAATCATTGTTTTGAAGATACCACTCGATCGTGTCACGCATGCCCTCCTCAAATGTCACTGACGGGGACCATCCGAGTTCCCTCCTGATCTTTGCCGCATCGATCGAATACCTTTTGTCATGGCCGGGCCGGTCCTTCACAAAGGCAATGAGAGACCTCCGATGCCCGCCGCCGTCCAGCATACCGACCTTCTCGTCGAGCACGTCGCAGATCAACTTCACGATATCTATATTCCTTTTTTCGTTGCCGCCCCCTATATTGTAGGTTTCTCCGATCCTGCCTCTCTGAAGCACCATCGTCAGAGCGGCACAGTGGTCTCTCACATACAGCCAGTCCCGCACATTGCTGCCGTCGCCATATACGGGAAGTTCCTTTCCATGCAATGCATTAATTATCATCAGAGGGATGAGTTTCTCGGGAAACTGGTAAGGTCCGTAGTTGTTGGAACAGTTTGTGATCAGAACTGGAAGTCCGTAAGTATGAAAATACGAGCTCACCAGGTGATCGGACGACGCCTTGCTGGCGGAATACGGCGAACGGGGATCATAAGGTGTAGCCTCGGTGAAAGAACCCGTATTTCCGAGCGATCCGTAAACCTCATCTGTGCTTACGTGAATGAAACGCCGGACGCCGCCGTCATTCGAGCCGTCCGCAGAGAGCCAGAAACTGCGAGCCGCCTCCAGTAAGACAAAGGTCCCTTCAATATTGGTGCGGATAAATTCTTCGGGCCCGATAATACTTCTGTCCACATGAGATTCGGCGGCAAAGTGCACCACGGTGTCAATACTCTCCTCTCGAAAGATGCGCTCCACCAGCTCGCGATCACAAATATCTCCCTTCACAAACCGATATCGCGTGTCTTTCTCGATGTCCGTCAGATTCATTTGGTTGCCGGCGTAAGTCAATCTATCGAGATTGATGATACGCCGGACCGGAAGTTCGGACAGAATAAACCTTATAAAGTTGGAGCCGATGAAGCCGCATCCTCCCGTAACAAGGAGCCTCATCACAGTGCCCTCCTCAGGAACTCTTCAGTCGCCTCCTGCCACGACGGCAGACCAAAGCCTATGGTCTCCTCCAAAGGAAAGTTCTCCAGCACCGAAAAGGCCGGTCTTTTAGCCGCAGTCTTAAATTCCTGGCTCTTTGCAGGCGTCAGTTCGCCCTGCCAGCCCGTCTTCTCAAGAACAAACTTCGCCCATTCATACCTGCTGCAGTGCCCCCCGTTCGTCATATGATAAAGGCCGAAGGCACCCGTCTCGATCAAGCTCAAAATCGCGCCTGCGAGATGACCGGCATATGCCGGACTCGCCACCTGGTCGTCTACAATACGCAGACTGGTATTCTTCGACGCCCACTGCAGCACCTTTTTCGGGAAGGAATATTCGCCTCCCCCAAAGACCCAACTAAGCCGGACCAGAAAGAATTTTTCTGTCAGTTCTCTGGCGTAAATCTCCCCCAGCAGTTTGCTCTCCCCGTACTTGCTTAAAGGGTTGGGACTATCAACAATTGTATAAGGACTGCCCTTTGTCCCGTCAAAGACAAAGTCGGTCCCGAAATGGACCAGCACGGAGTCGGTTCTTGAGCATTCTACAGCAAGGTTTCTCACACCAACACCATTTATCGAGAATGCCTTTCGCCAGTCCATTTCGGCATCGTCTACCGCGTTATACGCCGCGCAGTTTATCACGACATCCGGCCTGCATTCTTCCATCGCGCTTCTAACGTGTGAAGGAGAGGTGATATCGAGCGCTAATTCATCAAACGCCCTGTAATCCGCCGACCTTTTTTCAAGTAAATCAATTAATTGAGTTGCGAGCTGCCCCCTCGCCCCGGCAATAAGGAATTTCATTTAATACTGCCCCTTTCCAGCCATAGTTAGGATCACCTTAAGATAATAATCGGCCATCCGATTAAACCTCTCAGGTTCAATAGATAAAATTGACGTCGGCGTCTTTAAGCGGCGGATTTGCGGCATCTTTCGAAGAAACCAGGGGTTCACGTACGGGCCACGAAAGCGCAATATCCGGATCATTCCAGATGATGCCCCTCTCGTTCTCCGGTGAATATTCATCCGTGCACTTATAAATTATTTCGGCCGTGTCGCTGAGGACCAAAAAACCGTGCGCAAAGCCTTTCGGCACATAGAGCATCTCTCCGTTGTCTTCGGACAATTCGACACCAACCCATTTTGCAAAAGTCGGAGAACCGGCCCGTATATCCACCGCAGCATCAAAGATCCTTCCGCTTATACAGCGCACCAGTTTGCCCTGAGCCTTCGGGTCCTTCTGGTAATGGAGTCCGCGCAAAACAGTCCGGGACGACTTTGAATGGTTGTCCTGAACAAAATGCTCGGGGATGCCTCCCTTAACAAAATCAGAATGCTTATAGGTTTCCATAAAGAAGCCCCTTTCGTCCCTGAACACGCCCGGCTTCACCACGATGACAGATGGTATTTCAGTTCTTATAAATTCAAAAGCCATCAAACCCTCGTGAAACGTGAATGGTGAATAGTTAAAGGCAGATAACAGATAAGGGCCTCATGCGGCTCATCCATGTATTAATCTCCTGAGATATTGTCCGTAGCCGTTCTTCCCAAGGGGTTCGGCGAGCTTCAGCAGTTGCTCTTTGCTTATGTAGCCCAGCAGATACGCGATTTCCTCTATGCATGCAATCTTCAGGCCCTGCCGTTTTTCTATGGTTGCGATGAATTCACCCGCCTCAAGAAGGCTTGCGTGGGTCCCGGTATCCAGCCATGCAGTCCCTCGTCCGAGAAGTTCCACCCTCAGCTTTCCGGATTTGAGATAGGCTTTATTGACATCCGTTATCTCCAGTTCGCCCCTCCGGGACGGTTTGACATTCCGGGCAATCTCTATTACCCCATTGTCGTAAAAATACAGACCCGTGACCGCATAATTCGACTTCGGCTTTTCAGGCTTCTCCTCGATCGAAAGGACCCTGCCGTCCCCGTCGAACTCCACAACACCGTATCTCTCCGGGTCTGTAACATAATAGCCGAAGACGGCACCGCCCCCGTCTTCATCGATCCCCTTTATCGTCTTCTTCAGAAGTTCGGTCATCCCGTGTCCGTAAAAGATATTGTCTCCCAGTACAAGGCAGACGTTGTCCCTCCCGATAAAATCCTCACCCAGGATAAACGCCTGGGCCAGTCCCTCCGGGCGAGGCTGCTCCTTATAGGAAAAATTCAATCCGATCTGCGAACCGTCACCGAACATCTCCCTGAATTTCGGCAGATCGTGAGGGGTCGATATGATAAGTATATCCCTGATACCCGCCAGCATGAGCACGGACAGGGGATGATAGATCATGGGTTTGTCGTAAATCGGCAGAAGCTGCTTGCATACCGATATGGTGATCGGGTACAGGCGGGTGCCGCTGCCCCCCGCAAGTATTATTCCTTTCATAAAACATCCTCCTTCAACCCACCAGTTCATTTTACCACAGAGCCCTGCAGCCTCACGCCGCTTCAGGAACTCAGTATTTCGGTCTCGATTGCTTTCATGGGAGTTAAGAAAAGCAGGTCCAGGCCGAGGCCAGGGCCGGCCTCTGCTCAACCTCACCCCTGAGCTTTATTCTTTTTATACCACTCATAAGTCTTTGTTATTCCTTCCCTGATGCTCGTCTTCGCCCGCCATCCCAGCGACTGCAATCGCGATACGTCGAGGAGTTTTCTTGGAGTGCCGTCCGGTTTGGAACTGTCGTAGACTATTTCGCCCCGAAATCCCGTTATCTCCCTGACGAGTTCTGAAAGTTCGGCAATCGAGATGTCTTCTCCCACGCCTATATTAACGATCTCAGAATCATCATAATGCTCCATCAGGTAGACGCAGGCATCGGCAAGATCGTCGATATAAAGGAATTCACGTCTCGGTTTGCCCGTACCCCAAATCTGCACCGCCGGCCTCTCGTCCTTTTTCGCTTCATGGAACTTTCTGATCAGCGCCGGCAGGACGTGTGATGTTTCGAGGTCGAAATTATCATTGGTACCGTAAAGGTTCGTCGGCATAACCGAAATGTAATCCGTCCCGTACTGCCTGTTATAGGACTGGCACATCTTTATTCCGGCTATCTTTGCGACGGCGTAGGGCTCATTGGTCGGTTCCAGTTCGCCTGTCAGGAGATATTCCTCCCTCATCGGCTGCGGAGCGAATTTCGGGTATATGCAGGAACTCCCGAGAAAGAGCAGTTTTTTGACGCCGTTCAGGTACGAGGAATGGATTATGTTGCTCTGTATTATCAGATTGATGTAAATGAAATCCGCCGGGTACGTATTGTTGGCGAGTATGCCGCCCACCCTGGCGGCCGCAAGGAACACGTATTCGGGCTTCTCTCTGCCGAAAAACGCCTCTACTTCGGACTGTCGGGTAAGATCGAGTTCCCGGCTCCTCCTGCCTATCAGATTGGTGCATCCCCCGGCTTCAAGCCTTCTCCATATGGCCGAGCCCACGAGGCCCCCGTGGCCGGCGACGTAAATACGGGAAGATTTATTCATAAAACGACCTCCTAAGCTAACCACAGAGACACTGAGACGCAGAGATTAAGAGACGAGCCGCTTAATGCCATCTTTCATAACAGGGACATAAAAATTAAAAACAAGGCCGACCTTCAGATTAGTCAGCTTCAGATATGTTAACAGTTGAGCTTCGTGTACAGGCAAAATCTTTTCGACACACTTTAGTTCCAGAATAATTTTATTGTCAACAACTATGTCCATCCTGTATCCGCATTCCAGTGCAACTCCTTTATACTGCAGCGGCAGGGCCTTCTGTCTTTCGAAGAAGATATTCTGCAAGCTCAATTCATGACATAAGCACTCTTCATAAGCTGATTCCAGCAATCCCGGGCCAAGGTGTCTGTGGACTTCTATGGCGCAGGTTATGATTCTCTTTGTAAGATCTTCGTCATAAAATGGCCGTCGCTCTGTGTCTCCGTGTCTCTGTGGTTCGCTTTTCATTTTTGCCTATTCGTCATATTTAAAAGTCTTATACCCTTCCCTCTGGCACAACTGGTCCTTCTCGGCGTCCTTGAGGTCCTCCCTCATCATTTCGGATACGAGCTCCCGGAAGCTGACCTTCGCAGACCATCCCAGTTTCTTCTTTGCCTTCGATGGATCGCCAAGCAGCGTCTCAACTTCCGTCGGTCTGAAGTAGCGCTTGTCAACCTCGACCAGCACCTTGCCCGTTTCCTTGTCATGGCCCTTTTCATTGATCCCCTCGTCCTTCCAGACAAGATCGATCCCCACCTCCTGGAACGCCCCCTCTACAAAATCCCGGACAGAATGCTGTTCGCCCGTCGCTATTACGAAGTCTTCCGGTTCGTCCTGCTGCAGGATGAGCCACTGCGCCTCTACGTAGTCCCGCGCATGTCCCCAGTCTCGTCTGGCATCCAGGTTGCCCAGGAACAACTTCTGCTGCAGACCGAGTTTGATCCTGGCCACGGCCCTGGTGATCTTGCGCGTCACGAAGGTTTCGCCCCGGACCGGCGATTCATGGTTGAAAAGTATGCCGTTGCAGGCAAACAGATTATATGCCTCCCGATAATTAACGGTGATCCAGTAGGAGTAAAGCTTGGCCACGGCATAAGGGCTTCTGGGGTAAAAAGGGGTCGTCTCCTTCTGGGGGGTTTCCTGCGCCTTGCCGAAGAGTTCCGACGTGGATGCCTGGTAGAAGCGAGTCTTTTTTTCGAGTCCCAATATCCTTATCGCTTCGAGTATTCTCAGTGTCCCCAGGGCGTCGGAGTTCGCTGTATATTCAGGGGTCTCGAAGGAAACCATCACATGGCTTTGCGCAGCCAGGTTATAGATCTCGTCAGGCTGCACTTCCTGGATGATGCGAATAAGGTTCGTCGCGTCCGTGAGATCGCCGTAATGGAGTCTGAATTTCACAGCAAGCTCGTGAGGGTCCCTGTAGAGATGGTCTATCCTGTCGGTATTGAACAAAGACGATCTTCTTTTAATTCCATGGACAATATACCCCTTTGCCAAAAGGAATTCGGCGAGATAGGCCCCATCCTGCCCGGTAACTCCTGTTATGAGCGCTGTTTTCATAGACTGAGGTATCCTCCTGTTAAATTGTTAAATAGTAAGTGGTAAATACTGCCACTAAATAACGGCTCATCGTAGATCGGTGTGGGTACTTTCTTGTCTTTTTCGTCATTCCGGCTTGTCAATGATTTCTTTTCCCGACTTTTCACTCAGCTTTCAACTCCATGTCTCAGTGTCTCCGTGGCAGGTTATGTTCCGGTTACTATCACTTTTAGCTATTTCCTAATCGCTTCTTCTATCTTCTACTTACTTGTCGCCACGCTTCCTTTCGCTCCGTGTCTTTATCGTCCCCGGCTCGGGATATTCATCTCTGAGAACAGCCTCCCATTTACTGAAGAATTTCTTCCTGTTTATATCCTGAAAGCTCTTCACGCCTTTTCTATTATCCCGTCCGCACGACATGCCCTCGAAATGGACAACAACGGACTTCGGCTGATAAACAACCTTGTATCCCCGCTTTCTCACCTCCATGGCCAGATCTGTGTCTTCGTAATATGCCGGAGAATACCTCTCGTCAAAGCCGCCAATCTCCTCCCACAGCTCCTTTCTGATCATTATGCACGCGCCCGAGATGTAGTCGACTTCGGCGGTCTGATTGTATTTTGATTTTTCCGGGTCGTCCCACCGGCCGTATATCCAGCATGAGCCGTCATTCCATATAATGCCTCCGGCGTCCTGTAGCCACCCGTTGGGATAAACCAGTTTCGAGCCCACCATGCCTACGCCCGGGTCCCCTTCAAGCACCGCTGTAAGACTCTTCAGCCAGCGGTACTGGACGTTTGTGTCGTTGTTAAGAAAAAGAATATACCTGCCGGCTGCCTCCCGCGCGGCCCTGTTGCAGGTCCGAAGAAACCCGAGATTCTCTTCATTACGAACCACCCTGATACCGCTAACATGGCTCAGGATATTCTTCGTTTCATCGTCGGATGCGTCGTCAGCCACGACCACATCGTACAAAATATCGGCGGTGTTGTTAAGAACCGAATACAGACATGAGTGAGTGTAATGCCAATTGTTGTGGGTCGGGATGATAACACTGACGAGGGGGTTAGCTATTGCCCTAAAGTTGAGTCTCCTCCCAAGGTCGATGCTCCCATAGTACACCTCCGGCCGGTAAGAAGACATCCCCGACAGTCTTCTTCGGATACCAAGAGTAAAGAGATCCCAGAGCTCCCCGACGTTATTTCTCCTGACGATATTGTAAATGATGGACCTATTCAAACCAGCAGTCTTCCCAGCCGTCACGTATTCAATTTTAGTGCCCTTTAAAAAAAGATTCACATCACTTCGAGGTTTCACATCCCTCTTGTCTCCCGAGCCAGTATGCCAAACCGAACGTTACGAGATCTCCCACACTTGTCATAACCCTTAACACGGCAGCCAAGCCTATGGCAAGCCCCTGGCCTAGCTCGTGTCCATAAAGCCCGACGAAAACAGCTTCCCTTATTCCTATGCCGCCCGGGGCGCCGGGCACTATGAATCCAATAACCCAGGCCAAGGCAAAACCCCAGGTAAATTGATACCATTCCGTTCCCTCATTGATACCCCAGAGTGCCTTCAGCAACAAAGCAATAAGAACACCGAACATAACAAACCCTGCTAAGTAAAGAAGAACTGATATACCCGCCCTGTCAGGGCGCATGTAACCCAACCGCCGCACCACCCATGAACGTGCGACCGGGTGCAAAAAAGCAATTAAGATCAATATGACAAACACCAAAACGACTGCAAGAGGCACAAGCGCCCTTCCACTCATTCCCGTCACAGAGGTGCTGAGCCACGCCAGAGTAGTTCTATCAAATGAGAGGCCTACGGCTGCAATCGCCGCCGCTGTAGAAGCCACAAGAAGAGTCTCCGCCCCTATACTAAGCAGGACCGGTTCCGCAGGAATACCGGATTTACGGCCAAGAGCGATCCTACCAACATATTGAAACACATTTCCAGGCAGGTATTTTCCTATTTGTGACTGCCCTATGATTATAAATGCCCGCCGCCAGGCAAGGACAACATTCCCCCCTCGCAATAATACGCTCCAGGCATAGGAACTGACAGTAGTATTCACGACAACAATCGTAACAGATAAGAATAACGTCAGAGCGGACCAAAGGCCCCATGTGAAAACGGGGATATCATGCACATGCCTGATGAGAAGCACGACGAGATAAGCAATCGATGCTAAGGCGAGAAGCCTCCCGGCTATTACGACGACTTTCTTCAAGCTACCTCAGACCGTCTTTCTCAATAGGAAAATATTTGTTGGCATCAAGAATTCAATCATTTCCATCACGGGCAGTGGAATATGTTTTTGAAAGCGCACTCCAAGTTGATACTGCGATGGATTTTTCAATACGTCAGCGGTGTACTCGACATAAGCAAACTTATTTTTCAGAAAGAGGTTAATCATATCACCATGCCTCAGAAGGAACAGATCTTCTTGGTATCGCCGGAGTAGTTTCAAAAGAAAATGAAAGCTCCTGTTCGGTAAGTAGTTGATGAGCGGAATCCTGTAATGAGGCTCAATCGGAAAATTCCTGTTGGGAGTTGCAAGGTAGCACACTCCTTTCGGCTTCAGCACCCGGCGTATCTCCTTTAAATGCATGGGCTGATCTTTGACGTGCTCTATTACATGATTCGAGATAACAATATCGAACAGGCCATCATCAAACGGCAGCGAGGCCGACTGTATCTTCCTGAAGATAACCGAATCCGTGCCATCGATAGACAATTGATTATCAACATCCGCGCAATATACCCTATTTCTTCGGGAAAAATACTCTGCAATGATGCCACTTCCACACCCTATATCCAATATGGTCATCTCCTCTACAGCATCTTTCCCAAGAAAGTCCGATAAAACAGCCTCAATTTTCTTCGCTTTTATCGCCCTGTTTGATGCAACCGCAAAGCCTGTCACAGGTAACTTCCTTGTTGCTGCAAAGATACGACGACGCCAATTGCTTCTTTGTGCTTCATGAGTCACAAGCCCGCCGGTCGCTAGGCCCGGTCGTCTCTAACAACATGATCAGTAGCTCGTGCCAGAACCAGCAGATCATGGTTGGGTAAGTGTACACGGATAGCTCGCGCTAATTCGTCGACTTTATAAAACAAAGCCCCGAACAAACGCCCGATGCGTCCGTTAAGCCGGTAAAGCATGCCTGCTGTTCTATACAGCCCGGAGACAAGGTAATCGGCAATCTTGATCCCGCAGACTGGCGGTACCAGGACAACAAACAGCGGAACCCTCCTCGCTAGAAAAAGGCCTGCGGTGTTAAGCCACTGCTGATATGTCTTGTAGCCCCTAAAGCGAACATGTTTGACGAAATTATAATTTTTCCTGCCGATATGGTCGAAGACTAATATGACGCCGTCGTCAGACAGACGTTCAGAGACGTTCAACAACAGTCGCAGTGCCGAATCGTCATCAATGATGTGATACATAACATCAAAGATGGTAATGATGTCGAATTTTCCCTCTATCTTTTCGAATGCCGCCGACTCTGTTGCATCCATTGCATGAAAAGTGAAGTCCGGATACCGGGCGGTCATCAGCGCCACACTGTCAGCTGACACATCAACTCCGACAAGGTCGCCAACGCCACTGTTACGCCAGTAGTCCACATAGAAGCCACTACCGCACCCCACATCAAGCACCCTCAAACGCGGGGGCGGCTTCCCGGAAGTACGAATCAACGACGTTATGACTTCAAGCCTGCGGCGATAAATGTACTCATTATACTCCCGCCCAAGCGAACGAAGTCCTACAACCCCCAAGTCGATATCTCCGGTGACACGAGATTTCCAGTACGCCTGCTGATCGATCACCGACACCTCCAGGCCATTTCATTCAGCAGCAGCCCATATCTTTCTGCGACAACTTCCCAGTCGAAATTCCGGACGATATGCTGTCTGGCAAGGCTTTTCATTTCGGTCAATGCCGATTTTCTGTCCAGGAGCGATATGATTTTGGCGCTGATTTCGGAAGCGCTCTTCTGATTCACTATGAACCCTGTTTCGTTGTCCTTCACGATATCGCGGATAGCCGGCAGATCTGTCGTGATAACCGGAGCCCCGCAGCTCATGGCCTCGGCAATTACCAGTCCAAAGCCCTCGGTGTCCCCGCCCTTTGCCACAACTGACGGGACCACAACAATGTCAGCAGATGCAAAGTATTTCGCCACCGACCGGTGAGACAAGGAACCCGCAAATAACACTTTGTTCTCTATACCCAGGTCTGTCGTCATTTTCACCAGATCGTCTTTCAGTGCACCGCCGCCGACTATGACCAGCTTAGAACGAGGGTGCTTTGCAACCACCTCGGGCATTGCCCTTATCAGATATCTGACTCCCTTCTTTTCCGCGAGCCGACCTACAAATAAGAGAAAGTTTTCTTCTATACCCAGTCTTTCTCTCAGATGCTCCTCTTTCTTGTCTGGCGCGAAATAACTCGTGTCAACACCCATCGGATAGACATGAATCTTCTCCTCCTTAAAATATTTTTCCGCTTCCCTCGCAATTGCATTACTAACCACTGTTAATTCATCCGTATTTCGCAATACCATTCTTTTTAGAATGCGTCCTATCCGGCCCCTGAAACCAAAGATATCGCCCCCATGGACCGTCGTTAATATCTTGATCTTCCTATCGCACAGTTTCTTATATAAAACAGCAACGACCCCCTGAGGGATGGCCCAGTGCGCATGAATAAGGTCAATCTTGTTTAATTTAAGAATTCTTCTGAGCGCCAATAACTGAAAAAACAAAAAAAAAGGTACCTGGAGATAATAAAGCCTGTTCTTTTTCAACTTCGGCGTAATCCCGCCATCATAGGCCAACGTACCCAACCCAAATGGCAAGTATTTGTACCTGTTAATTTTCATGTTTTCAATAACTTCAAACTCCTTTGCTCCGTTCGCAAAGGGACATAAGACAAAAACCTCAAAGTCCCTTGTCAGCTTTCTTGTTAATTCAAACACAAATTCAGGTTCGGTATCGTTTTCCCAGCGAGGGAACGTCGAGGCCGTCACAAGAATCTTATTTTTCGCTGCCATCACTTTTTCTTGATTCCAATTGGCGGACCCGCCAATCAATTTTTTCAAGCAGCTTGCGGTTCACGGAAATAAGATCGGCAAGAAGTCCAGTGACTCCGAGAAAAAAGCCGGTACCCATGAGCAGGGCGGCAAGAACAACGGACTGGATGTGTCCGGTTCCTTCCCCGGCCAGGTAATGATACAGAAAACGAAGGCCCACGATAAAACCAAGCATAAAGAAGACGATTCCTGGCACTACGAAAAACCTGAAGGGCTTGTAAGTCATGAAGATTCTGATGATCGTGAGTATTGATCGATTAATGTATGAAGGGATGCTTTTTACAAGTCTTGAAGGCCGCAAGTCGCCGTTTGTCCTTATAGGAACAGAAACAATGGCCATGTTCTTCTGGCCCGCCTGTATTATGGTTTCCAGCGTATAGGTATATTCGTTGAACACGTTGAGCTGCATGGCTGCCTTTCTGCTGATTGCACGGAAACCGCTCGGCGCGTCCGGGATATCCGTCTTGCTGGCTATGCGGACCACCCAGCTACCAAGCTTCTGCAAGGCTTTTTTCGCGGGAGAGAAATGTTCGATCTCATCTATGGGGCGTGCGCCTACGACTATTTCAGCCTCACCTTTCAGGATCGGTTCTATCAGTTTCGGTATGTCGTCCGCACAGTACTGATTGTCGGCGTCCGTGTTGACGATGATATCAGCTCCTGCCTTGAGGCTGGCGTCGAGACCGGCGATGAAGCCCTTCGCAAGCCCCTGGTTACGGGGCAGGCGCACCACGTGGTCCACACCATACTGCCTTGCCACTTCAACCGTCCTGTCATTGCTTCCATCATCAATGATGAGCCATTCGACCTTGTCCACGCCAGGAAGCACGCGAGGAAGCGCTGCAAGGGTGACACCTAATGTAGTTTCCTCGTTATAGCACGGGATTTGAATAATCACCTTCATATCGACTGTTGCTATCATCTTAGTTATTAAAACTTGTAAAGCCAACCTGCTTTACGATAAATGACAGCTTTCTCGTATCAGGACTGGAGTCGGGAAGCTTCCACTGCCTGTTCATATCCAAGCCCACGACGGCATTCCTTCTTTTTTCTATACCTTTTGGAATCCGGATTGTATCATCTATGTCCCCGCTTTTTAAAATTGCATAAGTTCTGATTAAGGTATCATTCACCTTAACCTGTAATTTAATATCCTCGCTGCCATAATTTGCTAGGGCTGGAATAATGATATGCACATGCAAATAGCGCTCATCGCTATATTTGAGTAAAACAGCAGAGCTGCCCCCCGACCATCTGAATCCACCTTCATACTGATAAAGGCCTCTGACGTATTGGTAATCACCTTTCGAGAAATCTACATCTGAGGACAACACTCCATTCTCCTCTTCATCTGTGAAGATATGATAGGGATGAAACCTCGCTACACGACCAACAAATTCTTTCGAATTTCGTAATCTGTAGAGGGCAAATACCGGCTTACCGTTTTTTTCATAAAACTGTTTAATTCTTATCAGTTCACCACCATTTGATCTTACGAAGTTAAAGAACAAAGTACTGGTCGCCTTCTGTTTGTTGTTATAGATAGGAAAATACAGATCGCCAGCTGAGAAAGGCTCCTCTTTAGAGACGAAGAAAGACTGCAGGACCTCGCTCTTCGCTCCATCAGTGCGGGCTCCAGCCAAGTTCCAAATTAGAGCCCCGGGCGGAGGTACTTGACCCTTATTCAAGAAATATAATTGGGCAGCCAGTCCCCACTGAGTGTGAATGACTTGACCATAATCAATTCCTTCTTTATCTAAGAATGATTTCAAATCAAAGATCGCCGGGCTAAAATAACCCGTGCCGGAAGTCCTGTTGGCGGCCTCTACTTCAACGTTCGAGCTATAGAAATTCAAAAAAAGCGCGAAGACAGGCAGAATCACGACAAAGGCCCTCACAGGATTATACTTGCCAAACAATTTGTACATCAGAAGCATGGAGGCAACCAGTGAAAACTCATAAAATGGCAGCATATAGACATAATGCCCCGGCCTTGTTGTATTGGGACTTAGAAGAATGAAGATCAGTATCAATACACAGGTAATGATCGGGAAAAAATACTTTCTGTACTCCGTCCATTTATTGTCCTTCACCACTCTATACAATGCGATAGCATGCGCCAAAAGGATTAAGCCGCCTACCAGAATATAAAGAGAGTGGTAAGGTCCCAAAAAGGATAACAAAAGGCCAAGTTTTCTCGCTATTGAACTCAACAAGGGTTCGACATTCTTATAATCAATCGGCTGCTGATTATATGCTGCCCTGTCGAAAATCCTCAAATACAGTGGGCGAACCGTCGCAAAGCCGGTAAACAGATTATATATGACAAAATTTAAGAGGCCGACAATGAATGCGCTAACGGCGACCCCACTTCTGGCTAATGAACTCAGTATGTGCCGCAGGTATTGGGGGAAACATATCACCCCCGCCAGAATCATGGCGGCTATTATCCATAAAACGTAAAATCTGACATTGGCGGCAAAAGCTAGGAAGAATACCGCAAAGAATAAGTCGAGAAGGCTGTTTGTCTCATTGAAATACCTGTAAAAAAGATGGAGAGAAAGCGCAATAAAGAATATGTGGTAGGGGGCAGCTGCACCGAATCTAACTTCAGGATAAAAAAGAGGAGATGTCGCTGTAAGCAAAGAAATGACAAAGGACAGCCTGATATCGTACTTGGCGGCAATAAAGAAGAATCCCATGATAAAAATGTAGAAATAGAAAAAATCCAGGAACCGTATGGCAAAAAGATAGTTATTAAATATACCCATTGGCAGATAGAAGAAAATTGCAAGCGAAGAAATATATGTCTTGAACATGAGGGGAATAGATAGCCCAAAGATCGGAAGGTCGAGGATACTTTGATGCACCGGGTATGCTGCCTTATTAAATAAAGGTATCAGGTTAATCAATCGGGAGACTTCGTCGAACTCCAACCCATACGCAAGACTACCTCTAAACAAATAGGAGATAACAGCCAAAATTATTATTGCGACCCCGATATATTTAGAGGACTTATGCGTCTTCTTATCGTTTAACATTGGAAATTCTGCATCACTCTTTTCCATTCTTAAAAACAGACCTAAACTTCGCTACTTTTAGTCAAAAGTCACTAGTGTCCGGTTAAGAACTGAATAAATTCAACTGGTTTTTGTTTTCGAGCATAAATGAGCGTTCTCCGATAGTCTGAAATGCTTGTTGCAAGAGCATTTTCTCGAATAAGGTGATCGAGAGTATCTGTAACAACGTATAAAGGGAAGCATCGAGATTGAGCTTTTTCTTGATGATAGCGATGAGCACATACACGGAAACGGCGATCCAGATTTGGGTCTTCACTGCGTTTTCCGATGTGCCATAAAACCGTTTGATGCGAAGGTGCTGCTTGATCCATTTGAAGAACAGCTCGATCTGCCAGCGGCTTTTGTAAAGGGCAGCGATTGTGAGTGACGGGAGGGTTGTGTTGTTGGTAAGAAAGATCAGCGTCTTGCCTCTCTCGGTATCTTTGAAACGAATACGACGTAGATGTTCGGGGTAATGA
>JBJKPE010000121.1:0-15936 GCA_046706685.1 Thermodesulfovibrionales bacterium | reverse complement strand
GCGGATATCAGGTTTATCCCTGTCAGGTGTCTTGGCTCGGTCAATACGATATGGATAGCCGACGCGATGTCGAAGGGCAACGACGGGGTACTTCTCATCGGCTGCAAATACGGCGACGATTACCAGTGCCACTTCGTGAAGGGCAGCGAACTCTGCAACAGAAGAATGGACAACGTCGCTGAAACGCTCGGCAAGCTGAGGCTCGAACCGGTGAGGGTTCAGCAGATCCAGTTTTCTATAGACGAATATGAGAAGGTCCCCGAACTGATCAACCAGTTCGTGGAAACGATAGAGGGCGTAGGATTTAACCCGATGAAAGGCTTCTAGGAGGTAAGGAATGGCAGAGGGAAAAGTTATTCAGCCTGATTTGAAGTTTGTGAAGAAGATTATGAACTCGGGGGGCGAGTCCTTGAAGAAGTGTTACCAGTGCGCGACCTGCTCCGTTGTCTGCAACGTGACTCCAGATGACAGGCCGTTTCCGAGGAAGGAGATGATCCACGCTCAGTGGGGCCTGAAAGAAAAGCTTTTCGGTAACCCCGATATATGGCTCTGCCATCAGTGCAGCGACTGTACGGCCTTTTGCCCGAGGGGTGCGAAACCGGGCGAGGTGCTTGGCGCAGTCCGGAAACTGAGCATCGAGCACTACGCTTTTTCGAAGTCCCTGGGCAGAGCCCTTGGCGATCAGAAATTTCTGCTCTTTCTCCTTGCGATCCCGCTCTTTATATTAGGCATACTGGTTCCTGTTGTCGGACACCAGATTCCGGCCCAGTACTTCGGAGAACATTTGCGCTTGCCTCACTATTTATGGGAAGTAATGGCTTCCTCTAAGCCCATCGTGTATGCGGATAATTTTATGCCTGTGCCGTTTATCGATACGATCTTCGGAGCAGCAGCGGCATTTGCTTTCCTGGGATTTATCGTCGGCGTTCTAAGGTACTGGAAAGATCTTGCCGCCAGCGGAGCAGAGGCGAAGATGCCTCTGGGCAAGGCGATTATCGCAATGGTTACGGAGTTCCTGGCCCATAAGAAATTCAAGAAATGCGAGGTGACGGTAGACCGTTCCAGGTCCCACCTCTTTGTATTTTACGGTTTCGTGGGGCTTGCAATTACGACCACATGGGCTATCTTTTATCTTTACGGTCTTCAGCGCGAGTCTCCCTATCCTCTTTACGACCCGATGAAGATACTCGGCAACCTCAGTGGCATAGCCCTCTTGCTCGGCATATCATGGGTTATCTCAAACAGAAACAGGAATGAGAAAAAGGCCGGTAAAGGCAGCTATTACGACTGGCTGTTCATATACCTTATCCTGACCATTGTCGTAACGGGTTTGCTGTCTGAGATCCTCAGGCTGGCCAATATAGCTGTTGTTGCATACCCTATCTATTTTATCCACCTTGTGGCCATCTTCTTCCTCTTTGCGTATGCGCCTTTTTCAAAAATGGCCCATATGGTATACAGGGCGACTGCGCTGGTGTACGCGAAGCAGACCGGCAGGGACACGGAGAAGGTCTAAGGCCTTTCGACATTGTAAGGAGGGGGTGAACAGATATGGCGACAGTCAAAGAAATTCTGGGTTCCGGACGACGGGACGTAATATCCATAGACAAGGACAAGACCGTGGCTGATGCCGTAAGCCTGCTCGTGGAGGATGAGATCGGCGCGCTTGTCGTCGTGGACGGGGAGAAGCCAGTGGGAATGTTTACCGAGAGGGACGTGCTGAAGTGCTGGACGAGAAAGGGCGACCGGCATTTCAAGGATATAGGCATCTCGGATGTGATGACTACGAACCTGATCATAGCCGAGACCGGAGACGATCTGTGCTATGTGACAAGCATCATGATTAAAAACAGGATAAGGCATCTGCCGGTCCTCGAAAACCACAGGCTGGTTGCTATGCTGTCGATCAGAGACGTGGTGAAGGCCCAGGTCACCGATCTCAGGGCAGAGAACCACTATTTGAAGGATTATATTTCCGATAAGTATCCAGGCTAAGCAGTATCATAGTTTTCTTACAAAATTATAGAGACGGTTGTAAAGGAGGTGACGGCCAGAGGATCTTTTGAGCCTTTGTGGAGTTTGGCAGCATTCATACTTTCCCGAAAATAGAAAAAGGAGGAATTTAATGAGTCAAACAATAATTTTTGCCCTGGCTTGCGGCGTGTTAGGCGTTATATACGCCGTGATGACCGCGATATGGGTGTCAAAGCAGGACGCAGGAAATGCCAAGATGCAGGAGATATCAAATGCGGTGAAAGAGGGCGCGTATGCTTTCCTGGCCCGCGAGTATAAAACTGTCGCAATGGTGGCTGTTATACTGGTCGTTTTAATCGTGGCATTTGGACTGGGGATTTGGACCGGTATCGGGTTTGTCATCGGCACGGTGGGTTCCGCACTCGCCGGGTTCGTAGGAATGTGGGTTACCGTGCGCGCTAACGTGCGTACTACACAGGCTGCCAACAAGGGGCTCCAGGCTGCACTCGGCCTTGCTTTCAAAGGCGGCTCGGTGACAGGTGTCATGGTGGTTGGCCTTGGTATCATAGGCCTCTCCGGCTTTTACACAATAGCAAAGACAGCGGATCCTGAGATGGCGTTCCATGCGCTGGTCGGCCTCGGTTTCGGATGCTCACTGATGAGCGTGTTCGCACGTATCGCAGGCGGCATCTATACGAAGGCTGCCGACGTGGGCGCCGACCTTGTCGGAAAAGTCGAAGCAGGAATCCCTGAAGACGATCCCAGAAACCCTGCGGTTATTGCAGATAACGTCGGAGACAACGTTGGTGACTGCGCGGGCATGGCAGCCGACCTTTATGAAACATACACGGTTACTCTGGTTGCGGCGATGCTGCTTGCAAAGACCGTTTTTGGAGCAAACAGCGCATGGGTGGAATTCCCTCTGCTCCTCGGCGGGATCTCGATCATCGCTTCCATTATCGGCACATTTGCGGTGAGGCTTGGTAAAAGCGAGTATATCATGGGCGCCCTTTACAAAGGGCTCGCCGTTGCCGGAATTCTCGCGGCAATAACATTCTATATTGTTACAGGCCAGTTTCTTAAAGGCGAATCAGCTCAGGCCTCATTGGCTGCGCACCCGTCATTTACGCAGATGAACGTTTTCCTTATGGCACTTATCGGCTTGGTATTGACGGGCTTGATCGTGGCGATAACTGAATACTTCACCGCCAAGGAGTATTCGCCTGTGCAACACATTGCACAGGCCAGCCTGACGGGCCACGGCACAAACGTTATAGCAGGCCTTGCAGTCAGCATGAAGGCAACCGGCGCGCCCGTTATCGTTATTGTTGCCTCAATCCTGGGTTCTTATTCACTGGGCGGCGGGTTCGCCGGCGATCTGTCTGGCGGCCTTTTTGCTATCGCACTTGCAGCCGTATCGATGCTTTCAATGACCGGCATCGTTGTTGCAATTGACTCCTACGGACCGATCACGGACAACGCCGGCGGTATCGCGGAGATGTCGGAACTGCCTGATGCGATCCGTAACATAACAGATCCTCTTGATGCGGTCGGAAACACAACAAAGGCCGTTACCAAGGGATATGCTATCGGTTCAGCGGCACTTGCAGCTCTTGTCCTTTTTGCCGAGTATTCGAGGTCCTTCGGCACGACTCTTTCATTTGACCTTTCGAACCCGATGGTTTTGGCAGGTCTTTTTATCGGCGGACTGCTTCCTTATTACTTCGGATCACTTCTTATGGAGGCTGTCGGTAAGGCAGCGGGCAGCATCGTCCAGGAGGTGAGAAGACAGTTCAGGGAGATTCCCGGCATTATGGAATACAAGGCAAAGCCGGAATACGGCAAGTGCGTCGACATCGTCACCAAAGGCGCTATCAAGCAGATGATGGTGCCCGCCCTTATCCCGGTGGTGGTCCCTATCGCAGTAGGTCTGATTCTTGGCAAGGAAGCTCTCGGCGGAGTTCTTATCGGAAGTATCCTGACCGGGCTTTTCCAGGCGATCGCGATGACAAGCGGCGGCGGCGCATGGGACAATGCCAAGAAATCCTTTGAAGACGGCGTTACCGACGACAAAGGTGTCCTGCATAAGAAGGGAAGCGACGGACACAAGGCCTCTGTCACGGGCGACACGGTCGGCGACCCTTACAAAGACACAGCGGGTCCGGCCATCAACCCCATGATCAAGGTCATCAACATCGTGGCTCTTCTGATAGTACCATTGATGCACTAATTGTCATTGACTGCATGAAAAAAGCCGGTCCCGGGTATCGGGACCGGCTTTTTTGTTATAATAATTAACGAAATTGTAAAACTGGAAGTGAGATTATCGGACGAGAAGTGGCTCTTTGCTGTCATTCCGGTTTTTCCGGAACTTTCCCTTTTCAGCTTCGACGTTGAGGTAATAAATAATTTCCGACAACCGCAAATGACACCATGAAAGGAATTAACTATGGCCTTTGATCAAAAAGAATTCGACAAGAAGATGGAAGAGGTGAAGAAGCAGCTTAAGCAGAGCGTAGTCGTGCCGCAACAGCTTACCCGCAAGGACCGGATTACCTTCAGGTGTCATCCCGGAATAGGATGTTTTACCAAATGCTGCAGCGGCATCCGGATAAACCTCACTCCCTACGATATATACAGGCTCAAGAACAGACTCGGGATGTCATATCATGACTTCCTCATGCAATATACAGTGCCGAAGTCGGTGGACGGTACGCCGCTTCCCATCGTGGTGCTGAAGTTGAAAGACGATGACATCAAGTCATGCCCCTTTGTAACACCGGAGGGCTGCACTGTTTACACCGACAGGCCGGTGACGTGCCGTTACTATCCGATCGGCATGGCCATAATGAAGAAGCATGACCGGAAGACAGGTGAGGACTTTTTCATCAAGATTAAAGAGGATCACTGCCTTGGACACAATGAAGCCAGGGACTGGACGATCGATGAGTGGCGTGCCGACCAGGAATCGGACCTCTACGACGAAATGAACCATGACTGGATGGAGGTGGTTCTGAAGGCTAAGACTCTGGGCATAGTCGAATTAGGCCAGAAATCGCTTGATCTCTTCTTTATGGTGAGTTCCAATCTCGATATGTTCAGAGATTTTGTCTTCAACAGTAATTTCCTGACCTCCTACGAAATCGAGCCCGAAGTGGTCGAGAAGATCAGGCAGGACGAGCTTGAACTCCTTAAATTTTCCCTGAAGTGGCTGAGATTTACGATGTTCGGGGAAGGTGACTTCAAGGTCAGCGAAGAAGCCAGAAAGAAGGCGAGAGAGCGCATGCAGGCGCGGGCGAAGTCAGAGATGGCGGCAAGAGCGGAGAGGACGAAAAAGGCTCTCTCCAAGAATCCGGAAGATGTGATGAAAGAGGCCGATACATCCCCTGACGAACTTTAAGAAATTATTTTAACCACGGATCAGCCTAAAAAAGGCAAATGGCCACAGAAGGCACAAAAATAACATAAAAAAACAAGAGGTTGAAAGGGGAAAATGCTCACCAAATGGGTGAAGTATTTCACTAACATAAGTTTTTGATTTTTTTGTGTTCTATGTGCTTTTTGTGGCTCAACTGCTTTATTTAGGATCAACACGGATGTGCACGGATTCTAGGATTGAAGCTTTTTCTTCATCCACCCGAAGTGAGGCTTTCCGGCATAAAAACCTGCTCGTGTTCGTGTCTGTCGGCGTTCATCCCCGGCTAACCGCTGTTTCCGGGTTTTCCAGCCAGTCGCTGCTGTTTGAGTTTGAGAAAATTCCTGAGGAGGTCCTTGCCTGCGCCGGTCAGGATTGATTCAGGGTGGAACTGTACGCCTTCGACCGTGTATTGCCTGTGGCGCACCCCCATTATGATCCCGTCGTCCGTCCACGCCGAAACCTCGAGCACTGACGGCAGGGTGTCGCGTTTGATGATGAGAGAATGGTAGCGTGTCGCCTCGAAGGGGTTCGGCAGTCCTTTGAAGATTGTCTTGCCGTCGTGGTGGACCATGGAAGTCTTTCCATGCATGAGGTAGGGCGCCCGGATGACCTCGCCTCCGAAGGCCTCTCCTATCGACTGGTGTCCGAGACAGACGCCGAGGATCGGAAGCTTTCCGGCAAAATATTTTATTGTTTCGACGGATATGCCGGCTTCCCTGGGAGTACAGGGCCCGGGCGATATTACGATCCTGTCCGGTGACATATTTTCGATCTCTGTGATAGATATCTTATCGTTCCTGAAGACCTTGAGGTCCTCCCCAAGCTCTCCCAGGTACTGGACCAGATTATAGGTAAAAGAATCATAATTATCGATCATCAAAAGCATATTTCTACTCAAGCCCCCTCTCCGCCATTTCGACCGCCCTCATCATCGCCTTTGCCTTGTTGACCGTTTCCTGGTACTCGGCAGAGGGGATGCTGTCGGCTACCACTCCGCCGCCCGCCTGGATGTAAGCCACCCCGTCTTTAATGACAAGAGTCCGAATAGTTATGCAGGTATCCATGTTCCCCGAGAATCCGAAGTACCCCACAGCGCCGGCGTAAGGGCCCCGCCTGGTCGGCTCCAGTTCGTCGATAATCTCCATGGCCCGGATCTTGGGTGCCCCCGAAACGGTTCCTGCCGGGAAACAGGCCCTGACGACATCGAAGGCGTCGTTTCCCGGGGAGAGCGTCCCGCGGACGTTCGAAACAATATGCATCACGTGGGAATAGCGCTCGATCACCATGAGTTCGCTTACGTGTACACTCCCCGGAGAACTGACTCTCCCGACGTCGTTTCTGCCGAGATCTACCAGCATGATATGTTCAGCCCTTTCCTTGGGGTCAGCCAGGAGTTCTTTCTCCAGGACGCCATCTTCCTCTTCTGTCGATCCGCGCTTCCGTGTACCGGCTATCGGCCTCAAGTCGATTCTTTCGCCTTCAAGTCGCACCATTACTTCCGGCGACGTGCCTACGAGCGTTGCATCCCCGCAGCGGAGGAAGTACATATAAGGTGAAGGATTAATGAGCCTCAGCGCCCGGTATATCTCGAAGGGCTCGACGCTGATCCGGGCCTCGAAGCGCTGCGAGGGCACCACCTGGAAGATGTCTCCAGCCTTGATATACTCCTTTGCCTTGAGCACCGCCTTCTCATAGCCGGACTGCGTAAAGTTAGACCTTAGAACTGCCCGTTTCCGTGGCGAAGACGCCGCCTCGGCGTTAGCCGGAGCGCACCTCATGCCGCGTCTCAGCTTCCGCACGATCGCCTCGATTTTTCTGAGCGCCTCGTCATAGGCCGAAGTCGCCGAGGAGCCGTCGATGTGAGCGTTGGAGACCACCTTTATCCTGTGGGTGATATTGTCGAAGATTACAAGGGTGTCGGTTATCATGAAAAGGATATCGGGCAGTCCGAGCCCGGGTTTCTCCCGTTCCGGCATTTTTTCGAAGAAACGTATGATGTCGTAACCGACGAACCCCACAGCTCCGCCGAAAAAACGCGGAAGTCCCGGGTTCGGAACCGGCCTGTATTCCGCGAGGATGTCCTTCACAGCTTCAAGGGGATCATTCAGGACAGACCGCTTCTTCCTTATACCCCGGCGGATGGTTTCCACAGAGTTCCCGAAGCTGCGCACCACGACTGACGGCCTGCTCCCGATGAAAGAGTATCTGGCCCATTTCTCCCCTCCCTCGACGCTTTCCAGAAGAAAGGAATATCGCCCGTCGTCCAGTTTGCGAAAGGCGGTGACGGGCGTATCCATGTCAGCAAGGATTTCCTTGTAGACAGGGATCAGATTTCCTTCCGCCGAGAGGCGCTTGAACTCTTTAAAATCCGGGTAGAACATATTGACAAACTCTGCCATATTTCATTAGTATATCTTTCATCATATAATTATAGCTTATTGCCCGTCGCGAAGTTAAATGTTCTGTCGAACTTATGATGCCGGCGGGTGAGAATGCGGGAATAGCTCAGTTGGTAGAGCACAACCTTGCCAAGGTTGGGGTCGCGGGTTCGAATCCCGTTTCCCGCTCCATAAAACTCAGTGAATAGTAAGTGGTCAAGCAATCGAGTAGGTTTGCTGAAGGAACTATCCGATTTTTCAATCTTTACTGTTTGCGGTTCACTTTTAACTGACTGCCGGCGGCGTACCCAAGTGGCTAAGGGAGAGGTCTGCAAAACCTTTATGCAGCGGTTCAAATCCGCTCGCCGCCTCCAACTCCCGACAGTGTCTTTTCCCCCCTGAGCAGATCGAGTACCGTCGCATCCAGCCCCTTTTCTTCAAAGAATTCCCGTTCGAGTGATTCGACATAAAACCTGTCGAGGCCGCTGTTCTGGAGAAAATCCTCCCTGAGCCCCCGATCGATTGAACGGATCACGAGTGGGAATATCTGGTTTAGATATACGGATTCCTTGCGCAAGTCAATGAACACCTTTTCAAACAGTCTGGCCGGGACTTTGCCCGTCGCAACGCCCTCGTCTACAAGCTCTGAAGTGATGTCTTCCCGGATTTTTTCCCTCCCCTTCTTTGTATCGAGGCCGGGATAGAGGTTACGCATCCTCTTTTTCAGTGCCGCATGGGTAGCATGGTACAACTTTTCTTCAAGGGTCAAGTCCTTCACTTCCGCGACAACGTCCCTGAGTGTGGCTTCACCTCTCCTGATATTTTCCGTCCCCTTCAGGATCGATTTGATTTTCCTCTTGCCGTAACCCGTCAGATACCTGTTTTCCAGAAGATCATGAATGAAGACCGATTTGAAAAGGTTCTCGTCCAGATGATCGAATGCGTCCTTGTTGCCCATGAAGCTCCTCAGTGATTCCTCCTTCAGTTCGACATTTTCCATGAAGGCCAGCTGGCTGAGCAGGGAATGGAGGTTGTCGTATCTGTCGAAGAACGTGATTATGGAGCTGAATTCTTCAAATGACCGAAAGTCATCCGTCTCTCTTGACAGTTCGTCGCACGCCCGGCCTGTGTCGAGAAGCACCTGGTCGAACCCCCTGTCGTTTTGGGAGTATGCGAGATGTTTCGCCCTTATCAGCCTGACGATGTCTTCCTTTATGATATTTCTCTTGAGAAGAGGGTCTTTGAAAAAAAGGTTTTCCAGTATGGCCCTCGCATCCTTTATATAATCCAGCTCTTCCGTTTCCTGGATCTTCTTATCCTTCAACAGGAGTTCATCGAGCTTGTCAAAGAGGTTTAAGGGTATGTCGTTTCTTATGCTCAGCGTCCTCAGTCTTTCCAGGCGGGCGTATTCTGATGCCTGCAGGGTGTCCCGCGAAATTCCCCCGATCAGCACGTCCCGGTACTCATCGACTACGACCCTGTTTTCGGGATGTTTATACATCACGTCGATCTTCATCCTCTCCTGCTGATAACGGTCGATCTCGCGCCTCGCAGCGAGCTCCTCGATCTGAAGTTCATCCCGGGGACTAAGTCCTCGATTTTCAGAATAGGACCTGCGGAAGGCATTATAGTATTCCCTGTTTGCCCTGTTGATAAATTTGAAGAGAAAGACTGCGGATTTTTCTTCATTCAGTGCGTCGCAGAAGCGGCCGAGAAGCTCGGTGTCCCTGTCGTCTTCCAGCAGATCGGCCCTCTTCAGGAATTTGCCTACGGCCTTGAGTATCTGTTTCTGTCGTTTCCTGTATTCTTCTTCAAAATCGGAGGAGATGATAAAGAAATAGTTCACGACGGCATGCCCCTGGAGGAAGAGCCTGCTGAACGTTTCTGTCCCCTCGGTATTGTTTGTGAAGACAACTCTCTCGTTCTCGTCCAGAAAAGCCCCGAACATTATCAGACGGTTAAGGATATCGCTTTTTTCCATATCCTTCAACGGCTTTTCGACTCCGAACATGTATTCGCAAAAGCTGCCGCCCGTTCCTCTGTATGTCACTCCCTCTTCGGAGATGGCGAATTCATTGCCTCTGGCAAAGAATCTGATTTTCTGCGGTCCTTCCTCGTAGAAATAGGTATTGTGTGTTGTCTCTCCGGCAAGGAAGGCAAAAAAGTCAACAGGACCCAGGCTGCCGTGTAGTCTGAGATCTGTAATCATAGGGAAATATACCATAGCGACTCAGCTTTATGCCATTTGGGCTGTCACCGGCCCGCATCTGAAGTCACCTCCCTGCAGGGGAGGCTTCCCCCTCCTCTTGCCGAAAGAGAGCGGTTTGGCTATTATATGAAATGAAGGCATCTGCTGATCTGCATGAGCCATGAAATATTTTCTCCGGGCAAAGACGGTTTTTCTCCCCCTGGTCGCTGTGCTCTGTCTGCTGAGTGCGTCGGTGCATCCTGTCAGCGGGAGTGTTGCGGATAACTGCGGGGGTAAGGAATCTTTCAGGGCGGGGAAACAGGCATTTGAAGACGGCCGGTATGACGACGCGGTGAAGAGCTTCTCCGGGGCGCTGACCGCATTCCCCCTGCTTGCAGACTACACGCTCTCCTATCTTGCAGAAGCCTACCATCAGCTTGGAAACCACTGCAAATCTCTGGATGCCGCAAGGCGATTGTTAAAAGAATATCCGAATTCGCCGCTGTCCAAAAAGGCGCGCGGAATGGAAATCAGGGAGGCCAGAGAGAATTCCGAGAAGGACCTCCCCCGACTATACGAACTCTATGTAAAGGACTACCCCGGAGATGAAGCGATGGCTTTCGAGTACGGCCTTTTTCTTAAGGAACATAACAAGTCCGAAGATGCGGCGGCGGTTTTTAAGAAGCTCTACATCGGCGGCGGCGACCTTTCCGGTTCTGCTCGTGATGAACTTGCCCCGGGGGCAATAAAACCACAGGACGTTGCAGAGAGGGCCGAAAATCTCATCGACAGGTGCAAGTACGGACAGGCTGAGAAAGAGTTGAGGCAGGTCCTCGCAGCAGGGGACGTAAAGGACAGGCAAGGGATATTGAGCATTCTCGGATACTCGTTGTTCATGCAGAAGGAATATGCAAAGGCGGCAAAGATATATGGCAGTGTCGGCGACACTTACTTCGAGGCCCGTTCCCTCTACCGGGCGGGGGACAAAAAAGGTTTTGACGGGTCTGTTAAAAAACTTCTTGCGGCGAATGACAAAAGGGCGGGATCCCTGCTGCTTGCAGCCGCTTCCGATGAGAGACGGGAGAAGGACTTTGACGGGGCTGTGAAGACGTACCAGGTTGTGCTCAAGCGCTTTCCGCCGGAAACCGAGGGCGCCTTATGGGGGACCGGCTGGACCTATTTCGTGCAGGGAGAGTATAGGAGAGCAGCTGGAATTTTTTCGAAGTTGTATGCCGAATTCGGAGACCCGAAATATCTTTACTGGAAGGCAAGGAGCATCGAGGCCGCCGGCGGAGATTCGAAAGGACTATTTGATTTACTCGCCGGGATAGACAACAATTTTTACGGGGTTTTGGCCGTTGCCCGGAATGACCTCAAGGACATAGTGCCGGTCTCACTGAAGGAAGAGCCCGTCCCCGGCCTTTCGGACATTGGCGACAGGTTCAGACGGGTTGAGGCACTGATATCGCTGAACATGAATAAAGAGGCAGTCACTGAGCTGACGGACGATTTGAAGGGGATCGAGACCTACCCTCAATTGCTTTACATTATGGAGAAGCTTCAGAAGCTCGGAGAATTTAAGCGTTCCATACGGATGGCTTCGCGAATCCCATACTCGCAGGCCATACACCGGTTCCTTTATCCCCTCGCATTCAGGGAGGATGTGGAAGAGGTCGCAAAGAAATACGATATGGATCCTATGATCATACTTTCAGTCATGAGGGAGGAGAGCCGCTTTGATGCCGATGCCCGGTCGGTTGTCGGGGCCAGGGGTCTTATGCAGATTATGCCCCGGACGGCATATCGTCTGGACAAGAACCTAGGGCTGGGTATACGGAATGAGTCCCAGATTACGGACGCAAGGAACAACATTACTCTGGGTGCCTGTTACCTGAAATCGCTCTTCAATGAATTTAAATCGTTTGCGCACGTTCTTGCTGCCTACAATGCAGGCGAGAATCTGGTGAGACAGTGGGAAGAGGCCGGACATTACAAGTCCGTCGATGTTTTCATAGAGGATATTCCATACCCGGAAACCAGGAATTACGTGAAAAAGGTGATCACCTCATACTTCGAGTACGAGAGGTTTTCCGCGGAGGCTTCGGGAAAGAAGCCCCCCGATATTACATGGAGAAATCTTTAGGTTTGCCCGGCGCTCCAGGGATTGCTTTAAAAATTCCCGTTTGTTTCTGTATTCTAACAAAGAGTATTTTATGTCATAGGAGGCGTAATGGACATAACCGGCTACGTTCTTTCAAAGGCTGAAGAGGCCAGAAACGGCGCGCGTTCCCTAGCGAAGGTTTCGTCGGCTCAAAAAAACAACGCGTTGAGAAAGATGGCGGAGACTGTCAGGAAACGGGCGAAGGAACTGCAGAGGGAAAATGCGAAGGACGTTGCGTATGCCCGCAAACATGGCCTTTCGAAGGCAATGATAGACAGGCTTACCCTGACCGGGAAGAGGATAGACGAAATGGCGCAGGGGCTTGAGGAGGTCGCCTCATTGCCGGATCCGGTAGGTGAGATCCTGGGGATGCGGCGGCGTCCAAACGGAATGACAGTCGGAAAGATGCGGGTTCCCATAGGTGTGATAGGCATCATTTACGAGTCCCGGCCGAACGTCACGGCCGACACAACAAGCCTCTGCCTGAAGTCGGGCAACGCCGTGGTGCTTCGGGGCGGCTCGGAGGCCATTAACTCGAACAGGGCTATAGTGAAGGTCCTGAGGGACGCCGCGAAGGCCGCCGGTATCGACGAAGGCGCCATCACCTTTATCGATATACCCGACAGGGAAGCGGTCATGGAACTCCTGAAGCTGGAAGGAATCGTTGATCTTATCATACCGCGTGGCGGGGAGGGGCTGATACGGGCGGTGACTGAAAACTCGAGAATACCCGTACTAAAACATTATAAGGGCGTCTGTCACGTTTTTGTCGACAGCGATGCCGACCTGGTTATGGCGGAAGATATATGCTTTAATGCGAAGGTGCAGAGGCCCGGGACCTGTAACGCGATGGAAACGATGCTTGTCGACAGGAAGGTGGCAAGACGTTTCCTGCCCGGGATGGCAGAACGGTTCAGACAGGCGGGTGTTCTCATCAAAGGATGCCCTGAAACGGGGAAGATAGTTTCCTCCATCGACAAGGTTAGCAAGGAGGATTATTATCGTGAATATCTGGATCTCGTCCTGAACGTCAGGGTTGTAAAGGATATCGATGCCGCAATGGAGCATATCGCCCGGTACGGTTCCTCACACTCCGATGCGATCGTAACAAGGGACTACGCAAAGGGCATGAGGTTTCTCAGGGATGTGGACTCGTCCGCTGTTTTTATCAATGCGTCGACCCGATTGAATGACGGTTATCAGTTCGGCCTCGGGGCGGAGATCGGCATCTCTACCGACAAGATACACGCAAGAGGCCCCATGGGCCTGGAGGAACTCACCTGCACAAAGTTTATCGTCCTTGGCAACGGACAGTTGCGTGAATAGGAGAAACGCTGCGAAGGCAATGGACGTGGAGGAAAGAGGGCTGAATATATGCCTGGCGCATGCACCTTCCACCTGCCGGTGAAATGAAAATCGGAATACTGGGCGGCACCTTCAATCCGATCCACTTCGGACATCTCAGGGCGGCCGAAGAGGTGCGGGAACTCATGGGCCTCGAAAAGATTCTGTTTATTCCCTCCGGCAACCCGCCTCTCAAGACCGAGGGACTCACGGACGCTCTTCAGAGGTACAAGATGACGAGACTTGCGGTGGTAAAGAACCGTTTTTTCGAGGTCCTGGACATTGAATGCGGCAGGCCGGGAAAGTCTTATACTGTCGACACCCTGAAGGAACTGAAGCAGAGGTACCGCGGCTCGCATCTGCATTTCATCCTTGGCACCGACGCGTTTCTGGACCTGCCGAATTGGTATGAGCCTGAACAGCTGGTTTCACTGGTGGATTTCATAGTAGTTTCGAGGCCGGGAACGCGTTTCAGAGACCTGCTTTCTTCCCCCTATCTGGCCCCGGGGCAGAAATGCCTGAAGGACCTCGATGACGGTAAGGCTGGGACACATTCGCTGAGGTTATCTTCATCGAAGGCGATATTCCTGACGCGGGTTACAACGATGGCGATATCTTCAACCGACATTAGAAGACGCATAAGAGAGGGTATGTCCGTAAAATACCTATTGCCAGAGGAGATCGAATCCTTTATAATTTCTAACAGGCTGTATTCGGCAGACGGAAAAGACGTAGAAAGCAAGGACCGAAAGAGAGGGTATTCCCTTAAAAAGTAGACAGATCGCGCTCGCAGCGGCAAAATTTGCGCTAGGAAAAAAGGCTGGAGATGTCATCATCCTTGATCTCACCGGTCTCACTGTAATCGCCGATTATTTCGTAATCTGCTCGGGAGAAAATATTACGCAGGTAAGGGCGATTGCCGAATCCGTAGAAGAGGAATTATCACGCAAGGGGATAAGGCCTCTCGGCATAGAAGGGCTGGATTACAGCCACTGGGTCCTCCTCGACTACAACGACGTCATCGTACATGTGTTCGAAAAGGAGACGAGGTCTTACTACAGCCTTGAAAGGCTCTGGATGGACGCAAAGACCATAGAGGCAAATGAAGATACATCTGATACTGGTGGGAAAGACCAAAGAGCAGTTCGCCATCGAAGGGATAAGGAAGTACCTTAAGCTGCTGAAGCCGCATGCGGATGTGACCATAAAGGAGATCAGGGAAGAAAAGGTAAACGATGTTGAAAGGATGCGGGAAAGAGAAGGAGAAAGGATTTTGAAACTCCGGACTCCCTATATGCTTCTTGATGAAAAGGGAAAGATGCTTACATCGGCACAATTTACCGAATTTGTTTTTTCACGCGGAAGAGACGTCAACTTTGTTGTCGGCGGGGCTTACGGGGTGTCCGAAGAGGTGAGGCAAGGGGCTCTGGATACTATTGCCCTGTCCAGGATGACCTTCACTCACGATATGGCCCGAATGATTCTTCTGGAGCAGATATACAGGTCCTTTACGATCCGGGACAAAAGGGGTTATCATCACTGATGAGTAAGTTGTCCGTTTTCATATTCGTCCTGTTCCTTGCGGCGCTGGCGGTATTCGCCATCCACAACAAGGAATTAACAACGGTCACTATTCCATTCGACGGGGTGTACGAACTTCCCAAGATTGCGCTGATACTCCTTTCCAGTGCAGCGGGGGCGCTTGCCATGCTTCTCATATTCGCGGTGCGGGACACCAAGAAGTTCATCGACAACCTGCAGTTACAGAAGAGACAGAAGCGGGACATCAAGGTGCAGGAACTGTATTCGAAGGCCCTGAACTCGATTCTTGCCCACAAAGAAGACCTTGCCCGGGAATCGCTGGGGGAGATACTGGCGGAAGAGCCCGACCACGTAGATGCACTCCTTCGCCTCGGGGATGTCTATTCCTCGGAGGAAGATTACCAGAAGGCCAACGACTATTATCAAAAGGCGAGGGCGGTCAATCCCCGGAATATCGAAACTCTCTTTGCCATAGAGGATCTGCTCGAAAAAAGCGGCAGGTGGGCGGAAGCCCTGAAGTGTGCCGAGGACATCCTGGAAATCGATGAAGACAACCTTACCGCAATGTATCGGAAAAGGGGTATACTCGAGAAACAGTCGAAGTGGGATGACCTCGTTTATCTGCAGAAGGCGATCCTTAAGCATGAACATAGCGAGAAGGACAGAAGGCGGGAACATCAGAACCTTATAGGCTACAAGTACGAGTACGGCCGCTACAGCCTCGAAAACAACCAGCTGGAAAAGGCAAAAAAAGCGTTCAAGACGGTTCTCCGCTTAGACAAGGAGTTTACGCCAGCCACTCTTGGCATCGCTGAGGTGATGCTGAGAGAGGAGGAGAGCGAGGAGGCGGTCAACCTGCTTGAGAAGACTTTTGAGGCCACATCGTCGACTATTGTCCTTGCCAGGATCGAGGATCTGTTGATAAGCCTGG
>JBJKPE010000120.1:0-3801 GCA_046706685.1 Thermodesulfovibrionales bacterium | reverse complement strand
CCGTGGGTGAATGATGCCCGGAGCGCATGTCCGCAATAGCGGGCGGAAGCGGAGGCCTTCCGGCGAAGCCGGTCGAGCGTAGCTCGTTTCCGTGGAAAGTACCACGGGCTTGCCCGTGGGTATCTATGCGGTCGTTCTCAATGATCCATTTGCGGATATCGCTTTCGCCGGACCCCGCTCCTCCAGTAAAGAGTGGGGAGCCGCTGAAAACAATCGCAAGCCGTGATCCGTGTTTATGTTGATCCGGCAATACCGGCTCGAACTTACTGATCATATGCTGTAGGAAAAGAAGTGCGCCGTCATTGACGCGCGGCAGTCCTGCGCCGAATCGCCCGGCATATCCCCGTTTATCGCGCTCATTCTGAATTTCTTTCTGCTGTTTTTTCCAGTCCACACCGAACGGTGGATTGGTCAGGAAGTAGTCAAATTTATCGTCCGGGAACTGATCTTCAGTGAAGCTGTCGCCGAAGCGGACATTATCGCCGCTGCCGTTATGGTCAACCTGTTTGATAAGCATGTCAGATGCGGCCGTGGCAAAAGCTCGCTTATTGTAGTCCTGGCCATAAACATAGAGCTTTGCCGCTGAATGATGTTCCCGCATATAGTTCTGTCCTTCGGCAAGCATCCCACCTGTTCCGCAGGCAGGATCGAGCAACTTACGGACAGTGCCGGGCGTTGTAAGCAGCTTGTCATCATTGATAAAAAGTATGTTCACCATCAACCTGATCACTTCACGAGGGGTGAAGTGATCTCCAGCGGTTTCGTTGGCAAGCTCGTTGAAGCGGCGAATAAGGTTTTCAAAGATCAACCCCATCTCCTGATTCAGCACTGCGTCAGGGTGCAAGTCGATCGCGCAGAACTTGGAAACCACGAGGTAAAGAATATTTGCCTCTCTCATTCTCTCTATTTCATTGCTGAACTCAAAGTATTCAAATATGCGTCGCACATTAGCCGAAAAACCGTTAATGTAGCTGACAAGGTGTTTGTCAATGTGGTCGGGGTCACCCTTAAGCTTTTCGAATGTGAGCGGGGAATGATTGTGAAAGCGTTGCCCAGCAGCCTTGTTGAGTATTGTATCCAGCCCTTCGCCAAGCTTCCTGTCTTTGTGCTTCTCGTAGGCCGACAGGACCTTCTCCTTGGTAGGTGCAAGCACGCAGTCGAACCGACGGAGAACGGTCATAGGCAGTATGACTCGCTCATACTGAGGCGGCCGGTAAGGTCCACGCAGCAGATCGGCGATCTGCCAAATCAGATTTGAATGATCGTGATGGTTACTCATATACTCATTATATTCATGCTGACAATTTCCTAATAAACCTTAACCTTCTTCACAACCTTCCCGACGATACGATACTTTTCACCCTTCCTGAGCTCAATATCCGGTTACCTAGGATTGAGGGGATGTAAAATCGTAGTATCGCCATACTTCTCCAAGACAAGATTGATTTTGATATCTTCCTAGTCGATCCCTCCCGCGCCACATAGGTTTTCGTAATTCTATCACAATTGTCCTTCTTCTTCCCACGAAGAAATCCGTAGGATATCAAGCAGTTCATTGACCTTCTCATATACCCTCCGAGTGACGATCTCCCGGTCTTCCTTCTCTGCAATCTCAAGAAAATCCGCCACCCACGCCGGCCCGACATGCTCGACAGAGGCAAACTTGCTTCTTATTTTCCCGAGCCCTTCAATAACAAGCTTATTCTCCATATGAGGCAAAAATTCTGCCGCGAGCTTATCAGTGCCGCCGGAATAATGCTCGACGCAATAGTATATATCATAGGCGTCTTTTTCCTTCATCCGGTCGTACATCGCCATCCCCTTCATCACCAGAAACGGCACTATCCCCGCAACCTTAAAGGTCACCCTATCTTTACCGCCCTCTGGGAGCTCCCCTTCAAGACTGACGGTTACCGTTGTATCGAAGGCAAGGTCACAGCCGCGCGCCTTTCTGGCACGCACGTCCTGGACTACCTGTGTCCTGCGCCCCCTGCCCGTTCCTCCGTATTCCCCTGCCATCAGATCGACTTCGACATCTATCGGATCAGACCCTCCAGTGTTGACCTTCCTGAAAAACCTGAAGGGCTGCTTCTCGTCTTGCGTATAGCCTCGCTTGAGAAACGCTCTCAGTATTGTTTGGTAGGTATCGTCGGGGATCTCCCTGAAATTCAGGGCAACATCGATATCGAGACTGCCGACGTGGGGGTCTCTTGCCTCAGGGAAAAGCAAAGAAGGTGTCCAGCCGCCGATTATGACCATTTCGTCCTTCAGCTCACCGAGAAGATGGACGAGTTCCAGGAGCACCGACTTGCAGGCATTGACCTCCTTTTGGCCGTATTGCCCCTTGCTCACCATTTAGGCTTTATCCTCTTTTCAAATATCGCCTGTGCCGCTTCTTCTCCACGGCCCTTGTACCCTTTCAAATCAAGGTAGAGCTGAATATCCGATACAACATTAACGCCGTTTATGCTTTGTAGCCCATAGAAGACACCTTCGTCGTAAGGCTGAAGCAGAGTAACATTTGCGCCTGTATCGACCTTCTTGAACTGAAGGGCTTCTGCCACATCTTCGATGTTTCCTTCGATATACGAGAAAAACCTCATGAACCTCACAAACGGAGCAACCTTCCTTGCCCCCGAGAAGAGCGCCAATCCATAGCGCACCCCTCTTTTCTCGCACTCCTTCGCGATCGCCGCTTCCAACTCGTCCTCTGTGAGACCGGAGTAAAAGGAGGCGGCCGTATTCTTCTCATAAGTGTAATTGCTGACCCATTGACTGAGCGCCTCTTCAGGCTTCACAAGAAAAAAACTCTTATTCTCTTCCTTAATCCATTCCATTGATAGAAGGGACTGCTTCACCCTTGAAGTCAGACCGATGCTGATCCCTGTCTCCCGGGATAAGTCTTCGACATACCATCTCTTTGAAGGATCGGCCAGAAGAACACGCAGAACCCTGCTCGACTTGGGGGAAAAGACGGACTTGGAAAGGCGGGAAACAGGAAACGGATTAGGTTTTCCGCTTATGTCCACAAAGATATTTCGGAAGGAAAGGAAGGCGTTACCTGCAAGGTCGATGCAGCCAACTCCAGCTTCTCTGCATATCTGCCTGCTGGCATCACTCAAGAAAGGAGCAACGAGGATGCCGTAAGAGTCCTTAGCATCTCGCAAATAATCTTTGAGTTGCGCGACAGCCATCCGCACAAGGCGTGGCTCGCCCTGCGACTTTATCTCAATCAGGAATTTAACAGGTTTGCCGGAGACCATCCCATTGATTAAAAGATCGACTCCCTTATCGCCACCTCCGGCTTTCGATTCTGAATCGAGCAGTTCGATAAAAGGTACTTCGGATAGGACACTCCTGGCGCTTTCCTCAGCTCTCCTGAGCATTTCACTCTCAGATGATTGTTTCACTAAATAAGACTGTTTCACCATCTGGTGAAACTATAGATTATAGTGAAACAAAAGTCAAGAGCAAAATTGATGCAAACTACGGTATTATGAGACACTCGAACAGAGTTCGCAAGGCTGGCATGAGGGAAAGACTTCATGAATTTTGCATCCGCTGTCAGAGCAATTAACAAGCTTCTCAGGTCACTGCGGCCGGTCAGATTTTGCAGTTCCTGGATAAGACGGCATGCTCCGGATGTCTATCGTTTCATCCAGAAAAATGTTAGGGCTGAAAGCGGCGGCATAGACTGGGACAGGTTCACGCGTGCCCTCGATCGCAAGCTGCAGCGAAAATGGCAGCCCTCAAGAAGAGGGAAACTTCCTCAAGGTTTCAGGGACAGAAGAGCAGTTGAGG
>JBJKPE010000119.1:0-18379 GCA_046706685.1 Thermodesulfovibrionales bacterium | reverse complement strand
TCGGGCCGTCGTCCGGCTGCCAGAAGTGGGTGCCCCAGTTAAGGAGTCCCCACCACGCGTTGAGTCCGGGTGAAAGCCTCGGGTCACGATCGGCATCCTCGTCATAAGCGCCCTTGCACAGATTGTCGGTGACCGAATAAAGGCAATCCGGATAATCTCCGGCATACACATGCGCCTCGGACGGTACAGATTGAACAAGCGACGATTCATACGCTATTATGGAATGCAGTTCAGAGTAAAGGGCGTGCGCGTTCCTCGCCGGGAAAAGGAGAGAGGCGTGTATGAGAAAAAGGATCAGAACGGTTCTCTTCATGACTCTATATACTATCCCCGATCTCACGTTATGATCAATATCGAAAGAAGGAAGGCGACCGCCCTCGGCCGCCTTCGAATTGCCGCTGATTAATCCTTCCCCACGATTACATTGAAAGCTGCGATAAAAGTTGCAGGTAGAGCTCAGGGACCTCTATCGAAGTTGCATAAAGATAATCGCCTGTAAAACCTACCTCGGAAGCCATATCGGCCACCCAGGCGTTTATCCTGACATTTTTACCGTACTGGGCCTCTACTGAATTCACCTTAGTCGCGTCCAGAAAGATATATAAGTCGATACCGAGTCCTTGATACGCACTCTTTACGAAGGCCTTCAGGCTGTCTGCGTCATTAAATGGACTTCCGTACTGGGCCAACTGGCTGGGACCAAGGACAGTAACTCCCGGGAGCGAACCGCCGACGAGGCTCATGGCAGCGGAAAAAAAAGCGTCGACATCCTGCGGGTTGAAGCTGGAGTCGAACTTGCCGACTACTACTACGGAAATGTCCTCGGGGTTGCCCGTCATATATAACCCCAAAGCCGGGTATCCGGAAGAATAGGCTGGCGCTGTTCCCATGAAGAGAACAGCAGCGATAATGCCGAGACATGCAAGAAAGACTCTTGTTTTTTTCATAAGTTTCCCCCTCGTGAAATGCATGATGAGTTCAAACCCTCGAATGAGAGCAGTCTTCTGCCGCTTTAAATTTCCCCTTGATCACCTCCTTACTTTGACCGGTTATTCCCGGACAATCAGGAAAAACCGCAATAGTGGAACTGCCATCTATGCATTATTTCTAGCATCTGGGGCATTTTTAGTCAAGAAAAAAGCGGAAAGCCGAAAGCAGGAAGTAACGGAAACTTTTCTCTTCCAGGTTCCAAATTTATTTTCTTGTCCGCGGGTAATTGTTTGTGCCAGACTATCCTCCACAGGGGACCAGTCCCCGTCCCCGGTGAAATCAGCATCTGGAGGATGCGACCTGCGGATGAAAGGAATTGTCATGAGAAACAAAATGCAACTGGTAGTGATAGCAGTACTCATGGTGTTGTCTGCCTATTTGATGATTACTAACAGGAATGCGATCGACTCTTTAAAAAAGGAGAACAGGCTGCTGAAAGCTCAACTCGCGCAGAAGGACGAGGCATGCGAGAGCAGGATTGCGCTCCTTAAGACGTCCGCGGCAGGTGAGAAAGAAAAAACAGTTGCGGCCACCGACAGGCCTGTCCCGAACCTGCTGGCCAAACTGCCGGTTAATCAGGCACAAAAGAGGCGTGAAACAATCGAAGAGATGAGCGGAGTCCTTAAGCTGACGGACGGCCAGAAAGAGGAGATAAAAGTTATACTTATAGACTTCCGGAAGCAGAAGAGGGAAGTCCTTGGCAGCCTTTCCGACGGAAAGATTTCAATCTTTGATCCCCGGTTGATCGAGGAGATCAACGGGACAAAGAAAAAAGCGCTGGCCAGGGTGAAAGCGGTCTTGACGGACGAGCAATATACAATCTTTGCGGAAAAAAGCTATGAAGATAAGCTGGGGTTGCGTCCGTTCAAGGTCGGCAGGTCTGAGTGATGAGAATGCAACAGCCGGCCGTCCCGCCCAGTCATTCAACTTGTTCCAGTAAGCCCTTCCGGTCATATTGACCGTATAAGGTCTGCACTACAGAGTTCTCTTGAATGCAAGAATCGCGGTAGTCATCATGACGGCGGTAAAGACCGCCAGGAACGCGAGATCCCCGGATATACTCGCAACTGACGCGTTTTTGAAAAGAATGGACTTCAGTGCATCCACTGCGTATGCCTCGGGGTTTACCTTCGCAAAGGTCTTGAGCCAGCCGGGAAAACTGGCGACCGGATAGACCGCGCCGCTCGGGAAGAAGAGGATAACATTGAGAAAGCCGCTCAATATGCCGACTATACGCGGATGACCGATTCTTCCGAGGATGACGAACATGAGGCTCAGCAGGCAGAGGGTGGTGAGGACGATGACGAGGAAAATCGAGGCGCACTGCCCGACCGCCCCTGTGAGGGATATTCCGGTGATGAGCAGGCTCACGGTGAAGATAACGGTGGCGATCATCGTCGTGATCGAAAGGCCGCTGATGACGAGGCCGGAAACGATATGAGATTTCGACAGAGGCGTGAGCAGATAACTCTCGTCGATGCCGAGGAAACGGTCCATGACAAGGTTGAACGCCCCGGTTGTAAGAGTGCCCAGGAAGATGGCCATGATAACGACGCCAGGCACGAGCGACTGGTAATAGTCCACCTTGGGGTAGAGGTTGATGTCCCTCAGATGCGCGATGTCCGCTTTCTCCCTTATGGGGACATAGGGGGAATCGAGAGACGCGAGTGCACTGTTAACAAGGTTGCGTATGGTCTCGGATGAGATTCCGTCCGTATTGTCCAGAAACAGTCCCACTTCCGGTCTGCCCTTCAGGGTCATCCTTCTGCTGAAATCAGGAGGGATGATGAGAGCGGCCTTGTATTTGCCTTCCCTGACGCTGTCCAGGGCCGCCTGCTCGTCCGCCATTTTGACCAGGGTGAAGGTTGCAGGTCCGGCCTCTATGGCCCGCAGGTTCTCGACCAGGCGTTTTGCAGAGGGGCCTGTGTCCTGTACCACAAGCGCCACCGGCAGCCAAGTCAGCTTGCCCTGGAACGAATTCCCGAGGATCACAAGGTAGATGATCGGCATGAGGATGCTCATGGCGAGCACAACGGGATTTCGCCTGAATTTCTTCAGGTCTCTCTCTATGACGGCGAGAAGTCTTATCATCCGTTTTTCTTCACGAGCCGCATTTCATGGTTTAGTTCTGACTTCTGCATTCTGCATTCTGACTTTACTTTTATCTTCCGAGTTTCTGGGGAATCCCCGCACCTACGAAAAAGCTGACCTTTTTCGCTTCTTCCTCCCGGATGGATTTGCCGGTGTAATGGATGAAGACATCTTCGAGCGACTGTTCGTGTATCGTCGCTGACTGGATTGAGCCGCCGGCCTTCCTCACCTCATCGATCAGCCCCGGAAGGTTTTTTGCACCGTTATCAACGTAGACCCTGACCGAGGCATCCTCAGGCTTCACCTTATGCACGAAAGGGAGTTTTTCTATCGCGCCGACCACTCCCTCCGGCAGAGTTTCCAGCGTGAGCGAGATGATATCGCTTCCGGGTATCCGGGCCTTCAGCTCCGCGGGACTGCCGAGGGCGATGATCTTGCCCGAATCGATGATGGCTACCCTGTTGCAAAGCGCCTCCGCCTCCTCCATATAATGGGTTGTCAGGAAGATCGTCATCGCGTCGCCTTCGATCAATTTTTCCAGGAAGTCCCATACGACGCGCCTCGACTGCGGGTCGAGGCCGATCGTAGGTTCGTCAAGGAACAGAAGTTTCGGTCTGTGGACGAGGACCCTCGCGATTTCGAGCCTCCGCCTCATACCGCCCGAGTATGTTGCAACGAGGTCTCCCGCCCTCGACGTCAGCCCGACCTTGTCGAGGAGGTAACTTATCCTTTCCTTCCTCTCCCTTCCCCGTATTCCGTAAAACCTGCCGTAGAGGTCCATGTTCTCATGTCCGGTAAGGTCGAGGTCGCTCGTCATGGCCTGGGGAACCACGCCGATATTTCTCCTTACCTCGGCCGGGTCTTTTGCCACGTCGCAGGAGGCTACGAATGCCCTGCCGCTGGTGGGCCTGAGAAGGGTGGTGAGCATCCTGATCAGGGTCGTCTTCCCCGCGCCGTTGGGCCCGAGAAAACCGAAGAATTCGCCCTCGTCCACGTCGAAGCTCACGTCGTCAACGGCCTTGATCTCTCCGAACCTCTTTGTTATCCCTGTGACGCTTATCGCCTTTTCCCTTTCCATAAACTCAAGTCTTCCCCGGTATCTCCACCTCGACCGTCATCCCGGGCTTTAGAAGGCCGGCCGGGTTGTCGACCTTCACCTTTACCCTGAAGGTCTTTATGTCCTCACGCCCGCGGACTACGTCTCTCTGTGTCGCGAATTCGGCATAACGGCCGATTTCCGTAACCTTTCCGGTGAAGACCTTTCCCGGCATTCCGTCGACTCTCACAAAGGCCGGACCGTGAAGGACGATGCCGCCTATTTTTGTTTCATCTATGTCGACCCTGGCATAGAGGCTGTCCAGGTCTACAAGGGTCATAATCGTGACGCCGGGAGAGACCGTTTCACCGGCCTCCATGGATTTATAGATGACTGTGCCGGACACCGGTGACGTTATCACAGTATCATTGAACTTCGACCGGTAGAAGGCCAGATTAGCAACGGCCTCCTCAAGCGCGGCCTTTGAGGAATTCAACTTGCTGACGGAGGCGCTGAGCCCGGCCGCTGCCGCATTCTTCTGCTCAAGTGCCGCATTAAGCTGCTCCCTGGCGGCCTTGTAAGAGGCCGCGTTTACATCGTAGGCGGACACGGCCTGGTCCAGGGATTCCCTGGATACGTATTCCTTTGTGTAGAGCTTCCTGGCGCGTTCCATCTCTTTTCTGGACTCATCCATCTGCGCGGATGCCTTTTCGATACCGGCCCGTGCGCTCCCGGCGTCTGCGCCGGCGCTCTTTACATTCGCCTCCGCGCTCCTGACCGCCGCTTCGGCCGCCTTCACGTCGGCGTCTGCCTTTTGAACGCCTGCCTCGGCCTGCTCCACGGAGGCCCTGACGTCCTGACTGTCGAGACGGATGACGGTCTGTCCCTTTTTTACCCCGTCGCCCTCGTTACAACATATCCAGGAGATCCTGCCGGCGACCTTCGGGGCGAGATTTACTTCCACACCGTCGATGATCCCGGTCACGCGGACGGCAGCGGGAACCTTGTTCCTGCGGAGGGAGAAGAAAAACAGGGTCCCCGCCGCGCAAAGAACCAGGAAGAGAAGAATCACGCGAAACGATTTTTTGCCGCGCAGCGTCATTGATACCGGACACCCATCGCCTTTTCTATGGTGGCTACAGCCACCTTGTAGTCGTAGAGGGCCTGTATGTAAGAGGTCTTTGCATTTGTCAGCAATACCTCTGCATCGGTGACCTCAATCGGGTTCCCGACGCCTGCGGCATATCTGCCGTTTGCGATGTCCAGGTTCTCTTTCGCCTGATTTACCGTCAGGTCGGCGGTGGTGATGCTTTCAGCAGCCTGGGCGAGGTTAAGGTATCCCTGCTGGACGTCGAGCAGGATGCCCTGCTTGAGGGACTCTTCATTGGCGCGGACCACATCAAGATTCGCCTTCTGTTCGGCCACCTGGTTTTTTGTGAGGAAGCCGCTGAAAATCGGAAACGTCAGACTTACCCCGGCGTCCCAACCCTCCTGTAGTGGAAAGCCCTGTCCCGAGCGGTTGTAGGAGGCGCTCCCGGTCAATACGGGATAATAGCCTTTTTTCGCCAGGTTGATGGACTGGCTGGCGGCTCTTCTCTGAAAGATGAGAGACTGGAGGTCCGGCCTGTTCTGGTAAGCCCTCTGGAGCGCCTCATCAAAGGTTATCTCGTACTTACTGTAGGAAAGGTTGTCCTCGATACCGTATTCGGGGGCATCAGGTACGCCCATGGCGTTGTTAAGGGTCACTCTCGCGATCTTCAGTGCATTATCGGCTTTTATCAGGTTAAGTTTTGAGTTGCTGAGATCAACCTCAGCCTTCGTGACATCGTATTTAGCCGCGGTACCCACCTCGTAAAATCCCTTGGCCTGTCCGAGGTGCTGCTCGAACTGCTTTACCGTTTCTTCGGCGACGTCCCTGTTTCTCTTTGCCTGCAGGACGCCGTAATATGCCTGCTTTACGGTGAAGACCACGGATTCCGAAGTGTTGTCAAGGGCGGACCGCGACGAATCGACGTTGAGCTTCTGAATGTCTACCTGGGTTCTGGTTTTCCAGAAGTCGAAAATCAGCTGGTTGACCGATACGCTGCCGGTATACTCGTCAAAGGACGTTCCGCCGGAGGAAGGGACAGTAGTGATGCCGTCTGTGACAAAAGATGAACGGCTCGATGACCCGGCGGATTTGATCCTGGTATAACCCGCGGAAAGGTCGATCTGGGGATAATAGGCGGATTCAGCCTCGCCGACCCTGCTCTGGTTTACACTCACCGTATTCTTCGCCGCGACTATGCTCGGCTGCTTCCGCAGTGCTATGTCTATGCACCGCTGAAGGTTGAGCTGCTCTCCTTTTCTGATAAAATTCTCCTGTGCCCCCCCGACGGCCGGCACGGTGAGCAACACCAATAACGCAAGGACAAATGCCTTTCTCATAGATAATCCTCCTCATTCCCGGTACAAAAAAATAATGGTAAATGCCGTATATCATTCTGCATTGCAACGGGACACTCACACCTCCATGCCCGCGGCTTCTTTCTGTTTGCGGGCCGCAAGCCGCGCCCCGACTCTTTCCTGAAACGACTCCATGTAGTAATACACGACCGGCGTAATATAAAGGGTCAGGAGCTGCGAAAAGAGGAGCCCGCCCACGACAGCAAGGCCAAGCGGGCGTCTCGACTCGCCGCCCGCTCCGAAACCGATCGCTATAGGCAGTGTCCCCATGAGCGCCGCCATGGTCGTCATCATGATGGGACGGAATCTTACGACGCACCCTTCGTAAATCGCATCGAGTACGCCCTTGCCCTCTTTTCGCTGGGCGTTCAGGGCGAAGTCGATCATCATGATCGCGTTCTTTTTCACAAGGCCCACGAGCATGATGACTCCAACGAAGGCGTAGATGTTCAGGTCCTGGTGGAAGATGATGAGCGTCACGAGAGCACCGAAGCCCGCCGCCGGAAGTCCGGAGAGGATGGTCAGGGGATGAATGAAGCTCTCATAGAGAATTCCGAGGACGATGTAGATGACCAGAAGCGCCATGATAAGCAGCAGGAAGAGGCCGCTTGTCGAGGACTGGAAGGCCTGCGCCGTCCCCTGGAAGCTGGTGCTTATTGACGGCGGGAGCGTGGTGCGCGAGACCTTCCCGACCTCCTCGACCGCATCCCCGAGAGAAACGCCGGGCTTCAGATTGAAGGAGAGCGTCACAGCCGGAAGCTGGCCTTGATGGTTTACAGAAAGCGGCCCTGTGTTCTGTGTCAGTCTGGCCACCGCGTTCAGAGGCACGAGCTTGCCGGAAGTGGATCTTACGTAAAGCAGCGGGAGCGCCGCCGGGTCTTTCTGGTATTCGGGCTGGAGTTCTATGATCACCTGGTACTCGTCGTTGGGGGCAAGGATCGTCGATACCTGCTTCGACCCGTATGCCGCGCCGAGGGCCTCTTCTATCTGCTGGGCCGAAATGCCGAGAGCGGATGCCTTGTCACGATCGATTTCTACATTGACCTGCGGGCTTGATATCTGGAGGTCGCTGGTCACATCCTGCAGTCCGGAAAGGGTCTTCAGTCTGGCCTCCAGCAGGGTGGCGCTCTTGTACAGCTCGCCCGTATCGGGCCCCTGCAGGGTGAACTGGTACTGGCTTTTCGTGAGCTTGCCGCCGATTCTGATCGGAGGCAGGTTCTGCATAAACATCTGTATGCCGATAACCTTCGAGGCTTTCTTTCTCAGTTCCTGGATGATTTCGTCTGCAGTTAATTTTCTTTCCGCGCGGGGCTTCAGGCGTATGAACATCCTGCCCGTATTGCTTGAGGCGCTCATGCCGCTCGACCCGATAGCCGACATGAAAGAAGAAACATTCGGGTCCTTACTGACGATCGACGCAAGTTCGAGCTGATGCTGTTTCATCGAGTCGAAAGATATGCCCTGCTTGGCCTCGGTAAAGGCGAATATCTGACCGGTGTCTTCGCTGGGAAGAAAGCCCATGGGCATGATGGTAAACAGATAGACGGTGGCGGCGAGGATAGAGAAAGTGACAGCCAGGGTGGCGATCCGGTGTCTGAGAACATACTGAAGACTCTTCTCGTAAGCCGCTAGCATCGCGTTAAAACCCCGCTCGGAGACGGCATAGAGCCTGCCGTGCTTCGCCGTTGCGGGAGGACGCAAGAAGCGGCTGCAGAGCATGGGGGTGAGGCTCAGGGAGACAAACCCCGACACCAGAATCGCCACCCCTATTGTTACGGCGAATTCGTGCAGTAGTCTGCCCAGTATCCCGCCCATGAAGAGCACGGGGATGAAGACCGCCACCATTGAAAGAGTCATCGAGAGAATGGTAAATGCAACCTCTCTGGAGCCGTTAAGTGCCGCCTTGAGAACCGGCTCGCCATGCTCCATGTGGCGGACGATGTTTTCGAGCATTACGATCGCGTCGTCCACGACAAATCCCACCGCCAGGATGAGTGCCATGAGGGAGAGATTGTCGACGCTGTAACCGAGGATATACATGACGGCAAAGGTGAATATGATCGACATGGGAAGCGCCAGGCTCGGGATAAGAGTTGCAGATAGATTGCGGAGAAAAAGAAAAATCACCATGACGACGAGAAATATCGCGAGCATGAGGGTGAACTTTACGTCGGCGACGGACTCCCTGATCGAGGCGGATCGGTCATATAGGATGTTCAGGTCTACCGATCCGGGCATCTGGGACCTGAAGCTCGGGAGAAGGCCTTTGATCGAATCGACTACCTCGACGGTGTTGGTGCCCGGCTGACGCTGGATTGCGAGGACCACGGCGCGGGTGTTGTTGTACCAGCTTGCGATTTTGTTGTTTTCGACGCTGTCGATTACATGTCCGATCTGGTCGAGGCGCACCGGATTGCCGTTTTTGTAAGCTACTACGAGAGGACGGTATGCAGCGGCGTCCATAAGCTGGCCGTTTGCCTGGATCGTAAAGGCGTTTTCTTTTCCGTCGAGCACCCCCGTCGGAAGGTTCACATTGCTTTTCTGCAGAGCGTCTATGACCTCATCTATGCCCAGCCCACGGGAGGCCAGGGCCTTGGGATCGACCTGCGCCCGGACCGCGTACTTCTGGGAGCCGTAAACCTGGACCTGCGCCACGCCGTTTATCATGGATATCCTCTGTGCGATAGAGTTTTCGGCGTATTCGTCGACTGTGGAGAGAGGAAGTGTGGGTGAACTGAGTGCCAGGTAGAGAACAGGCTGGTCCGCGGGATTGACCTTCCGGTAGGTAGGCGGATTCGGCATGTCCTGGGGCAGCTGACTAGCCGCCTTCGAGATCATGGCCTGTACGTCCTGTGCCGCGGCATCGATATTACGACTGAGGTTGAACTGGAGTGTGATCTGGGTGCTGCCCAGCCCGTTCGTTGACGTCATCGAATCAAGCCCGGCTATCGTGGAGAACTGCCTTTCAAGGGGGGTGGCCACCGCAGCAGCCATTGTTTCAGGACTTGCTCCGGGAAGGGATGCCTCCACAAGGACCGTGGGAAAATCGACATTTGGAAGGTCGCTGACCGGCAGCAGCCTGTAGCCGACGATCCCGAAGACGAGGATCGCCAGCATGACCAGCGTAGTCATGACAGGTCTGCGTATGAAGACCTCGGAAATGTTCATTGTTTTGTTCCTTCAGTCGGGTTCTTTATAACCACTTGCGCTCCCGGTCCCAGACGCAGCTGCCCGTCCGTCACGACAGTTTCTCCTGCAGCAAGCCCCTTCTGGATGACGGACTCATCGTCGAAGGTCTTTTCAACCGTAACCTGCTTCTGTTCCACCGTGTGGTTGTTCTTCACGATAAAGACATACTTGCCGTCCTGTCCTGTCTGGACGGCACTTGATGGAACGACAACGGCATTCGGCTGCTGCGTCAGTGTAAGTTCCACATTCACGAACTGTCCGGGCCAGAGCTTCCTCTCCCTGTTTTCGAAGGTCCCCTTCAGCTTGATCGTTCCGGTAGAGACATCTACGGAATTGTCTACGAACGTCAGCAGTCCGCTTTCAACGCTCCCGTCTTTTTGGTCCAGGGTTGCCTGAACTTTGAGTTTCCCCTGCGCCATGAACTGCTTTATCACCGATAGATACTGCTCCGGAACGGAGAAGTCTACATATATGGGCTCGACTTGTTGAATAGTCACCATCGCGGTGTCCGCGTTCGCCTTGATAAGATTACCCTCGTTTGACAGCAGGGTCCCCGTACGGCCGGCAATAGGGGAATAGATGTAGCAGTATGTCAGCTGGAGTTTCGCGTTATCAAGCAGGGCCTTGTCGGCTTTGACCGTCGCATCAAGTGCTGCGGCATTGGCGCGGAACTGGTCGTACTGGTCTTTGGCGGCATAACCCTTTTTGACAAGCTCCTCATACCGCCTGGCTTCCTCATGGGCGTACTCCATCTGCGCGGCGTCCTTGGCCAGGGCGGCCTCCGCCTGCTTTACCTGGGCCTCATAGGGCCGGGGGTCGATAGTGAACAATAGCTCGCCTTTTTTTACGTCCTGCCCCTCCCTGAAATGTACCTTCACCAGCTGCCCGCCTATCTGGGATTTTACGTCTATGGTGGAATATGCCTCGACATTTCCTATTGCGTCTATCTGAACAGGCACGGTTTTTTGGACCACCTGCGCAACTGTGACGGGCGCGGGAGGCCTGCGGGGCGGGTCCGCTTTTTTCTCCGTGCAGGCCGTGACAGATATCCCGCCGAAGAAAATAAGGATAACTGCGAGGACCCTGTTCAACACTCTTCCCAATTCGAAATGTTTACTGTCAGACATCTTGTCTCTCCTTTTACAGCAGCACGGGAATCCCTTGTTCAGCCCGAACGCCCAAAGAATATTAGCGGGCCGGCTATTACACTTCAGGCGAATGTCCCTTAATTGTGAAAGTCATAAGTAAGCCCGCATGACGCATGGAAAGAAGAAGAGTCATAACATCCGGCAAGGTTCCTGAACAACGTATTCAGAGGAACCGATGCACTTTTGCACCGCCGCGCATGATATGGACCTTTTACCGCGCATCCGCCCTTTCCGAAGTTTCTTATGCAATTGCAGGATAAAGCCTCTGTTAGTCAGAGCCGGCCCCAACCTGACGAAATTTTATTATGTGAAGCCGCTGCGTCATAGTCAAGGGCGGGAACTCCGCTCGTCGTGTCATTATGTTAGCGCTCACTTACATTTTTACTATATGGAAACAGCGGCGAAATTGTCAATGGCTTTCAGGTCCCAACTGCATTCCCGGGGGAACCGTTCCTTGACAACCTCCCGGGGTTGCGGGAGAATTGGAAGTGAAGAGCGTTATTTTTACTGATTTTTTTCGCTCTTCCGCCCGATGCAATTCTAAAGGAGGCAGCTTATGCGAGAGACGGCAAGGAACTTCATCGACGGGAAATGGCAGGATTCCCTGAGTGGAGAAACCTTCCGGAGTATCAATCCGGCCGATACCGCCGAGGTCGTCGGAGTCGTGAGCAAGTCCGGCAGGGAAGATGTCGATAAGGCGGTGGAGGCTGCGAGGAATGCTTTCAGAGGATGGAGCCTGACACCGGCACCCAAGAGGGGAGAGATCATTTTCAGGGCTGCGGAGGCGCTCGTGAGGAGAAAAGAGGAGTTGGGGGAGCTCATGACCAGGGAAATGGGGAAGATCCTGAAGGAGACCCTCGGTGACGTGCAGGAGGCTATCGACATGGGCTATTACATGGCAGGGGAGGGGAGGAGGCTGGCTGGGGAGACGATACCTTCCGAGCTGCCTGATAAGGACTGCAAGTCCCTGCGTGTTCCTGTAGGCGTATGTGCACTGATAACGCCCTGGAATTTTCCTCTTGCCATACCCGGCTGGAAGATAATGCCGGCGCTTGTCTCCGGCAATACGGTGGTTTTTAAGCCAAGCAGCTACACTCCAGTGTGCGCATCGAAGCTTGTTGAAATATTTCATGAATCAGGCCTTCCCAAAGGCGTGCTGAACTTTGTGAACGGAAGGGGTGAAGAGACGGGAGAATATCTTGCGTCTCACCCGGGCATAGACGGCGTTTCCTTTACTGGGTCTACCGCTGTGGGGGAGAAGCTCGCAGGGATGTGCGCCTCGCGGGGGACGAAGATATCCTGCGAGATGGGCGGTAAAAACGCCATCATCGTTATGGACGACGCGGACCTCGAACTTGCCGTGGAAGGCGCGGTATGGGGCGGCTTCGGTACGACGGGTCAGCGCTGCACGGCGTCCAGCCGTATTGTTGTCCACCGGGCGGTATATGACAAATTTCTGGATATGTTCAGCGGTGCGGCGAAGAAACTCAGACTGGGCAACGGCCTGGACAAGCAGACCGATGTGGGGCCATTGATAAATCAGTCTCAGATGGAGAAGGTACTGAAATACATAGACATAGGCCGGGATGAAGGGGCCAGGCTTGCGACCGGCGGCAAGGCCTGCCGGGAGGGTGACTGCGCCGCCGGGTATTTCATAGAACCAACGGTCTTCGCCGAAGTGCTGCCGCAGATGAGGATAGCACAGGAGGAGATATTCGGACCGGTGGTATCCGTGATAAAGGCGGAGGGGCTCGAAGATGCGATAGGCATAGTTAACGGCACCAGGTATGGCCTCGTTTCTGCCATTTATACCAGGGACGTTAATAAATCCGCCGTTGCGGAAAGGGAACTGAATACCGGCATTGTTTATATAAACTCCTCCACTATCGGCGCCGAAATACAGCTGCCTTTCGGAGGCACAAAGAAGAGCGGCTTTGGATACAGGGAGGCCGGCGGAAGAGGGGGAGCCCTGGATATGTTTACAAAGTGGAAAGTTGTCTACCGGGACTTTAGTGGCCGCCTTCAGAAGGCGCAGATAGACAGGTAAGGCTAAGGTCAATGTTGACTTAAGGTCCGCCTGAGACCTCGAACCTCAGTGCTTAAAGGAAGAAGGAGCGAATGCCATGAGTGATGTTGTTTCAAGGGCAAAGGAGGTTCTGACCAGCGCCCTTATCATCCATACGGACATTGTGGTGAAGAAGGCGTCCGGGATATACGTGGAAGACGAGAACGGCAGGCGCTTTATGGACTTCACTTCAGGGCTTGCTACGACGAATATAGGCCATAACCATCCACTGGTGATGGAAGCGATAAAGAAACAGGCCGGGGCTTTCATCCATTCCGGGTGTATCTTCCACTACGAGCCTCTCGTGGCGCTTTCGGAAAAGCTGGGGAAAGTGACGCCCCCCGGGCTGGATATGTTTTTCTACGGGAACTCGGGCGCCGAGGCGGTGGAAGGCGCCATCAAGCTTGCCAGGTTTTACACTCGAAAACAGGGCGTAGTAGCCTTTACGGGAGGGTTTCACGGCCGGACCTTCGGCGCCATGAGCCTTACGACATCGAATATCAGATACCGGAAACGCTATCAGCCGTTTGTCCCCTCGATATACCACTCTCCTTATCCATACTGCTTCCGCTGTTTTTTCGGCCAGAAGGCCGGGAGCTGCCACATGGACTGTCTCGAACACCTCGAGAGGCTTTTCAAGCACCTCGTCCCTGTGGAGGAGGTCGCCTGCATGATCATAGAGCCGGTGCTCGGGGAAGGCGGGTATGTGGTCCCGCCCCGTGGGTTTCTCGGCCGGCTGAGAGAGATATGCGACAGGCATGACATCCTCCTTGTCTTCGATGAGGTCCAGGCCGGTATGGGGAGAACGGCCAAATGGTTCGCCTCCGAGCACTTCGGAGTCGTGCCTGACATTATGACCATTGCCAAGGGGATCGCCTCGGGCATGCCGCTCAGCGCCATAGTGTCCAGGAAGGAGATCATGAGGGAGTGGTCCCCCGGCGCCCACGGGACTACCTTCGGGGGCAATCCTGTCTCCTGTGCGAGCGCACTGGCTACCATAGAGGCCATCGAGCGGGAGGGACTTCTTGCCCATGCGGCCTCCGTGGGGGAGTTTGCGCTCGGACGGTTAAGGGAAATGAAAGAAGAGCATGAGAGCATAGGCGACGTCAGAGGTCTCGGCCTGATGATAGGTATAGAATTCGTGGGGAAGGACGGACAACCTGATACCGAAGGGCTTAAAAGGATACTGAAACACTGTCTTGGCAAGGGACTGGTGCTGCTTGAGTGCGGCGTGGACAAGAACATCATCAGGCTTGCTCCGCCTCTGCCGGTCACGAGGGAGGAGATGGCCAGGGGGCTGGATATACTGGATGAGGCGATCACTGTTACGGGCGGCGGTTCAGTATGAAAAGGCAGAGGGTGATCATAATGGGGGCGGCCGGCAGGGATTTTCACAATTTCAACGTCTTTTACAGAGGCAATGAACTTTACGACGTAAAGGCCTTCACGGCGGCTCAGATCCCATTCATAGAGGGCAGGACCTATCCTGCGGAACTGGCGGGTCCTCTCTATCCGCAGGGAATACCCATCTATCCTGAGGAGACGCTGAACGCACTTATCCCGGAGTACTCCATTGACCAGGTCGTTTTTGCATACAGCGACGTATCTCATGAGGATGTCATGCACAAGGCTTCTCTCTGCATCGCTCTCGGTGCGGACTTCGTTTTGCTCGGGGCCGGGAAGACCATGATCGAATCCGCCCTGCCGGTTATCTCAGTCTGCGCTGTCAGGACAGGCTGCGGGAAGAGCGGCGTTACACGGTACATACTGCGGATACTGAAGGCTAAGGGGTTGAACCCCGCGGCCATCAGGCACCCCATGCCATACTGCGATCTGCTCCGGGAGAGGGTCCAGAGATTCGAAAAGCCGGGAGATCTGGACAGACAGAACTGTACGATAGAGGAGAGGGAAGAATACGAGCCTCTCCTGGCCGAAGGGGTTGTAGTTTATGCCGGTGTTGATTATCAGGCGATAGTGAAGAGTGTTGAAAAAGAGGCGGAGATCATAGTCTGGGACGGCGGGAATAATGACCTGCCATTTATCAGGCCGGACCTTGAGACCGTGGTACTGGACCCTCACAGGGCCGGACACGAGATGCTCTATCACCCCGGGGAGGCGAATCTGAGGAGGGCGGATGTCGCCATAATCAACAAGGTCGATACCGCCGATAGGGAGAAGGTGGAGATCGTGGAAAAGAACGTCAGAGCGGTCAATAACGCAGCCGTTATAGTGCACACTGCGTCGCGGATCACTGTGGATGATCCGGCCGCTGTAAGAGGGAAGAAGGTCCTTGTGGTGGAAGACGGACCGACCCTGACGCACGGCGGTATGTCATACGGCGCCGGCTATCTCGCTGCCAGGCAGTTCCAGGCCTCAGAGATTATCGATCCACGTCATTACGCTGTAGGTTCTATCCGGGAAACCTTCCGGAATTATCCGCATATCGGAGACCTGCTGCCCGCCACAGGTTATGCTCCGGTCCAGATAGAGGAACTGAGGGAGACAATAGAAAACGTTCCCTGCGATTTAGTCCTTGTTGCAACGCCAGTGGACCTGGGACGCCTGCTTGGCATCAGAAAAAGCGTGATGAGGGTGAGATATGACATAGAAGAGGTCGATGGAAACGAGCTCCGTGGATGTATAGAGGGGTTTGCGGACAGTCTTGACCAGACAGCGGGAAGGCACTGAAGAGGTGGGCGGGCCTTCCCGGCTGTGCATCGTTTCCCTTGGCGGAAATGCCCTGATAAAGAGGGGCGAGAGCGGGACGATAGAAGAGCAATTTGCACATACCGGCGAGTGTGTGAAGCAGATATCCCGGATGATCAACGACGGCTGCAGGATTGTAATTACTCACGGCAACGGTCCCATCGTCGGCAATATCATGATCCGAAACGAGGCGGCTAGGAATACCGTACCCCCCATGCCACTTTATATATGCGACGCCGACTCCGAGGGCGGGATAGGCTTCATGATCCAGCAGACTCTTTACAACCACCTGAAGAAGATCGACCTTGTCAGAGACGTGGTGACAGTTATTACCCAGGTGGTTGTCGACAGGGATGACGACGCTTTCAGGCGACCGGACAAGCCGATAGGGCCTTTTTATCCCGCCGGGGATGCAGAACTTCTGGAAGAAAGCAGGGGGTGGAGAATGGTTGAGGACAGCGGGAGAGGATACCGGAGGGTTGTGCCTTCTCCGCGGCCGCTGAAGATCATAGAATCACGTGTGATAAAGCACCTGGCCGACATCGGGGTGGTCGTTATTGCTGTCGGCGGGGGCGGGGTCCCGGTGGCGGAAGTTGACGGCAGCCTGCAGGGGGTGGAAGCGGTTATTGACAAGGATCTCGCCACCAGCGCGCTTGCGAGAGAAACAGGGGCAGTGTCCATAGTCAACCTTACCCAGGTGGATATGGTTTATCTAAACTACGGCAAGAGGGATCAGAGGGGGCTGAGGGAAGTCAGCCTCGACGACATGAAGATTTATTACCGCCAGGGACATTTCCCCCCCGGAAGCATGGGACCGAAGATTGAGGCGGCAATAGAGTTTCTCGAAGCCGGGGGGAAAGAGGTGATCATCACCAGTCCGGAGCTGATAGGTGCCGCGATGGAGGGAAAGACAGGGACGAGAATTTATTCCTGATTGCAGGCGTTGTCTTGTCTTTTGAATTTGCGGCGTTTTATCTTAGTACAGGATGGATCTGGGGCACTTCATAGAACAGGTGAAGCTCAATTGCAATATTTCCGATTCCAAATCCTGGGGGAATTTCTCCATATGCGGTCTTCTTATGAGAATGAGGGAGCTTTATCTCAACGAACATTCCCTGCCGCCGTGGGAAACAGTCGCGGTGGAAAAGATCAGCGCATGGATACAGGAAAGGGAGGCCCGCTGGTGCGACCTTGAATCGGAGGAGCTGCATGGAATAGTGGTCGACGGGGCGTCCTATGACCCGTTTGACGTCAACGGACTGAACGCACTTCTGGAAGCTTCAGGACTCGTTTGCGGGTGCGGCTATGGCATTATGGGCAAGCCCACATTTTTTGTCGCCCGCCTGGCTTCGGCAAGAGAACTCTATGACTACCGCGTCTATTACACGGGGAGGGAAATCTGCCGGGATCTTTCAGCGTATCCTTCGATGCTTCAGGGCAGGTGCATATACCTGAGACTGGACGTTCTGAGGACGATGCTGTGGGACAAGTTCCAGACGATGAGGTCAGTCCGGCACAAGGATTCGACTGAAGAGATGTTCCTTCGGTTCGGAATCGGCAAAAACGATCCGGTATCCGAAGGGTTTGCCGCAGGGATCGACAGAATCGGCCGCAGGATATCCGATCTCTTTGTGCTGCATGAGATTGGAGAGGCCTTTGAGGACGATCACTGGGAGGAGTGGGGCGGGATGCTCCGCCATGGATTCGACAAAAATACTGAGCTCTATCTGAGAGGTATTAAGGACCTTCTGGCAGACACATCCGATATGGGACCTCTGAAAGCTGTAATAGAGGGAAAGGACGACTACCTGTTGACCGTCTACGCCGTGTTTCTTGAAGGCATCAGGAAAGAGATCTTTCCGGGGTTTTCGACAGCCCTCCGTCAGTTCGTCGGGTCCAGAGACTGGTCTTTGCTGGAGAGAACCAGGATCGATGCGTACGCAAAGGCAAGAGGGTTTAGAGACGATGTGGCCGGTGTGTGGAAAGGCGGAAACGATGCTGAAGTTGCGGCCTTTCTGCGCCAGAGAGTTAAAGAAAGATTCTTCGAATAAGCCGCGCCACACTTCCTGCTTCCGCAGGGAGGGTACGTTCACGCCCGCCGTGGACGGGGTAAGAAGCTTCTCAATAGTGGAGTCAAATCGTGAGCCGCGGGAAGAAGATATTAGCTTACGGGCTGCTGGCGCTCGGCAGTCTCCTGTCAATCCTGGGTATGGCGTTTGTCGCCGCATACATTCGCGAGGCCGTCTTGGCCAGAGTTGGCGAGCCGGATCAGTCTTTGTTATTCTGGTACCTTCCCATCCTGTTCCTTGGGGTGATTGCAATGCTTATCGGTGTAGGCATGGTCGCCTGGGGAGTCAGCCGGGTGAGAAAGATGCGCCCAAAAAAGATTTGACATTGGTCGGGAAGCTGATAAAATTCTAGCAAAGAAATATCGGGCGTCCGTGTCTTGCCTTCTTGTCAGGAAATCGCTTTTTTTTGCTGTAAGTTTCCGCTTTATTCCGGGAAATCGCGGACGCTGTCCGATGACTTTTTAGATTGTGCGATGCAGCCGCAAGGCCGGATCGCAGGGTGATATGAAAAACGGCACTAACGAAAGAGGATACCATGGCAAACAGAGATGACTTGGAACGATTGGCTAAGCTTATCCGTTACTACATACTTGTATCGACTTCCGAAGCCGGCTCCGGGCACCCGACGTCCGCCCTCTCG
>JBJKPE010000118.1:0-11285 GCA_046706685.1 Thermodesulfovibrionales bacterium | reverse complement strand
CAAATTAAACTTAACGGAACCTACTCTTTAGTTTTCAAAGAACACTTTCCCCCTTCATCCCGACATCTGATTTAGAGACGGTATTAAGGAGAATCAAAAACCAGCGAAACTAGAGTATAACTGCTTTCCAAAAAAAATACAACTCTTTTTTGCTCAAATCTCAGCTATACTATAGCACTTCCAAAAAATCACTTCAAGACCTGAAAATCCCGTCAGTAAGCGTAAGATTCCAAAGATATAAAACATTGGGGCATATTATCATGGAAATCCTTCGCTTTGGCTTTTATTTTGCGTCTCATCCGGCTTTTTCACAACTCATCCAGAAAAAAATTTGTCTCTTTCTCTTTCTTAACAGTGGACCACTCACCGTGGCCGGGGAGTATCCTGGTTTCAGGCGGCAGGGACAGGATTTCGGCGAATGACTTCTTGAGTTCTTCGATGTTGCCGCCATAAAAATCCGTTCTCCCGACCGAGCCGGCAAAGATGGTGTCGCCGCTGACAACCACGCCTTCGCCGTACAGGCAGATCCCCCCGGGACTGTGACCGGGAGTAAGAAGAACCTCGAAATTCAGGTGGCCCACTACAACCTTATCGCCGTCCGCCAGTAAAAGGTCCGGTTCGGGAGGCGGTTCAATTCTGTACTCCCAAAACGCCGCCTGGTCCTGCGCTTTGCTATATATCTCGATGTCATCGAGGTTGAGGGCCACCCTGGCGCCGGTCCTCTCCTTCAGCCTGGCAACGGCCCCGACATGGTCGAAATGACCGTGGGTGCATATGATCATAAGCACCTTCAGTTTTTTTTGTCCGATAAGCCGTAATATCTTATCCGCCTCATCACCTGGGTCGACAACGATCGCGTCGAGCGTCTGTTTATCGGATATCACATAACAATTTGTCTGCAGTGGTCCGACCGCAAGCCAGTCTATATCCATCATTTTTTTCTCCTCCGCATCCTGGTTCTCAGAGTTTCAAAAAAATATTCCATTTCCTCGCTCTTCAGAATAAAACTGACTGCTGCATATATGCCAATACAGAGAAGGGCCGTTGCCCCAAAATACGCGGCCTTCTCGAGGCTCCTGCCGCTCTTTTCCCACAGGTCGCCGTGGAGGAGCAATCGGCCCGCGACTCCCATTACCAGAGATGCCGCAACTATTCTGACGAATGATTTTACGATCTTTCTCGCATCCACCCTTTTTAGTTTTTTTCTGAGGAAATAAGAGAGCAAGGAAAAATTGACCCACGATGCCAGCGCATTCGCAAGGGCAAGGCCCGCGTGCTTCAGGGGACCCATGAGGACAAGACTGAAGAGGATGTTTGAGACCATGCCGACGGTCGCGATCTTGACAGGGGTCCTGGTATCCTGCATTGCGTAAAACGAGGAGGTCATGACCCTGTTACCGACAATCGACCATATCCCGAAAGAATAAAACAGGAGGGCCTCCGACGTCCCCTTTGTGGCGGCGTAGTCAAAACTCCCGCGCTGGAAGAGGAGGTTCACTATGGGTTCCCGGAGTGCGATCAGGGCGGCCATCGAGGGAACAGAGATGAAGAAAAGCATCCTCAGGGCAAAGGAAAAGTCCTCCCGGAGCCGGTCTATATCTCCCCTCACGGCATGCTCGGACAAGGTCGGCAGAACCGCCATTCCCATCGCTACTCCGAATATGCCGATAGGGAACTGGATAAGCCGCATGGAATAATAGAGATAGGTAATGCTGCCCGAAGGGAGATAGGAAGCCAGAATATTGGCCACAAGTATATTGATCTGGTTGACGGCCAGTGCCAGAGTGGCGGGCACCAGCAGAATCGCCATCCTCCTGAGGCCGGGATGCCTGAAATATGGGCGAAAACCGAGCCTGTATCCCTTTTTGAAAAAAGAGGGCAATTGGAAGAGAAATTGCATCAAGCCGCCGATCAGAACACCCACAGCCGCAACAACAATGGGCATCCTGGCTATCGATGTAAAGAAGACTATAGCTACGATAAGGGTAATGTTGAGCATCGCAGGCGCAAGGGCTGGGATGAAAAATACCTTCTTTGTATTCAGCGCGCCCATTGCCAGGGCCGCAAGGCTCACGAAGAGGAGGAATGGAAACATAATTCTCGTGAGAAGGACCGTCAGGGAAAATTTCCCTGGAGACTTGAGAAAGCCGGGTGCAATTACCGTGACAAGTTCGGGGGCGAAAATAATGCCGAGCAGACAGAGAACGCCCACAGCGACCATAATGAATGAAAAAGTTATCTTTACAAGCTCCCGGGCCTCCTCCTCGCCCTGCTTCCGGCGGTACTCGGTCAACACCGGAATAAAAGCGGCCGACATGGACCCCTCGGCGAAGAGTTCCCTCAGCAGGTTCGGTATCCTGAAGGCGGCAAAGAAAGTATCGGAAGTGCCGGAAGCCCCGAAATAGAGGGCAAAGACCATGTCCCTCACGAAACCGAGGATGCGGCTTATGAAGGTTGCAGCCGACATGATGCCGGCTGCCTTGGCTATCTTCCCTTTTTGATCCATGGTTAGGGCTAATTATAGCAAAACGCCGGTGGATTGCAGAATTGTTGGCGTTCGCCGGACTTGTGATCCAGCCAGGGCAGTTTTCAGAAAAGACGGGGGATCTTTGCAGGTGTGAGTCCTTTTGATTCAGCCTTTCGGGTCTGGCCGGAAACAGAATCTCATATGGCCTCCCCAGGCGTTCCCCTCTGCATCCATGCCCTTACGAGCAGCGCCTCTTCGTAACTGACGGCGCCCTCGAAATATTCTATGAGAGGGTTTAAACTCCATCGCCCCGTGGTCAGGAAAAGATCTTCGATCTCCTCCTTCTTTGCAGGGTCGACAAGCCGGTCGATATCTATCTGACGGCCTTCCCGGATAAGATATTCGAGGTGTGAGGAGACGGTGGAAAGAGAAAGCCCGCGCAGTTTGGAGATATCCTCAACGGACATACCTCTTTTGAAGAACTCATAGGTCTCCTCAGCAGATTCACCTTTCTTTTTTGCCGCCGGCTTTGCGGCATGAGGGCGCATGGAACCAGCTGATCGCACTTCCGGTCCCATGACGCCGGGGTTTTCATCCAGATACCTTCTTATCTCCCGGGTGAAATCCTCCCCGTATCGCTCAAGTTTGGCATCACCGACGCCGCTGATCCTTCTCATGTCCGGCAGGGTCGACGGAAAATGCCGGCATATCTCATGGAGGGTCTTGTCCGAGAATATGACATACGGAGGAACATGGTGTTCTTCAGCAATCTTCTTTCTCAGCACGCGGAGCTTCCTGAACAGCGCCTCATCGTACTGCCCGGGATCACCCTTCTTACCCGCCTTCGTCTTCACCGATTCTTCCCTCTTCAAGGCCTTCGCCTCTTCTCTGCCGTACAATACATCCAGCCCCTTCTGCGTCAGCTTCAGAACCGGATAGGGATCGCCTTCCTGCCGGATCATGTCCTGCGAAAGAAGTTCTCCGACAAGGAACCTCCAGTGCTTCTTGTCTTTGTGGCTGCCGGCGCCGTATGTCTTTATCTCATTATGTTTGAGTTCACGTATGCGTTTTGTGTCTGCTCCCGTCACAATATCTACAACATGCCCTATGCCGAACCGCTGCTGGGTCCTGGATATTGCAGACATAATTATCTGGGCGTCGGTGGTGACGTCGATCTGTTCCGCGGAGCCGGCGCAGATATCACATGCGCCGCAGTTGTCGCCGGGGTAGTCCTCCCCGAAAAACCGGAGGATATGTCTTCTCCTGCATACGTTATGAGCGGCATACTCAACAGCCTGGTTCAGTTTTTCGATCGCCATGGAGCGTTCCCCCTCGTCCTCTACGCGGTCGATGAAGTAGCGGATCTTCGGGATGTCCCCCCTGCCGAAAAAGAGAAGACAATGCGCAGGCTCCCCGTCGCGTCCCGCCCGGCCGGTTTCCTGGTAATAGCATTCAATATTCTTTGGCAGGTCCGCATGGAGGACGTACCGGACATTGGATTTATCTATGCCCATACCGAATGCGATAGTCGCTACAATAACCTGCACCTCGTCCCTGCTGAACGCCTCCTGGTTCCTGTTCCGTTCCTCGGAAGAAAGGCCGGCATGGTAGGGAAGCGCATTGATACCCTTTGACACCAGGAATGCGGAGGTCTCCATTACTGAATCGCGGGTAGTGCGGTAGACGATGCCCGATTCGTCCCGGCGCTCACCGATAAACTGAAGAATCTGCGACTGGATCCCCGATTTGGGCTTCACTTCATAGAAGAGGTTCGGCCGGTTGAAAGAGGCGCGGACTATATATGGGGTCCGGAGGCCGATTTCCCTGATAATGTCTTCCTGGACTTTATAAGTAGCGGTTGCGGTAAAGGCTGCGACCGGCACATCCGGGAACTCCTTCGGAATAAGTGAGAGTCCGAGATAATCGGGCCGGAAGTCATGGCCCCATTCCGAAATACAGTGGGCCTCGTCTATCGCAAAAAGAGAGACTGGAAATGTCTTGAGCGTGTCGTGAAAATGGGGCATTGCAAAGCGCTCGGGCGCGATATAGAGAAGCTTTATCTCATGCTGCTCCAGCCTTCGATAGACTCCCGCTATTTCCCCGGCCGTCATCGAGCTGTTCATGAACGCCGAAGGTATGCCGTTTTCAAGGGCCGCGTCGACCTGGTCTTTCATCAATGATATGAGAGGGCTGATTACAACCGTGGCGCCTTCCCTCAACTTCGCCGGAAGCTGATAGCAGAGCGATTTGCCCCCGCCGGTAGGCATTACCGCAAAAACGTCCTTCCCCGCCAGAATGCTCTGAATGATGCTTTCCTGATTGGGCCGGAACGACTGGAATCCGAAGACAGTCCTTAATGTTTCGAGCATAGCCCGGATATCATCCCCTCACACACCTTTGCGGCATCGTCTTTCCGGTGTATTCTACCACATAAGTCTGAATGCCCGGCCTCGGTGGTCACGCCCGGGCCTTGAAAAACCGCCTCCTTTCCCCTTAAAATTTCGTATGACCATATTGGAAAAGATAGTAGAAAGAAAAAAGGACCGACTTGCGTCGGCCAGGTCCGGCACGCCCCTTGCGGAGCTGAAGTCCCTTATAGGGGATATCGAGCGGCCTCGCGACTTCATGAAGGCGATAGCGAGAGGCACAGGCCCTGCCAGGTTCATAACAGAGATCAAGAAGGCATCACCGTCCAGGGGGCTCATCAGAAAAGACTTCGATCATCTGGCCATAGCACGCATTTACGAAGCCGCGGAGGTCGATGCCATATCTGTCATCACTGAAGAAGACTTTTTTCAGGGCCGGCTGGATTTTCTGACGGACGTGAAAAGGTCGGTCAGAAGGCCCGTTCTCAGAAAAGATTTCATCTTCGACGAATACCAGATCTACGAGGCAAGGGCCCGGGGGGCGGACGCGGTACTTCTCATAGCGGCTATCCTGGAAGGAGGACAGGCCGAGGAATACCTGCATCTCGCCGGAGAACTGGGTATGGGGGTGCTGTTCGAGGTCCACGACGACACTGAGCTCGACAGGGCGCTTGCTCTGGAGGCCCCGGTCGTCGGCATCAATAACAGGGACCTTAAGACACTCGGGATCGATCTCAACACGTCATTACGCCTCAGGGAGAAGATACCGCAGGACAGGATAGTGGTAAGCGAAAGCGGTATAAGGACCAGAGAAGACGTTCTCAAGGTCGAAGCGGCCGGCATCGACGCGGTCCTGGTCGGTACCTGCCTCATGGAATCGCACGATATCACCGCAAAGCTCGGCCAGTTAAAGGGGCTGTAATCACAGAATTTTGACATCGGGTTTCCTCTTGACAGAAAGTTTTATCGTTGACTGTGTACCAGGCAAGCGGTTTCCGTAAACTGCTTCGACCGGCGATTCCAGTTTTTCGGGGTTCTTGCCGGGCTTCTTATCCAATACTAACGCGGCCGCCGGTAAAGGGTCGTATGTTTGCTATTGCTAAAGGGACGCTCATCCCCGTCCATCAGATTCTTCATATGCTCGCAAACGGCGATTCCGTTGAAGAATTGCTGCAGGAGTATCCTTCCTTGAAACGTGAGGATATTCTTGCCTGTCTCGAGTATGCCGCTGAACTGTCGGAGGAGCAGGTTATTCCGGACGAAGTCGTCGCGTGAGGATTTTCGTCGACGAAAATATAAAGACGCCTATTCTTAAGAAAGACCTGTCTGACATACCGTCTCCTTTTCATGCGCTGTGATTGAAAAGCAACTACACACCTTGGCGAACCCAGAGGGGACTCGGATCGACCTTGACCAGAGGCGCGGCTGCCAGGATCCGGTCCCTGCACGCCTCGCAGATATTGAATGTGCGGTTGTCATCGTCCACGACGAGGAATTGAAGCGTTGCTGTATCATGGCACATCGCACATTCGGCGGTAATGCTTGCGAGAAGCTGAGTCATCATGGTAACAGTCATTATCATCCCCTGAACAATGAAGTCGGGGAAGTATGACATAACCCGGGGAAGGGTAGAAACGGAAAAGAGCGGCCGGAGAGGGCAGGGCGGTGTACTCATTTTCTGTGCGGACCGCTGGGAGTCTTGAAGGAGAAGGCAGTGCGGAGGTTATGCGCAGAATTGTTGACAAAAGATGTGTGGAAAGGAGGCCGGGCGAGGATCTGTGTGGCTGCAAGTGGCGCTGCTCGCCCATTTCCCCCCCCTACCCAGGTAGTATTCTCAATATGATGAGGCGTTGGATAAAATAACCATGGTGCACCATACTCAAGGGTATGGAAAATTATAGCGAATGGAGGGAACAATCGTGAAGATTACAATGAAAAAGGTGAACATGTGGTTCATGGCAATGATTGTACTGGCGGCGGCAGCTTCGCTTGCCTATGCAGGGAGTTTCCCGCAGCCGTCTATAACAAATTTCAAGAAGGCTGACAAGTATTACAATGGCAGTTATCTGTATAACTGTGTTTTTTACGCGCGGTGGTTGCAACCAAAGCTGCCAACCGGGATGACTACGCTTGCACAAAAGAAAGGGCACATTAAAACATATACACCCAAGAAGGGCGAAGTTGCCATTTTAGATATTTATGGAAACATTGGACATGTCGCATATGTGGCGGGCGTCGACAATTCTGGCAAAGAAAAGAGCATTACGCTTTATGAAGCAAATTATCCGGCCGGAGTAGAGCGGAAGCGTGTTTTAAAAGGCAAGGATAAAAGCATCAAAGATATTGAAAAACAATATCACATTATAGGCTATTGGAAACCTTGAGAGAAAATGGGGAAGGTGGGCTGACAACAACTTCCTTCTGCTAATTTTTGACATGAAAATACAGCAATATGTGGTTGCTTGCGGGCTTGGGGCCATAGTAGCCGTCATTGTGATCTATTTTACGCACGCTAACGCCGTTGCCCAAAAAAAAACACTGAACACTGCGGATGCCATGAGCCGGCCGATTGTTACTGGACATAATAACGCGCTACCGCAGACCAATGAGAGCCAGCCTGTGCGAGAGCATGACACAGTTACTTACTCCCCTGGAAGTTTCCCCTCAAAGGAGACGAGCGCGAGGCAAGAGGACGCACAGCAGGCTGCGCCTGCCCAATCTTACGGTGAGAGGGAAAAGATTGCTTTATACGATACTGACGAGGCTGTAAGAGCATTTGCGATAAGAAACCTAGAAGATACACCAGCCGCCAGACAGATTTTAGCGATGTCTTTGACAGATCCGGCACCACACATAAGAAATGCCGCCCTGGAAAGAATAATAGAGTTAGAGGATCAAAATAACAGAGTATTCAGCGCTGATGTAAATGCGCTGCTGGAAAACGAGACGGACAATGCTGTAATCGAAACGGCTCTCAGCTATTATTCATTGACGGAATCCGAGGCGACTTATTCTGTTGTTATGAATGTAATCGAGAGGCCTAGTTTATCGGCGGATGTCTTAGCCTATGCTGGCGAAATTCTTTATAAGCACTATAAGATGGACCAAGACAAAATTGACCAACTAATTGAGACAAGTCCAAGCTATGCCTCTTTAGACCAGCCACAAGTAATCCGCCTTGAGGAGGATCTCGGGGAAGTGTTCACTGCAGAGAATTGAGCAATCCTTTCACAACCCCATCTCCCCTAGCGTCACCGCTCCGTCATAAAGCACATACCCAAACACCTCATCCCCCGGCCCTGCAAGGTGCCACTTCTTCGCGGGGTTGAAGAAGGCTTAGCCTTCTTTCAGCGGCGCCGTAAGTCGCAGCGTGGATAACGTAAAATATTTTTCGCACATTTGAGTCATGGTGACCTCGAATCTGGTAATGTAATTTCGCCAAAAACCACTTACCGGAGGAGGAACACCATGGCTCAGAAGGATTGTACCAAAAAGGCTGGCAAAATTATTCAGATTGATGAAGAACAGGTAAAGGATCATCTTGGAGAGATCGTCAGGGGAACTGTTCAGGAGACCCTGAACAGCCTTCTCGATGAAGAGGCCGACAGGCTCTGCAGAGCAAGGCGTTACGAGAGGACCGACGAGCGGCAGGACACTAGAGCCGGGTATTACAGCAGGAAACTCCACACAAAAGCAGGAGAAGCGGATATAAAGATGCCGAAACTGAGAGTCCTGCCCTTTGAGACAGGGATCATAGAGCGATACCGGCGTCGGGAGTCCTCTGTCGAAGAAGCGCTCGTAGAGATGTATCTGGCAGGAGTCTCGGTTCGTAGAGTTGAAGATATCACCGAGGCCCTGTGGGGCAGCAAAGTAAGCCCTGGCACTATCTCCAATCTCAATTCCAAGATATACAAGACAATCGAGACGTGGAGGATGAGACCTATAGAGGGAGAACATCCTTATGTATACCTGGATGGGATTTGCTTGAAGCGCAGTTGGGGAGGCGAAGTAAAGAACGTATCGGTCCTGGTTGCATTCGGAGTCAATCAGGAGGGCTATCGGGAGATCCTGGGGGTGGCTGAAGGAGCCAAAGAGGACAAGGCCAGTTGGAGCACTTTTTTTAGGTACCTCAAGGAAAGAGGGATCGAGGGAGTAGAGCTGTTCACATCCGACAAATGCCTCGGGCTCGTAGAGAGTCTGGGAGAGTTTTATCCGGACGCGTCGTGGCAGAGGTGTGTAGTGCATTTCTATAGGAACGTCTTTACCGCCGTTCCCAAGGGGAAGGTCAAAGAAGTGGCGGCTATGCTCAAGGCGATACACGCACAGGAAGACAGAAAAGAGGCCCTTAGAAAGGCAGCCATAGTCGTAAAGAAGCTCCAGAGCATGAGGCTTGGCAGAGCAGCAGATATCGTTAAAGACGGCACATCGGAGACTGTAAGCTATTACGCATTCCCAAGAGAGCACTGGCGGAGAATCAGGACGAATAATCCTATTGAGAGGATCATGAAAGAGATCAGGCGAAGAACACGGGTAGTCGGCTCTTTTCCGGACGGCAACTCGGCCCTGATGCTTGTGGCTGCCCGACTCCGACATATCGCCGGCACAAAATGGGGCCTGAAGCAATATCTGAAAATGGATCGCCTCGCGGAGGAAACCAAAGAGATCGCGGCCTAAGGGAAAACCGGATTCAGGTCACCTGATGAAAGTGCGAAAAATTCTTGACACTATCTTCCAAAGCGAAGCGGCGCGGGCTGGGCACTCGCCCTTTCCTGGTGTCGTTCAGGAGCGGATGCTTACGGTTGTGAGGCCGGCCTCATCGGGCGCGCAATGGTAAGCAGGAGCGGATCAGAACAAATAAAGTGCCGGAGCAGCAAGCCCACTCCATCGGATATACTTCCACTTGCATGATGCGGAGGCATTTCTTGGGAGAGAGGGTTAGGCATACATGCGTGAAGATTGACGCGGGGAATATCTATAACTTCATTCTCGGATACATGCGGTCACGAAGCCTTCACCGTATGCCGTCATCCGTAGATACTCATTGCGATACAATCGAAGATTGGTCTGCTTAATTTGTTTTCCAGAATTAACAGACCATATCTCGCTCCTCTTGACCTGGTCTTGCATATGCGAGGAAAGATCGTACCCTATCTCAAGGAGTTGTAATCGGAGAAGGTTGTCAAGAAATGCTCGTGCGTATTTTTGGCGTTTAAGCGGTAGCTCTTTGCACCATATGACATAATCAGCATAAATTCCTTCGTATGTCGATGGCGAAGATTTCCCAGACCTAGCATCTTGAGAGACATGGTTTACGAAAAGCGTTGGATAGCTTTCGATCTCATGAAACGCTTCAAGAATAATTGCTTCATCTGGACACATCTGTTTTACAATCTCAATGTAGCTAGGGTGAATGGATTGTTCAAATTCAGGATCCATACTATTGGCGATCAGGCGAGCCCATATATCTTGGAGTATACTATCCTCTTCGAGTGACGCTGCTTCGAGTAGCGGGATAGCTACGCGTAAGGGAACAGAAATTGTCTTGCCTTCGATCTTGCGGCGGCGGTGAAGCACAGCCACCTTGTCGCTGATGATCAAAAGAGATTTGTAACGATAGTATCGCACCCAATCCTCCAAAATACCACCACCTTGGGTGCACGGGCCACCGATAACCTTGGAAATAAATCCCCCCACCTTAGCAGCCACGTCAGCAACTTTGCCTGTTGCCTTGGCTACTTCTTGAACGGTTTTTAATTCTTCTTTCATAGTGTCTTTTTTTGACTCTGAACTAGGTTACTAGATTATAACTTACCTGTAACCACCGCCGCTGCTTCCTCTTTCCGCTCATCCCTCCTTCACATCCCCGCCCCGCCAGCTCAAGGACCGCCTTCGCGCGCTCTGTAAGCACCTGACAAAGCGCCTCCGCGTCGTTCAATGCGTCGAGCGGATCGCGGGCGGCCGCGGTCTGGAGCGCGCCTTTCAGCCAGTAGCTCAGCGACGGATCGGCGAGGAGCCTGGCTATCGTCTTATCGCTCTCTAACATGGCCCCCGCCCATCAGTCCTCAAGCATCGCGTCAAGCTTCCTCCGCGCCTCGTGGATCTCCGCCTCCTTCTTCGTGATCGACTCCATAACGTCATAATACGCCTCGATGCCCTTGGCCCCCTCGTCCTTCATCACCGTCTTAAGGACCGCCGCCTTCTTTTCGAGGATGGTGATATCCTTTTTCTCCTCCTCGATGATCCTTATCTGCTCGTCCCCCTTATGAAGAAAGTCTGTCTTCGCCGTTGCTTTGTCTATTCTCTCCTTCCGGGGTATTCTTCTAATGGAGACTGTCTGATTCTTTTTTCGCCGCCTCAAGGTCGAGCACAAATTGTCTGACGTGGTCCCTGAAAAACTCTTTGATTGTTTCCCAGCCTATTATCCGGCCCTTTCGATATGCAGGATCAGGGTT
>JBJKPE010000117.1:0-28005 GCA_046706685.1 Thermodesulfovibrionales bacterium | reverse complement strand
AACGGCTTCTGGCGAAACCATCTTCCAGAAGGCCTCTCAGGAATGCTAAACTCATACGCATTTGGAATAGATTTTCTTGTGAGGCAACGAATTCCATTTCGTGTAGATTTTTACGTGAGGCAACAGGTAGAATGTGTGAGTACAGTGACAAGATTCAGTTTATCACAAAATTAGGGTTGATTAATTTCTTGCCGATGGCCGATGATAGTATAATTAATATGTCGGGCCCAGGGAGGAAACAATGAAATTATCACTTTTTCCTTTTATGACATGCGGCATCCTCTGTATATGCCTTTTGACAGCTGCCCCGGCACGGGCCGCGGCAGGAGGGGGCAGCGTACTTTCCCCGGGAGTGTTGCCGCCGCCGGTGATTGTCGCCCCTGCGGAGATAGCTGAACTCAGGGGGGTTGACCATGTTACGTTCAGGTGGAGCGGCGTGCAGGGAGCGATCGCTTATCATCTCGTACTCGCCAGGGACAGGCGGTTCAAGAATATTGTCGAAAATACTCACATAAACGGCACATCCTACACTTTGGGTAACACAAATTACGGGACCTATTTTTTGGAGATCAGTTCGGTCTCGGCAGGACGCTCCGAGGGGCCCTTTTCACAAAGGAGGAGTTTTATTATAGTCCCGCCCCCACCGGCCGGCGTTTCACCGGGAGAATTACCAGAAAACGGCGGTTAGCCGCAGACGTACGCGGAGTAAAGCCGGCCTTTTAAAAAAATCTACAGCCGCGTACCTCACTTTTTTTCGCCGCTCCCCTTTTCGTCCTTCTTTTTAAAAGCATCCTTGGCGCAGCGAAAACCGAAGTTGAGATACCGGTCGACGGGGTCGAACCAGTAGCGGTAGGGTGTTCTGATCACCAGTTCGCCGTAGCTGTCATACCAGGAGCCGCCCCGCATCACCTTGAACCATCCGATTTTAGGGCCTTCAGGGTTTTCTTTGGGCGGTGTATCCGACTTCTCTTCCTTCGCCAGAGATATAGTAGACCTAGGCACTCCCAGCAGCATGGCCGACACATTAACGGTATCCTCTATAGTCTCATAGCAGAAGTTGCAGTAGTTCTGCCTGTACCAGTCATTGACCCACTCCCAGACATTCCCGGCCATATTCACTGCCCCGTAACAGGAAGCGCCCTCAGGAAGCGAATCGACCGGGACCATAACGTTAAACCCTTCGTTCTTCCATTTCCGGTTGTACCTGGCTTTGGTGTCGTCCGGCATAGTGTTTCCCCAGGGATATATCCTTCCATCGTCGCACCTTGCAGCCTTCTCCCATTCTGCCTCAGACGGGAGATGCCTGCCCTTCCAGCGGCAGTAGGCGTCAGCTCCGTACCACGACACATTGTTGGCTGGATAGTCTTCAAACCCTTTCCTCGGGACATACTTCTCCGGGTTTTCAGGTGTCTCGACCTCCTTGCCGTCTATATTGGATACCCCCGTGACCGTAGAATAACGGTCGTCAGAAAAATACTTGTCGTCAGGATTTCCCTTTTCATTCAGGAACTCCGCAAACTGTTTTGCCGAAACCTCTGATTTGTCAATCAGATAGGCGTCCAGATACACATCGTGTTCAGGCCTCTCGTTGATTTCGGCCGAGTTAAGCCCCATTCTGAACCATCCCGCGGGTACAACGACCATATCACGGTCCTCTGCGTCTTTCCTCGGGTTTGTTGTGACACACGCTGAAAGCAAAACGGACAGCAGGAGGAACGTGAAAATGGTGCATATAATATTTTTCATCATTTTCATCTGAGCAATTCTAACGCTTCCGGGGCAGATATTACAAGAACTTTCTGTGCCGATTTCCCGGCCTGTCCGGAAGGACTCGCGACTCCGAAAGCAGGCGGGATTGCTGGAATGACACACCTTTTCCACGGCCTGGATAAGACCGTTCCTTTGAAAAACACTATTAGGTATTTCTTCGGCAGAGAAGTCTTCTTCTGAAAAGCCGCAGGCGTCCATAGTGACAGTACGATTCGAAGAGACTGACCAATGCCCTGATGTAATTCATTTTCCTCTGCAGCGACGCTTCCATATGTATCTTTTCAGAGCCGGATTCGGGACCAACCCGCTCTATCTTACATACCTTGCCCAAAATTTTATCGTGCCGCACCGGCGCATCAAAAGACCTAAGGGCGTCTCCTCTGGTCTGAAACATAAACTCGCCCTTTCCGGCCCTTTTTCTTCTGATAAGCCTGTGGAGCACAGGGAAGCCCGATTGACCGTCAACAAATATGAGGTCGCCTCTTCGCAGCTCTGCCTCCGGCACTTTTTTTATGGTGACGACTTCTCCTCCCTTTAGAAAAGGGACCATGCTACGGCCTGTCACTTTTACGCGAAGGGATAAGCCTTTATCCAGGACATCCGCGAAAAGTCTTGCCGTCTCGGCCGCTGCCGCAGATGTCAGGGTGAGCTCCTGAGATCTATCGCTTTTGTAAAGTTTAGTCAACAAGTTCCGCCACCTGGACACCAGGAGTGAAATAAAGGAGATACGAAGGTATCTTCGAAATCAAATCCCCGATAAAAGAAAATATTCTGGCGATCGCCTCCTTGTCATACCAGGGGATGGACAAGACCGGCATAAGCCTCCGGAACGCCTCGGCATCCGTGATCCGCTCAACCCTGTTTTCCGCGCTTTGTACCAGGAAGAAAATTTGGGAAAGCGGAGCGGACCCATTTACGGCAATGCCGGCGTCGCCGTGCCACGGGGTCCCAAAGATCATAAAAGAGTCTCCTGCCTTCCTGACGATTATCCTGTCGTCACTCAGCCCACTGCTACCGGCCATCCCCAGGAATTTAGTCGATATTGTTGACTTTCCCGCCCCGGACCGTCCCGCAAAAAGGGAGCCTCTTCCATTTCTTACAACCCCGGCCGAATGGACAATCGCACCACTCTCCATAGAGAGAAAGTACATGAGAAGGACCTGATCCAGCGGGTAGTGCAGCGGGCTTCTCACAGTTGCTCCATTACTAGACTCATCACAAAACAGAGCGACTTTCCGGCTCTGGAGGCTGAACCTGACAAGCTTTTGGAGACCCTCCCGCGGCGTTTCAAAAATAAGGATATAATCATCTTTGTCCCTGAATATCGACCAGGCATTCTCCGCCTTAAAAAGGCTTTCCATCCCCCGGATTTCGGGAGCACCGCCGAAGAGGAGATCAACTGTGATTCGATCGATTTCATCCTGTTCAATTTTAGTCTCTTCGAAAAACTCCGTATATGCCGGATCAGGGAGAAAGAGGTCTACTCCCGGCGGTGGATTTATGTCAAACCTCATCCCGCCGATACGGTAGCATTGTTGCCCGGACAACCCCACTCCTCCGATATTATCAGGAGCCGGTTCCGGCACAGTTCGTCACAGCACAGGTGGGCACGGAACGTCCGGGGGCTATGTTCGACTTGCAACCGATACTCAATGTCTCCTCCGCCGCGAGTTCTATTACCCTCAGGACGGGTTTTTCGTATATTTGTTTTTTTTCTCGTTCCATTAAGCACCTCCCAAAAAGATTACCTGGAACTACAAACAGCTGAATATCTCCCTTTTCCGAGATCACATAGGTAATCGGAGTGAAGATTTTCATCGCCGTTCTCTATCATAAAAAAGGCAGGGCAATAACCGCAAAGGATTACCGCACTGCAATCACTGCAGTGGCGCTCGGGTTTAGCCTTCAGTGCACTCAACCGGGCCATTTTTCCCCAGCCTTCGGCAAAACTCCCGGCGAGCAAATCATGCCTGAAGTGCTTGACCATCAGGCAAGGCATAAGGAATCCTTCCGGGTCCACATGGAAGTTCGTGACGCCGGCGCCGCAGCTGTATAATGTGTCGCTTAACTTCACGTCTCCATGTCTGCCCACGACGTTCTTCCATTCGGCAAACCTGCTTTCGTCAGACAGTTCCTTATCCAGGACATCATCAACGGGGACCCTAAGAGAAAGCGGGGACATGTCACCGTCGAAACGGGGGAAAATGGCCGCATCGAACCGAAATTTGACGCCATAAGATTTTGCAATACGCTCTATATCGTAGAATTCATGACTGTTCACGGACATCAGGATCGTCTTTATTGTAAGACTTATCCCTGTTTTCAAAAGCTCCTCTATCCCATTCAGACAAGCACGAAATGATCCGGGAACTCCGGTCACACTTTCATACGTCTCCCGAGTTGAACCGTAGAGGCTTATCTCGACGACGTGCGGGGGCAGGTCGGCAAAAAGATCCGTCACTTTCCGGTCGATCAGCGTTCCGTTTGTAAATACGGTCACTATCATCCCGTTATTTTTGGCCCGTTCATAGACTTCTCCGAAATCCGGCCTCAAAAGAGGTTCCCCTCCGGTTATAAGCAGATAAAGGCATCCGGCATCTCTGATCTCATCAAGCACCGACAAGACCTTCCGGGTATCCATTTCACTTCGCACTTGATTTTTGCCGTATCTGGCAGAGCCGAGATAGCAATGGACACACCTTAGATTGCAGCGCTGAGTAAATTCGAGAGCCCCGGATACGGGGACCCTCAGCCGGTTCACCTTCCGGCAGAATTCAGTGAAATACTCAGTTCCATTTACAGAAGACAGGCATTCGACCATCACTCAACGACCTCTATGAGACCAGCCTTCAAGAGTTCTTCCATAAAGTCACGGACATCCCTTTCGGCTTCTTCCCGGCCGACATCAAAACGGTCGAGTAGTTCGACAGCTATCGAATCAAGATCGCTTCTTTCATCAAGACGTCGCCAGATATACGCCGCGACGGAATTAAGCGAAAAAATCTGCTGCATGTCGGCAAGCTTTCCTTTTATCGGCACAAGGATGGTCTCACCTGCTATTTCTCTTGAGACGATCTCGCCCCGCTTTCTGAATTCGCTTTTCAGTACCTTTTCATCCAGACTCATCATTTTATCCTGAGCGCCGGGTCTCCGATAATATTAAAGCTGTTGAGTATAAACGATGGCCTGCCCTGAGCCCGGTAGCCCGCCATCGCCTTGATCACCGCGTCTCCAAGAGTAAGCACGCCGGGCCGGAAGGCTGCGGTGTAAAAGCCCTGCCCGAGGATTTTAGCATCGGCGTTCAGTGAGAAGCCTGATGGCGCCCACGCCGAGACGATCCCTCCCCCGCTCTTTACAATAAGGGCGTCGGTCAGTGATTCAAACCCGGGGAAAGCATATTGGCCCACCATGCAGGTAAGAGCAGTGAACACTGGGTACTGCCTGTTGCTCAGACCGGCAACATCGTCCACAGTCAGGAGTCCATTCTGCGTCAACTGGTCAATGCCTGCATGTCCCATATAATTCACAAACTCAGTGCCGCGATTCAAACCGTCGAAAAGAAGACTTCTTGTCTGATCGAGCTGCTGATCGGGAAGGTATATCTCCTCCACTGGATGGGCGGCGAATATTTGAGCTATATCGCTGCTGTCCGCCGGGAAATTACCGGCGCCATCCGGGCTGTCTGCAAGCATCATGATCCCGTCAATTCTATTCCCTTCGAAGGACTTGATCTTATCCAGGACAGTCTGCATTTCGTCATTTGACACCACGGGAATCCTGCCGACGACGATCTCCGGGACATTGTCCCCGTTGAAATCCCCGAGAACGTTGTCCGAAGGCACCAACCCCCACGGCGTACCGACCATAAGCGGAGGGATCAGGTTCCCTCCGAAGCCCATTACGTTCTTGTAGTCATATGTTCCGGCACCGACAAGCACGGCGTACGACGGCTTTTTCTTCCAATTATTATAAGCATATTGGAGGAAACTCTTTATTGCTCCCGGATCGTACATCCCGTAGTTGAACTCGTCCATGATACTTTCGAGCGAAACCACCATCGTCGTCATCGTTTTGCTCTGCCTGTAATCGGCGAGCATCTGAGCCGCGTCCTTGAGCTCTTCAGGCGCAATCACAACATAGTCGGCAGCCTTCTTCCTGCGCTTCAAATCCACCGAAGGCAGAGCGGCTACTGTTTTCCCGGTCATGACCGCAGCAGGAGTAAAGGCGGCATACACGGCATTGGCGGTGTCCGGATAAAACGTCACCGAGTAATTCCCGGCCTGGCCGCCTGTCGACGCGGGAGCCACCACCTCCGGGTTCAGGGGGTCTGTAATGTTAAAGACCGTTATCGAGGATGTCGAGAACCCTCCCACCGTTATAGGCGAGTTTCCCCCGGCCTTGAAGCGGAGGTAGTCGTTAACCGCCTCATACCGCCTCGCGTACGTCACGTCGAAGGAATCGATCATGAACAGGCTGTACGGCACGTTCGAGTCGAGAACGGCCTTTACCTCAAGGACATTATCACCCTCCCTGATCAAACTTTGGTCTATGTTCGCGACAACCGAGTAAGGGTTGATACCGCTCCATCTTCCCTCGGCAATGTTTACTCCGTTCATACTTATAACCGCATGGTGCTCGGGGTTTACGCCCGTCGACGTTATTCCGTATAGCCGCACCGTTACGGTGGCCGTATGGGCGGCGGTGGAGACAGAGTATGCCTTGAAGTTGAAGTCTTTCGTATCAAGTCCCGGCGTGTCTGCCATTACATAATCCCAGAACCAGTAATCGGAATCAGGGTCGGTGGTAAGGCCGGGGGCAGGCATGAGATCCTGCTCCAGGTGCAGAGTATCCGTAAAAGAGTCCTGCACACCGCCCGAAAGAACCGCCTTGCTGCCGTTAACGGAATCCATCAGAGATCCTTTCGCGGCATTCAGCCAATAGATGTTCTCATCAGTATAAACGTTGTTGATCCCCTTGCCGAAGAAGAAGAGCCCGGCACCGCCATTTGAGGGTGCATAAGAAACCTGCCCGTCGATGCAGCTCAAGGCGAGGTTGCCGGTCTTGATCAGTTGTTCCACCGACTGCAAAGGCATATTGAGTTTGGCCGAGATATCGGAGGCATCAAGGTAATAGACGCCGTCGCCGGGGACCGCTATCTTAAGTGCCGAGCCTTTTCGGGTCTGCTTCAGCGCCCTCGCATTAGCCTGTTCCTGCTTCGCAGTTGCAAGCCTTGAGGCGGCGGTGGCAGATATTCCGCGGACCTTTCTGCTGAAGGTGTCCGTCACCTGCAGAAAGTCGGAATCCGGCGGGGAGGCCGCATTGCGGACCTTTGTTGCCACGTCTCCCTTGATCGTTATCTCCAGGGTGCCGTCTGAGGCAAACCTCTTCACGATATCCCCGGCGCTACTGCCGCCGAGGTCCACAGTGAACGGTCCGTAAACCAGGCTGCCGCCCTTGTTCTGGACTTCCACAAGCTTATAAAGCTGCTTCCCGGAGGGAACGGCCGACTGATCAATCAGCCGGTATGTACCACCCGCCCCGGAGGTAAGAAAACCCGGAAGGAGCTGCTTGTCCACTTTAACATACCCGCGGGTATTTGGGTCATACCGGTAAAGATAAAAGCCGACGGTATTACGTTCGGAGATCGTTTCCCATTCAACCACAACCTTGCCCCCCTGGACATAGGCATCGAACCCGGCAAGGGAGACCTCCGTTGGGGTAACTGTAGTGCAACTCTGATCATTCGAAGGGTTGACGTCCGCGGGGACCGCGCCGCTAAGCGTTGCGCAGTTCTGGATTGCCGTGCCGCCGGTACCGTCGTTCGGATAAGCATTGATGGTAAGTGTCGCAGTCGCACCCCTGTCGATTCTCCCGACATTCCATACGCCCGTATTGTTATCGTAAGCACCCTGACTCGGACTGTTCGATACATATGTCACTTCAGAGGGCAAAAGATCACTGAGGTTCACCTTAAAAGCATGGTTCGTCCCCACATTTGTAAGAGTTATAGTGTAAACGAACTCCGCACCGGCTCCGGTACCCGAAGGCGCCGCGTTGTCCACGGTCTTTACGACAGAGATATCCACAGGCACGGCTACCGTAACGTCCTCGGCAGTCGTCGACAGTTCGTCAAAGACAAGGCAGTTTGCGTTGGTGCTAATACACGACACGTTGTTCTGGTACGTGCCCGCCGGCACCGATCCGTCCACATTGGCAACAAACTGTATCGACAGCACACCTTGAGGTCCGATAGTCCAGGTGCCCCACGTCGGGTGATTGGCGCCCGCAGCAGGATCGACCGTCGCAGTTCTTTGACTTCCTGTGCCGGTCAGAGTCATAGACGTCGTACTAGCATACGTGAATCCGGACGCAAAATTGTCGGTTACCTGAACACCTGTTGCCGGCGTTGCAGCGGGATTGTTCACAGTGAGAGTGTACGTTGCCGTGGTGCCGGTGGTCGAGTTCGTCACATTCGGCGTGCTCGTGCTCTTGTCCGGGACAAGGGCGCAGACAGCCGTCGAAATCGGCGTGCTGCTGTTCGATACCACGCCTCCCGGAATTTCTGTCGAGGCGATAGTGGCGGTATTGTTATACGTACCGCACGCCGACGGTTGCACCGTCAGATGAAGGGCGCCCTCCGCGCCCGGAGCGAGCGTGCCGAGGCTCCAGGTAACAGTTCTCGTGCCCGCGTTAAAGGCGCCGCCGTTATCGGCGGATATGAAACCAAGACCCGCGGGAAGGACATCGGTCACCACAACATTCGTCGCGTTCGATCCGCCCGTATTCTTGTAGTAGAAAGAGTAAATGAACGTCGGGAACGGGTTTCCGTAAGCAACAAGGGATGGGGCAGACTTGTCCAGGATGAAGGCCGGAGTATCCGTCACGTTGATTGATGCAGACGCCTGTTTCGTGGCCGTGTTGCTCGAAGAAGCCGTGGCCGTGTTTGTCACCGCCGTGGTGCCGGCAGGCATGGGTTTGTTGACGGTAACATTGAAGCTCATCGTCCTCGTCGCTTTGCCAGGCAGCGTGCCGATGGCGTATACGATCCTGTTTAGGACCGCATCGAAATAGGCGTTATCGCCGTCATTGGCGTCCGTCTGGCCGGTCGCCTGATAGACAATAGCTCCCTTCTTATATGACATATAAGCCGGAACCGGGTCGGTGACAATCACTCCCAGGGCATCTTGAGACCCGACGTTTGTAACCGTCATCGACCAGGTCACATTCGCCCCAGCAGCCACAGGCCCGACAGGGGATACGGTCTTGGTTATATTAAGATTCGGCCCGTTCAGGATCGTCACCCTCACCGTGTTGCTGTACTGTTGTGAGCCATACGTTACGATACCGGTGTTGTCCTTATAAGTCGTCCCCAAAGGCACTCCCGTTAACGATACGCTCATCTGGAAGGTGAGGCTCACGGAAGAATAGGCCGGGACCGACAAATTGGTCCAAGTGATCGTACCGGAATTGTATACGCCGCCGTTTGTGGCAGACCCGTTGACATATGAATAGTAGGTGTCGATAGGAAGAGCATCGGTAACGTTCACCGTTGTGGCAGACCCGGAGCTGTTCAGAATCTTGAGAGTGTATGTTGCTGTATCCCCTGGATAGAGGATGCTTTTGTCGACAGACTTCATGATCGCCACGTTCGTCGCGACAGCCGTAGTCGCCGAACTGGTTATCGGCTGGGTCTGGTTGGTCGTGAGCTGCGAGGTATTAACCAGCGTGTATATTCCTGACGGGAATGGATTCTGCACCGTCACGGTGACCACGAGGGTTCCCTGCTGGCCGGCGGTTATCGTTCCCATCGTGGGGTTGTCATTCGATCTGACCGGACAGGTCAGCACCTGTCCGGATTGCGTGCACGGGCCTGGACTCGTCGGACCCCCGTTGAGCGACGCAGTGGCAAAAGTCACTCCGACGGGCAGGGTATCTGTAATCTGCGCGCCCGTCACATCCGAGCCGCCGTTGTTGCCGAAATTGATGCTGTAAGTCAGGGTATCGCCCGGCAGCGCGCTTATCTTGTCGACAGTCTTGTTCATGACCACCGACGTTCCCTGGTAACAGAAATGGCTCGGCGTCGGGACCTGTTTCCCATTGGACGTAGTAAAAATGCCGTCATAATAATAGGTCAGATCAAGGATCTGATTATTAGCATTGGTACATGCCTCAAATGTCCAGTAAAGACGATGACCCGCCTGGGGAGAGCTCGTCGGCGTGACGGTCATCTGGTTCAGCTGGGGCGTCTGATCGGCTCCGGTATAATTCACGGTCCCCTGTCCAAGAAGCGTCTTTGCGCCGGACACAGGGTCGTAGTCATAGACGGAGGCGTACATGGTCGTAGGATTACCGTTTGTCTTTTCGGTATACCATTGAGCCGTGAGGGGCGTTGACGAGCCGTTGTTTACGAGCGGCGGGTCCTGATAAAAAGCGGCTACCATCGTCAGGGGATTCGTCGGGGACGAACAGCCGTTCGATGTGAGGTAAACATGATGTTGAGCAGAGAGCCCGCTGCCGGGCGCACTCGTATTGGCGATCTCCTGGCTTCCATCATACCCGACGTTCAGATATTGATTATGGTAATAATACGTCTGGCCCGGACAGGTCATGGTTGATCCCGTCAGACCCACCGAGTAGCTGCTGGAAACCGGCGGTGCAAAATTAGTCGCCTGGATCGACGCCGTATTCGTCGACGGGTTATCCCCAACATAAGGTTGAGACTGGGAATCCAGTGCCCTGAGCACCAGATTGCAGATACCCGATACATTTGGAGCAAGGGTCCCGATGTTCCATGTCACCGACGTAACAGGATTGCCCGATGTCGTGCCCGCCGGGCAGTTTGTTCCCGCGGCCGAGGACACGTAAGTCCAGCCCACAGGGATCGGATCGGTAATGGTGGTGCCTGCTGCGCTCGCATCGCCGACATTGGAAAAAGCGATCGTGTAGGTCACGTTCGCTGCCGTCCCCTGCTGTATCGTGGGGTCTATAAATATCTTGTCGCCCTTCTTCTGAATGGTAAGAAGAGGCGCGGCCACGCCGGTCACGATAACCGTTACGTTAGCGTTCTTCGGCGCTGTCTCGTTGGAGTAGATCGTTGCGGTGTTCAGCAATTTAGTCGGCGCGAGTTGCGGATACGGGCTGGTCACCTGGGCTGTAAAGGATACGGTGAACGGGCCGGAATCCGATTGCAGATTACCGATGTTCCAGGTGATCGTCTTCGTCGTCGCGTTGTAAGTGCCGCCGTTCGAGGCGGAAACAAAGGTGAGCCCCGAAGGGAGGACGTCCGTTATATACGCCCCGGTTATATTTGCCGGAGAGTTGTTCGAGTAGGTAATGGTGTAGGTGATGTTGCCGCCCGGTGCCTGGGTCGCGACACTCGCGCTCTTTGCAATCGTCAGGTCAGGCGCTCCCACGCCGATCTGCACATAATTACAGGATATGTTCGTCGTCTTCCCCCATGATGCCACATTAACATTGGAACCGCATGTGTTTTCATACGTCCCGGCCGTGTTCGGGGCCTGAGCGGTAAAGATGATCGTGCCTGTCCCTCCGGCGGAAATAGTCTTAGCAGGGGAAAAGGTCCATGTGACGCTATTTGTCGACACCGCAGGCGTCCCCGGAGCGAGGGTGCCCCCATTGGTGCTGACGTATGTAAAATATTGTGCCGGTGAAGAGCCGGCCACCGTCGGCAAATAATCCGTGACGCTGTTTACCTGCAAGGTATTGCTCGTATTATTGCGCACCGTAACCGTGAACTGGACATTTTGTCCTGTTGCCACCCGACTGGGCGTCGCGGTCTTATCGATGACTACCGTCTCCCCGCAGGAACTGTTTAAAAGGCTGGAGCCGTAGACGATTCCAGGCGTGGGGTCAGGGTTTACCTTGTCCGTGGACGACGCCGTAGAGCCGTCAGGCAAAGTGTCGCCCGCCTGGACAGACTGCAGAAAACTCCAGGTGTGGTAGCCGATGTTATTGGTCGCCTCTATGCCGATCAGATAACTGCCTGCCTGAAGGCCGCTCCCGGCAGTGTTCCATGAATATGTCCACTGCCTGAGGTCGGTCGCCGACTGTGTTCCCGGCCCGATGAGGACCCAGGACGAACCGTCATCAGCCAGGCCGTTGCCGTTCGCATCGTAGTAGTAATAGAAGTTCGCCGCAGTGATATTTGTGTTGCAGGCGGTATTGGTAATAGCGCCCCTCACCTGCGCGGTAAGGTCCGTTGCGCAGCCGGAGGAACTGGTTGTGACCCAGTCAACGACAGGCTGAGGAATAATGGTAGGACCGTTCGCACCGCACAATACCACCAGATCACCGAAGGGCACGCAGGCGTCCGGCGTGGCAAGGAGGCTTCCGCCGGAGACCACATCCTTCTGGAAGGGATTCGTGAGGCTGTTGGCGGTCGCAAAGAAAAGCCCTGTCGGGTTCGTGCAGTCAAAATTGTAAGTTCCGTTGCTCATCATCGCAAGGGGGATCTCGTAGTCGACAAAGTATTCGTTTTCGTTGACCGATCCACAAGTCACCGGCGTGGACCTGGTATCCAGAGGATCGTAATTAGTAATATCAATAGAGCGTGTCGTGCCGTAGTCCCAGGTAGTCTCGGCCGAACCGTTCGGCCAATAAGCGTCGGGAGAATTGGAATCGTGAAAATTGAGGATCAGGCCCGATGGTCCGGGAGCCGTTCCGTCATTTACGAACGCCGCCGGATTATGCCACAGTTCAAAGATGTCCCTGTCGTGGGGGTCCATATTCTGGCTCAGCGTATTGCTGTATACCGTGCGCAGGATGTCCACCGGATAAGCCGGCATGCCGGTCGAGCCGTCAAGCTGCATAGCGAATTCCCTGTATCCGTCGCCGTCGGTATCGAGCATCACAGTCCACTGCGCGGCCTTCCATGGGTCCACATCGCTGAAGGCGCTCGGTGCCGGACCGATAGCGTAAGTATTAGGTATCTGCTCGACCCTCCACCTGAAGTAAAACATCTGATAGGCCGGATCATAATCAATATATATACTTGGGAGTGATTGGTCGGGGCAGCCTGAACTGACGTTGACGTAGTTCTGTGGCCTGGTCCCGCCATTGGAAGGGTCAAGAACGCGGGGATCATTGATCGAGGCATTTTCCCAGGTATAGGCCATCCATGAACTGTCGGCCGGCCATGGGACCGGAGAGAAGTTCGGACCATAATTCCCACCGAGCGCTCCGCCGTTCCAGTACGGCACAAAGCCAAGGACATTGGCCTCTGCTTTAACGGGCAGTATGGCGGCAAGAATGAGAGAGATAAAGAAGATCATGAAGGCATGGGGAAGCAAATTAAAGCAGCAACGGCCTGACGGCAATGACATTTTTTGACACTTGTTATGCCAAATAAGATCAGAATATGCTTCATTTGAGCCAGTGCATCCCCTGATAAGCGCCTGTCTTCCGTCGGCCATAATTCTCCCCCTAACACTCAAGACATTTTTAGACATCCCATTATATTAAATCTGCCCGTCAATTGTAAATCAAAAAATATATAATCTACGTCGACTTAGGCATGATGCATCATCCTGAACGCCTGCCGTTTCATAGTCCCTGACGCGACACGTCCGCCTGTCCGCCTCTACGCTCTAAGCCTTAGCCGCACAATAAACAATAGCAATAAGGCTGCCAGCTCTTCTAAATAATTGCGGTTTCTTAAAAGTGTCAGAGCTCCGGGACCCACTGGAGATGTTCTTCATGGGAACTGCACTAGCGCGCAAGGGCCATAACGTCATGACCTGTTGAGGCGGTGTCCACATTTGCCTGGGTAATGATACAGGTATAGTCCTTGTTTATGCTGTTGCATATATCCACTGGGTTTACCGTGCAATGAATGGCCCCTTTTTCCCCATTTACGTCCGGGTACCAGTAGGACTGCCATTGAGAAACCTTGCACCCTGTGGGACCTGTAATATTCAGAACCGCTGACGAACGTGCCGCAATCGTATTCGGCGGGTTCAAATTTGCCTGACAGCAGTAATCTCCCGGCGGAAGGCATGTGCTGTCGATGGAGTAAATCACCATGTGCCTGGAACGGTCGGGCCTGAGAGCTGTGTTGGAATTATTGACTATGGTTATAGTATGCGTAGTGTCACCTGCTAGAACCGCCGACGCAGAGGTCATGGAAAATACTATCACCGCAGCAATGAAGACGATGCCAGACAAAGTCTGCTTTTTCATGCTGTTCTCCTCTTTGTATTTTAACCCTTATAATCGCAATAACGAAAAGCACGATAGAAACCGGCAAACAAAAAACCTTGCGGATGCAATTCTGCAGCATTTTCCGGAGGGTCCTTTACTTTTCAGGCATCTTCGCCGTACGCGCTCAATAAAGGAGCATCCCTATTATTCCTGCTACAGGGATTATCCATACAATGTCGACACGCAGGCGCATCAGCGCAAAAAGCGACAGCAGAAAAATAATCAAAGTCGTCCAGTGCACGACCGCCCCGCGGCCGATGACCACCGCGGCGGCAAAGATCATCCCGACCACTGCCGGGCGGACCCCTTTGAGGGCCGCCTGCACAGTCGTCGACCGTTTGATCCGGTCGAGGACCTGGGAGCTGTTTACCATAAGCAGCGCGGGCGGGAAAAAAATGGCCAAAGTGGCCAGCGCCGCCCCCAGAAGGCCCTTTACTTTATACCCGATAAAGGCCGCGCTTATCATTATGGGTCCGGGGGTGATCTGCCCGAGCGCTATGGCGCTGGTGAACTCCGACTGTGTCAGCCAATGAAAGCCCGCCACTACAATTTTCTGGATGAGGGGTATAAACACATAGCCGCCCCCGAAAAGCATCAGGCTCATTCCGGAGAACGTCACAAAGATCCTGCCGTAAGAATTTTTGCCCAGACCCGGCCACGGTATCAGGAACATGACGAGGAATCCAGCCAGCAATAAAAAGGAGAAAGTGAATTTCACCTTGGAGATACCGGCCCGAGAGGATGCGTCGGAGGATGGCGGGGGTTCCATATCTTCAGTTTTGTTGGAAGCGCCGGGACGGTAGAAAAGAAGAAGGCCGAGAAGACCGGACCCGAAAATGATCATCAAGGTGGAGTAAAAACCTCCGATGCCGAGCAGGACGAAAGCGGCAGCCAGGCCGATCAGAACTTCGGGCAGACCTTTCACCGCCTTTTTGCCCATGCCCCAGGCAGTGCTGAAAACAATTGCGGCCACCGCAGGCACGAAACCAGCAAAGGCGTTGCTCACTACCGGTATCCTTCCGTAATGCAGGTAGAAGAAAGAGAGGCCGACAAGAAGAGCAAAAGACGGTAAAATGACTCCGACGGCGGCTGCCAGAACCCCGAGTCCTCCCCTGATTCGATACCCTACAAAGGCCACCACATTAACAGCAATGGGGCCGGGGAGAAGCATTGCCAGAGAAATGCCGTCCAGCATGTCCTCGGCCTGGAGTAATTTGCGCTTACGAACGATGATATTTTCCACAACCGAAATCAACGCCGTAAAGCCTCCGAAGGCGATACTGCCGATTTTCAAAAAAGTTCTGAACAAAAACCAAAGAGAAACATCAGGCCGTGATGACGCCGTATCTGCCTGTCTCTCCCGCCCCCCGGCTTTGTCCATCTGTCACCCGCCGGACGGCCAGGACTCTCCCGCCACATATTCAAAGATGCTCATATCGCGCTCCCATGCTTCCCTTATAAACTTGCAGGTGTTGTCTTTGTTGAAGGCCGTACTGAAGAAACGGCGATCCAGGTCAATTCTTTGTTTCAGTTCTGCCCCTCTGATCTTTTCCCCAGCGTTTTGCTGTACAAACTCTTATAGAAGCCCCCCTTGTTTATAAGCTCCTCGTGCGTACCCGTTTCTATTACCTCGCCCTCATTAATAACCAGGATCTTATCAGCCATATCTATCATCGAAAGACGGTGGGCCACAATGAACGTGGTCCTGCTGTCGGCGAGTTTATTTACCGAGTCCTTTACAAGGGCTTCAGTCGCAGGGTCCAGAGAGGAAGTCGGCTCGTCAAGAATAAGGATGGCCGGATTTCGCAGAAATGCCCTCGCGATCGAAATCCTCTGTCTCTGGCCCGCCGACAGCCTGATACCCCGTTCGCCTACTTCAGTCTCATATCCGCCGGGAAGGGCCTCGATATCGTCATGGATGTGGGCCAGACGGGCGGCATGCATAACATCTTCCATAGAGGCAAGGGGACTGCCGTACTTGATATTCTTTTCTATCGTGTCGTCAAACAGAAACACCTCCTGTGAAACAACTCCTATCTTTCCTCTGAGCCATTCCGGGGGTATTCCTCTGATATCGCGACCGTCCAGATATATGCCTCCCTGCTGGGGCGTCTGGAACTTCAGAAGGAGGTTCACCAGTGAGGTCTTGCCGGCACCCGTCCTTCCTGCAAGGGCGATAATCTCTCCGGGCTCAGCCGAAAAAGTTACATTCCTGAGAACCGGCCGGCCCTCCTCATACCAGAAAGAGACATTATCGAATATTATTTTACCTTCTATGTCCCCAGGGGTGGGTACCGTCTGAGCAGCCTTTTTTGCGTCTCTGAATTCCGGGATGAGGTTGAAAAGTTCCATTAGCCTCTCCATCGACGCGAAAGCCGGCTGGGCCATTATATGAAAAGTAAGGATGCTGTTTAAGGCGCCTGAAAGAAGGACAGCGTAGGAAGTGAAGGCTACGTAATCTCCGATCGTCAGCCGTCCCTGAAGCACCTCATGGATGCCGGCCCACATAATGACCAGATTAGCGGCGAAAAGGGAACCGGCCGCGGAATAATTCGAAAGGAGTGAAAGAAACATGCCTTTTATTCGTTTATGGATAACGGCCCTCATGCCGCGTGAGACCTTCTGCGCCTCCCGTTCCTCTGCAGTATACGCCTTGATAGTCTCCACTCCGGACAAGACCTCCTGTATGTCGCTTGAGACGCGCGCGCTGGTTTCACGTTCCTGGAGACTGACATCCCTGATCCTCGCGCCGAAAAAATAATTTATCAGCAGGTAGAGAGGTAAGGCGGCCGCCAGGATGAGAGACAGTTTCACGCTGATCGCAAAGACTATCAGCATGCCGAAGAAAAAATAGAAGGCCCTGGCAAAGACCTGCGTAATGCTTTCGGAAAAAAACAGCTGAAGGACATATATATCATCTGATACCCGTGACATCAGGTATCCTGTCCGCTGTTTCTTAAAAAAAGGTACGGGGAATCTCAGGAGGTGATCGAACAGGGCTGTCTGAATGGTGAAGGTCATCTCCTGCTGGAACCTCAGTGCCAGATACTTCTGGATGATTCCGGCTATGCCGGCCGCCGCCCCCACCGTCAGCACCGCCATCACAACAAGAGTCAACGCTTCCGGCGCGTGCCGGACCGGGTCGAACAGATTGTAGACACCGAGAATCCGAAGGTAATGCCCCATCCCGTGCAGATTTTTTTTCAGGACGACAAAATCAATCAGGACCTTGCCGCTCAGTGGCAGCAGGGAACTCAGGGCTGTGGCAATAAGGGAAAGAATAAGGGCTGCGAGTCCGGTCTTCCACAGCGGCCTGACAAATCTGCCGAAGAACAGAATATCCGGGTATCCGAACTCACTCTGCCTCGGTTCGGGCTTCTTCAGGACGTCCCTGAGATATACCTTTGCTTTTTCAAGTTTCGTCACCGGATATTGTCTTGAGGCCTTAATAAATAAGCATACAATTTTTTTACACCCGAAAGCGAGTCCGGGTTTTGGCCGGGAAGAATAAACTTTAAGGAAGCATTTTGGGAGAGCGGATACAGTCCAGCAATAGTCTGTATGTTTTGGTCGTCATTCTCGCGAAGGCCGGTACGACTCTGCGCGACTCGCTCCGAGCTGGAATCCAGTTTAACCCGGAATCGATGCCTCGATTAAGATCCTCGGGCATGACGAATAAGACTATGACATCTGTGAATATTGTCATGAGACTTTTAATGTTGCCGTTTTAAACCGGCGGTGGCAGGGGAAATCAGGACGGACAATTATTTTTCGGCCGCTTTCCCCACCAGGACTGAACATCCCGCGTGGCCCAGCACCCTCCTGGATACACTTCCCAGCATCCCTTTTATCCCCCTCAATCCTCTGCTCCCTACAGCTATCATATCCGCTTTCCATTTCTCTGATTCTTCCAGTATCCCGAGCGACGGGTCTCCTCTCCGGATCACCTTGTCGACGTGCGCAAACCGACTTAGCAGGCGTTGCTCAGCTTCATAAACGACCCTTCCTGCGCTTTCAGATTCAATTGTCCGCATCCTCGCCACAGTCTCCTTCAATTTTTCATCGGCTTGCATACTCAGACTCTCAGGTATGTCGGAAATCGGAGACCAGGCAGCGTTAATAATCCTTACCTCCGTATCATCCGGAAGCGGAAGCGCCATGAGCAGGTCGCCTGTCGCCTGTGCTAGTTCCGAACCGTCTGTTGCGAAAAGAATCTTTAGTCCCCCTTCCGCACCCCAGCCGGCCGGCTTGATAACCAGAACGGGCTTAAGTGAGTTAATAACAACGGACCTCGTGGAGCTTCCGAGGAGAAAAGCCTTTAGCCCCTTTATCCCCCTGGCTCCCATCACAATCAGGTCCACCTCCGCGTTTACTGCAATATCCATAATTGTCGCATCGGGATCGCCCTCTTCTTCCCTCGTGATAACCCTTGCCTTCACCGGCTTCAGTATGTCTGCCGCAGTCTTCAGAATCCCCGGAGCAGCCCTCTTGATAAACTGTTTTATCTGAGCGCGGTAATCATCTTCATAGGGTATTTCGGCAACGACGTGAAGTACCACGATCTCGTCACGGTCGGAAAAGTCAAAACGCGTAAGGAACCTCGCCGCGCTCTCCGAATACTCAGAACCGTCAGTAGCCACTAAAACTCTCATATCATTCCCTCAACCAAATCGTATCACACTCTTTAAAGACCGGCAACCGGATTTCTGTTCGTCGCGAAGATCCTGCCTCCTTCTTGTCAGCTGTTTCTCCTTCTGTCGCGATTGATCTTGCGGAGTCCTCTCCGGGCAATTTATACATCCGGCAGAATCACCTGCGATAAGCTTAATTTGCTCGCCAGGGGTAGGAGCAGCCGGCTCTCAGACGGGGGATAAGTGAGATTGACAGCAACAAAATCACCGACGTAAAATCAATCACAGAATTATGAGCGACATATCTAATCTCGAATTTATCGAGGCATTTCCGGCACTGTCTAACGCGCCCGAGCCACTCGTGCGGGGCATTCTCAACAGGGCCGTTTTACGTTCGTTCTCCTCAGGAATGCTCATCTATTCCGAGGGTGATGCCTGTTCGGCCATCGCGTTCGTTCTCTCAGGCGAAATCCGCGTTTACAAGGCAGCTGAAGGAGGCAAGGAGATCACCCTCTATGAGATCGGCAGGGGTGAGACATGTATTCTCAATGCCTCCTGTGTCCTCTCTCACACTGCATATCCTGCCAACGCGGTCTCTGTAAAGGACGGGGCCATGCTCCTTGTCCCTGCCGACGATTTTCGGGAGTTCATGGATACCAGCAGGGATATGAGAGAATTTGTCTTTGAGATTATGAGCAGGCGTCTTACAGCAGTGATGGCGCTTGTGGAGGAAGTGGCCTTCGGCAGAATGGACATCAGGCTCAGGGAATATCTTTCGGAAAAGGCCGTTAGCGGTATTCTCAGATCTACACACCAGAAGATAGCCGGCGACCTGGGGACTTCAAGGGAAGTAGTAAGCAGGCTGCTGAAGGACCTGGAACGCAGGGGAATTGTGGCCCTTTCCCGGAGCGAAATTACAATCCTCAAGCCTTAGTTCAGATTATTCATGAATGTAAGGCGGGACAGAGGCCCCTCCCTCATTCTCGCTTCGCTCCGAGGCTTTTGCCTCCTTATTTTCTCTGTGCACACTGCAGGACTATCGGCAAAAGAAACCGCTCGGAACCTCTGTCCCGCCTTGCTCTGGTGCGTAACGTTCGAAGTTTATGAATAACGTGGGTAAGTGCATCCTTCACTCTTTTGTAACTTTGTCACAGACGGCTGCCATAGGGTGTGGTTATACTTGCGAATAGGCAAGAATTCATCTCAGGAGGTAAAGACAATGAAAAAGAACATCGGGTCAACAGAAAGGGTTGTAAGGGTACTCGCAGGACTGGGTATTATTTCGATGGCGTTTGTCGGTCCCAGCTCCCCCTGGGCGTTTCTGGGGATTATCCCCCTGGCAACAGGTCTCATTGGATGGTGTCCTCCCTACGCCCTGTTAGGGATTTCGACCTGCAAAAACCGCAAGTAGGCGCCTGATGGCCGGGGGAGAGGTTCTGCAGAGAAGTTTTACGCTACCCTCTGTTTCTCGCCTCCGAACCTTTCTCTTATCTCGCCATGTCCGGTTGCATCGCGGTAAATGAGGTCGTCGGATTCAAGGTCATATTCCGGTATCCGGGGGTCATTCCACCAGTTCAGGAAGTGCTGGTGGAACGGGACATATAGACTGCCCGGATTCTGATTGTACCTGAAGACATATTCAGGCAGGAACTGGGCGTCATATCCGGCGTGATAGTGTTTAACCCAGATATAATCGCCCGATATGACCATTTTAAGGAAAGGCACGTCGTCATAGAGTTTGAGCCTGATGTTCTTTTGGGCAGCCCTTAGTGTCTTGAGAAAATCTATGCTCTTTACTATCTGCTCTCTGAATCTCTCCAGGGTGATATCCGGGCTCAGAATGCTCTTTACCCTTGCGGCCGCCCCCTCACTGTAAGGATTGAGAAGCATGATCTTGGCCTCCCGGCAATTTTTTACAACCTCATGCAGGTCGCTCTTCGCGTCTGCAAATGTGCCCAAGCCGGTGGAGCCTATAAGCATGATGTCCCGAGCGAGGCCCTTGCTCTCCTTCAGTCTTCTGTTTTTCCTCTTCGCAAAAAAGCCTCCGGCCGAAGAAATGTGGACAAGTCCCGCCTCATCCGCCATTTTTGAAAGCCGTCTGTCTTTCCAGTTCCTCGCGATGTAGTTAAAAAAAAGTATGAGGGCAACGGCCAGGGATACTTCGACCCCCGCGAGAAATATCTTTTCGTCGCCGCTGAAGGCCCAGAATGTCAAAAACCTCCTTGCGATCAAGTCCGCAGTATAGGGGAGGGAAATAACGATTGAGGCGCTCAGAGCGATCAGAATAACGTGATAAAGGATGTGGGCGGGGGCTTTTATCATTTTTTTAAAACGGTTTTTCTTGAACATGGCAACCTCGCTTTTTTGTCGTGCCTTATTGGACAGGCTTCTCAGGAAAAAATGATCAGGGTTGTAGCGATAAGGAAGGCGATGTCAGTCTTTGGACTCCGGTCGTCCACGCCAACTTCTTCGGAAAGATAGGCCAGCATCCTCAGACGATCCTCGCCCAGTGTCGGAAGTTTATCTTTTATCTTTTGAATCAGTTTTCTGTCTGCCACCCTTTTTTCCATCATGGAGATTATCTTAAAAGACTCCGCTTGAGAGTTCAGCAGATGATACCGGGTAACCGACGGGGAATGCGCAACCGAAAGATCGGGCGTCCCGTCAAGGGTGCCGGTATTTGAAAAAACGTCGGATTTCATTTCCAGCGGGGCTTCGGCCTTCACAGGGGCAATGCTCCTATCGGAAACGGTCGTCGATTCCTCTTTGTCTTTAGCGAAAACGGCACTGGCCATAAAGAAGGAACATAAGATGACAACGAAGGAAAAGAAAATTGTCTTTGCTATCATAGTTGCACCTCCATAAATGTCTGATGCTTGCCCGTTAAATGTGCAGTTGCTCCAAGTAAGATAATACCACGAAACTTTTTCATTGGAGATTAAGTTATCTTAATGTCTGCCGGCGCCGAGGCCAGTCGCGTCCGAAACAGGAACAGCCGGATATGTCGGGTTGTGGGGTGAAGCCTTAGACTACTACTCGCGCCCGGAGGTCTTTTCGCAGAATTCCATGTTTATTTCGATCATCTCTTTCTGGATCTTCCCGTAGTCCAGTCCGAAGGACTTATGAAGCCCTGCAGCTATGTCTGAATATCTGCCAAAGACATCTCCAACGCCGGAAGCCCGGTATTGATGCCTGAAGTCTTTGCAGAGTTCGTGTGCCATGTCAGTGTCGATGTAAGGTATATTCTTCAACGCCCGATCCACCTGCAGGGCTATTTCCCTCCTGATTTCTTCGGTATCTTCGCCGTTCGCTCGCCTTTTGAAAAGGAGTCCCACGGTCAGGTTCTCAAGATCGAGGCATTTGCTGAAGTTCTCACAGTTCGGACAACTGAACCTCAACTCGTCTTTCATCGTCTCGATCAGGTACGTTTCAGCCACCTCCCTGAACCCGTCATCAGCCCCGGGGCTTACCAGGGAAAGCAGTTTTTCCACAAACTCACGACTGTCTTCGACAACTGCCTCAGGGGTCTCAGCCACCCTCTTTGCGTTTTCCGAGCCTATGATGCTGTTTGCGAGGATGACATAATAACGCATCTCCTCGGGAAACAGACCGACTTTCCTTCTGAATTCTCTTTTGTTGAGTTCATATGAAACAGCGAAAAAAGAATATGTTTCTGTCTCCGACATTACCTGCCCTCTTTAGATGAACAGCTTCCGGTGCACTCTGAATTATAACTTCTGCGGAAGCTTTTGGTCATGCATGCACATCAAAGGCCTGCGTATTTCTTATGCCAGCGACCGAAGGTTAGTAACGCAAACAACATTACCCGGTGATGCCCGCGCCCGGCCAAATGCTCTGTAAGCAGCCTGCTGATACTTTGGTGATCGAAAAGATCCGGCGGTAAAGCTTCAGGGTCATTCAGGGTGTCGGTAACCACTTGCCGCATTTTAGGGTTATTGCAAATCATCCAATCGAACCACGGCCAGGAAGTCGGAGAGAGCTCCAGTTGCGCGCCAGTTTCGGTAGTTTTCTTTCTAATCCGCCGCAGGAGGGGAAGGTGCCGCGACAGAGCATTGCCGGATTCAAGGATAGAAGCGAGCACGGCCGGCATATATGGGCTGTGATTTGTGTTTGCGTCTATCGTCCTTGCGATCTTCCTGTTGAGACGCCCCAGCACCTTGATCCATACCTCGTTGCCGGCGCGCAGATGAACGGGCATCCTTAAATGCAGATCGATGACCTCGTTGTTGCAATAGAGACCTCGTTCGGTCATGAACGGACGCAGGGCATATTCGAACAGCGCCGAGGTACGGCGTGCGTGATAATAAAGATCGGGCCACATGAATTTGTCGTATATATTCTCGGCGTGAGCAGAGGCATTCGCGGTGATCTCGCGTGCCGATGAAGCCATAACTTCATCCAGTGCTGCTTTGCCCGTCTCTGTCAGGAGGTTCCTTATACCTTGACCCAGCAGGTTACCGCCACGCAGGAGTATCCGTTGCGGCAGATTCGTCTCGGTGAGCGTTGGGTCAAGTATCTTTCCTGCTTTGAACCCCAGGATCTTATGTTCGACCTTGGGGAGACAGGTGCCTCGAAAGAGACGCTCGATGGCACAGCCATGTGCTATGACATCACACTCTCCGGTAATGGCGTCTGTGAAGCCCAAGGCATGGGCGTGATTGAAGGCGTACATGCCGTTGCCTATATCTACTGCCATATCAAGCATGTTGACATAATGGTCGGCGTCGCGTTGCAGAAAATGAAATTCGAACCCCCTGGCTTCGGCGACACCCTTGGCGATCTCGGCCTCCATGTTCATATAATCGCCGAAGGTGTAACAACTGATCTTATCCCCTGCAGCGGCCACAACCATCCTGGAATCCAGTCCACCGCTAAGCAGTACGGCTGGGTTGGCGCCGCCGCGGGCAAGGTTACGCGCCGCCCGTTTCATGGCAGCTGTCAGCTCCTCGGCATATTCGTCGGCTGAGCCCGGCTCAGGACGGTAATCGAGTTGCCAGTATGCCTTGATATCCACCCGCCCCGCGTTATAGCGAAGTACAGAGGCGGGCGGCAGCATCTTTACGCTGCGGTGATGCGTCCTGTCACCATACACACGCTGTAATGCGCAAAATTCAACGGCGGCGCCGATATTCAACTCCCTTGAAATCCCGGGGGCACGGAGTATTGAAGCCACTTGGGAAGCGAAGAACAGTGTGCCGTCAGGTGTTGAGCCATAGAATAAGGGTCTGCTGCCGAGACGGTCGCTGGCCAGCAACAGTTCTCCGTTGGTCGAGTCGTAAAGGGCCAAAGAATAAGAGCCGTCGAGTTTCGCGAAGGCAGCGTAGCCGTATTCCTCATACAGCTTCAGGCAGAATTCCGCGTCATTATCACGGTGAAGAAATGTGTGGCCGCGGTGCATGAGTTCCTGCTTTTGGTTCGCATAATTGAAGCATTCTCCGAACATGACAATGCATTTTGTCTTGCTGCCGTTGAAAATCGGCTGTCGCTCGGGATTATCCATGCCAATGCGCACCCGGCAGAGGCCGGTATCCCGCCACGTCCATTTTTCCAGCGTGCTCCTCGAAGAAAAGCAAAGTGAGCCGGCCATCATTTCCAGGAGCGGATCTATAGCCTTGGGCGAGGGGCTGATTAGTCCTGCAATGCCGGCCATCTATTTAACCCCACCAGCCCATAATCCAAACAGAAATTCTTTGATTATATTGCCACCCCGAATAGAAAAGACTATGCGAAGGCCGGTACCCACAAACCCCCTGAATCGAGTTACTATTTCCCCGCCGCATAGCAGTTATTTATACCTTTCCGCTCAGATTACTGTCAAGGGAAAAATGTTTATTACCGGCGTACTCCGGACAATAAGAAGAGAGAAGAAAAATGCGGATTTCCGGAGGGATTGGAGAGGAGATTCACTTTCACGAAACTATCATCAAGACAGCTTGTTCTGAATATCAGGATAAGGTATTCAGGAATCTCCCCTGTAGTAGGGCTCAATGTGATGAAATATGGTCCTTCTGCTTTTCCAAAGAAAAGAATGTACCGGAAGATAAACAGGGGTCAATTCGGTTATGGAGTTCTTTATACATGGACGAAATCGGAGGCTGTCGGACTTTTCGTCTGACAGCCTCTAATCTATTGAAATATAGTAATATTTTCTGGTGGCGGGGAGAGGATTTGAACCTCTGACCTTCGGGTTATGAGCCCGACGAGCTACCAGACTGCTCCACCCCGCGATAGTTTTTTAGGATAACTTATCATGCGTCAGATTGTCAAACCTGCCCCCGGTTCGGGGTCCCTTTTTCAGCTGGCAGGTACCGGGGAGCGCGTCCTCACTTACGGTAGTAAGACTCCACCATGTTGAGGTAATCGATAAACCACTGCGGATTGATCTTGTCGACGAAACACATTCTCTTGCCCATCGTGTCGTTTATTATCTCCCCCTTTGGGTCGAGAAACAACAGCAGACAATCATTCTTGAAATTATATTTATTGCCCAGATCCTCTTCTTCCTTCGTCAACTTCTTTTTCAGGTCAACCCTCACGGGGATAAAATCCTTCATGACCTTGGCAGCGATAGACGGGTTGTCGTACACCTGTTCCTGCATGGCCTCGCAGCGCGGACATCCCTTCCCGTAATAGAAATCGACAATAAGAGGCTTGTTCTCCGCTTTCGCTTTTTCCATCCCCGCCTTGAGCGACAGCCACTGAATGCCGGCATCCGCCGCAAAAGCAGTCATGGAAAACACCATCCCAAAGATCAAAACCAGCAGCCCGTATTTTTTCATCTTTTCCTCCTCGAAGAAGCCTGACGAACGGTTTGAACAGTTTGACCGGTTTGAAAGGTTTGAACGGTTTAAACCGTTTGAACAGTTTGAACAGTTTGAACCGTTCTTTAGACCCGGCCCTTCAACCAGTCTTTCGGTTTGATGACATGGAACTTGCCGTTGCCGTCCGAGAAGACGACCTTCTCAATGCGCGCGTTCAGGATCATTCTCTTGCACATCATGCACGGTTCCGAGTGGCACTCCCCCAGCCCGCTGTCTTCTCCGGAGATGTAGATAGTAGCATCCTTGAGTTCATCGACGGAGGCCCTGATGATAGCATTAGCCTCGGCATGTACACTGTGGCACAATTCGTAACGTTCGCCGTGCGGTATCTGCAGTTCCTTCCTCGTGCACTTGCCGACCTCCAGACAGTCTTTCATGCCTGCAGGCGCACCGTTATAACCCGTGCTTACAATAATATTGTCCTTCGTTACTACGGCGCCGTACCTCCGCCTGAAACACGTAGCACGCGCCGATACAGCCTTGGCGATATCGATAAAGTATTCGTCCCATCCCGGCCGCAGACGTTTTTTCCTTTTTCCCGGTGTCATACCTCGGCACTCCTCTATGGCTTATTATAAATAAACCCTCCGCATTTTCTCCACGGGCTGCGGCGCACCGGCTTTCGGCGGCCTTTCTGGAATTCGTCTAATCTTGCCGCTTTTTTAAGGGCAAAGTTGTTAAGAAACAAGCACTTTTGTATCATTCCCCTCAGCGAGCCGGGAGGTCGGAAGATAAATCCTGCTCGCGCATCTTTTCCACGGAACTGACTCACTACTCTAGCTGCGTGAGACCACATGAGATCTCTGAAAAGTTATAATAGAGCACTTGCCGGCCGCAAGGAAGAAGTATATCAGGAGAGGGGGCAACATGAGTGACGGAATGACAGCAGGGGCGGAAAGCGATGCCTTCCCGTATCGTGGATGGTTGTGAAAGAAAATATGGCTTTTATTCATTCTCCTGAACTAAAAGGTCGTTTTTCGCGATCTGAAAAATGGTATCTTCTGTGCATAACGGTCCTTGGCGCAATCATCCGCTGCGTCTATCTTCGCAATAGGCCGTTTGTCGGCGACGAGATCGGGACGCTCATCTATATCAAAAAAGATATCCCCTACCTGTTGTCCCACTTTGCGACGTGGTTATCGATGAATTACTTTATCGTCGCAGAAAAATTGGTAGCCGCTATTTTTGGCAAGAGCCAGCTGAGTCTGGGGTTTATCCCGCTCGTGGCGGGAATAGCGACGATTCCATTAACAGCGTCCCTTTCGAGACGCTTTTCCTCTTCCCGTGTTTCCCTGATCGCTGCCGCTTTAGTTGCCGTGAACCCTTACCTGATCAGTTATAGTGTGATCATCAGATCCTATTCTCTTTTGGCAGCATTATCGCTCGTTGTGATGCTCCTGTTCCTTAAGTGGTACGACATGCGCACTTACCGTTATGGAGCCCTGGTCGGGATAGGCTTCTATTTCCTGATTTTGGCACATCCTAACGGCTTGTATCCGGTCATTTCTCTTCTTTTCATTGCATGCAGCGGGTTTGTCCTCACTCTGAAGAAGAAAGAATACCTTACGGGTCTGATCACCCTGTTGCTTCCGTTGGCCGTCTCCTCGCTCCTCATATATCTTTCCTATGCCAGGATTTTTCCTGAAATGCTGAGGTTCGGCGCGCACTGGCATGACACTCCTCCGACAAGCGTCTCCTATATCCCCTATATCTTTACCCGGTACTTTTCGGGAGGCTTTTTTGCATGGGTCTCTGCCGCAAGTTTCATAGGGGGTGCTTTGGTATCCTATAAATACGAGAAGCCTGTTGCGATCCTGCTTCCGAGCATTTTTCTCCCGATAATTCTCATCTCAGTTCAGGGATTGTCGCATTTTCCCTGGGGCTATGCGCGTTTTCTTATCTTCATCGTGCCGGTCATCATTATCTTCATCGCCGAGGGGGTCGATCATTTTGCAGGAAAGTTCTTCCCGAAAAAGTCTCTGCTGCCCGCTGTGGCGACAGTCATTCTGCTGATACTCTCCTGGACACCGAATATGAAGCAAATCTTCGCTGAGAAAAGAAATTATCCATGGCAAGACGTTGCCTATTACATCATGAACCATTTTGCTGAAGGCGACATAATTGTCGGGAGCGATTGGAAAGAACCGTTCCATCTTCGCCCCTATCTTTCCGAAGGACCATATCCGAATGCTGCACTATCGGGCGAAACGCTTCGCCATGACGCCTTTGCGGTCAATTCTACAGCAAGGATTTTTTTCGTTACCTCCGCTCATGCCGTGGAAACGGCTAATCCCACTGTTTCGTTCGGGAAAATCCAGGTAATTACCTATGCGGGCTCCGCGGGCCAATCGGCGGCGCGAATGATCCGGGATAACCTTGTCAATACGGTCAATAAAGGGGATGCGATCACTCCGGAGCTGGCACCCTTCTATAAGAATATCTGGGACATCAACAATCACCTGAAAGAGGAGAAGGATAATTTCCTTTATTACAACTTATGGATAAAATGCCGGGAACTTTCCGAGAGACAGCGAAATATTCCC